>NZ_JALJES010000023.1:0-101395 GCF_023242525.1 Pseudomonas sp. MWU12-2319
GATGCATCTGTACACCGCCTGAAATGGAAATTCTGAGGTTGTAATGAATGCTGCCTGGACTGGGCGAACAAAGATTTGGCTGGTATTCACGCTGCTGATCGCTGCGGTGATGATCTTTGGGCACGGTCTGGGCGGGAATACGCTTCAGCGTCTTGGGCAACTCGCCGTTACCAGTACGGCAGTGGTTTTCCTGCTTTGCTGCCGAATGCCCTATGCGTTCGGTCTTGTCGATCGGCCCGCGCGCCTGGCCTGCGGGTTGGTCTTACTGGCAGGTATCGTCTCTTCCCTCTATGCGCATCAACCTCTCTGGGCTCTCACAGAGGTCGCTCTGATCGCTGCATGTTGCTGCTGTGCTGAAGCCTTTGCCCATTCACGTCGAGCCAATGGGGCATCCGTTGATCAACTGTTGCTGCTGTTCGTGGTGTTTATCTGCGCCTTCAAGAGCTTTGACTTTCTGACACTGGCATTCCGTTCGTTTGCCGCTGGCACAGGGATACTGGACACCGGTGGGCTTCTCAGCGGCTTCTCCAACAAACGCTTCTACGGCCAGTTCCAGACCTTCACCCTGCCGTTTTTAGCGCTCCCACTTTTGCTGTCTACCACCAAGCGTTCAGCCCAAGCCTGGACTTTCTCGCTGCTGAGTCTCTGGTGGCTGATCGCGGTGACGGGTGGTACTCGCGGCACCTGGCTGGGCATGGGGGGGGCGACCTGCGTGCTCTTCATCTGCGGTCACTCAGGCAGGCGCTGGATCACCTGGCAGTTGCCCGCTGTCGTGGTGGGGGTGATGCTCTACTGGCTGTTGTTCAGTGTCCTCGCCGGTTACCTCGGTATGGAGATGAGCAACGCCGCCAGCGAGCGCCTGACAACCACACTCTCCGACCGAGGCCCGCTCTGGCAACAGGCCTGGGACATGATCCGCGAACACCCCTGGCTCGGCTTCGGCCCCATGCATTTCGCCGATATCCACAACCCCATTGCCGCCCACCCACATCAGGCCATTCTGCAATGGGCCAGCGAATGGGGCGTTCCTTCCACCTTGCTGGTCATGGGGTTGGTAGGACGTGGCCTATGGGCGACTTTGACTCTCATCCGCGAGCGCGCGACTTCCGGTGACCCGACCGACCTACTGCGCCTGTGCCTGTTCGCCAGCCTGATCGGCGCCCTGACCCAATCCATGGTCGATGGGGTGATCGTGATGCCGTACTCCCAGTTCTGGCTGTCGCTGGTGGTTGGCTGGCTGATGGCGTTGCATGTCTGGAAGCGCGAGCCGGCCAAACCCAACGCTTTTATCCGCTGGTCGTGGATGGGCATCAGCAGCGCGGCTGTGCTGCTCCTGGTCTATGTGGCGATCCGGGATGTTCCCCATCTGGACGAGCGCGACAAACTTTACCAGCAGCAATACGGCGGCCATTATCAACCGCGCTTCTGGGTCCAGGGCGTGATTGCGATCAAGCCCGAGTAGCTTGCCCGCTGTGGCATCGGATGCTAGCTTTAGCTCCACGCCGGTGTAGCTCAGTCGGTAGAGCAGCGCACTCGTAACGCGAAGGTCGTAGGTTCGATTCCTATCTCCGGCACCATATTCAGTTTTCAGCTCGTTTCAACCTTTCCCAATAATCCCCGCAGGTCCAAACCTTGCGGGGATTTGTTTATCTGAACCCGCCTCGGCCATTCCGAACCTTCCTCGCTTTCGAGCCGGATTTCCCGCAACCATTGACGCCGAGGCGAGGGACAAGTCGGAGGGCGATGCCCAGGAACAGCAATATCAACCAATAGAGCGTGACGATAATAAATACCGGGCTTTTCTATTTTATAAAATATGACTACTCTTCCTTGTGATTGCCTGATCTAAATCTAAAATTTTCAGTAAATACAAGGAAAGCATCTGAATGCGTATTTTAGGTAAGGTTCTGCGCGGCGCCTTCAAGGCGATAGCGAGTAACCCTGTGACATTGTTCAGGATTCAGCAGGGATGGCTGAAGTTTGGATATAAATATCTCGATTTTAGTGCGGCTTCCTGGGTGATCCGCAGGCCCGAATGGCTCATTACAAAATCTCAGAACAAGCTTATTCAGCTTGAGCCAGAGCTGTCCGGAGAGTCATTCCCTGATACGAGCATTTCAAAGCGCATCATTACACGCTACCAGATACTCAAGGCCACAGACTCCGGTACTCAGGAACTAATCCCAGAAGAGTCAATGTGGGGTGTTTTGCGGCTTGAATATTATGGTGAATTGTGCAAGTTGGTAGAGTCGGAGAACTCTGAATTGCTCGCAAATCATTACGCTAAGATTTTTCGCACGGAAGCGGTCAATGGATATTCGTACGGTACTACATTTGACTCGGCGGCTTTCCGCTGGGCGTATCTACCCATCGGTATTGAGTTGTCCGTTGTAACGCTTGCGGAGCATCTTGGTATACTTCGTGCCAAAACCCATGAACAAGGGCAGATTGCATACTGGCGATTGAGTTTCACTGAAGAGCAGTTGATGGATAAGCTTGAGTCGCACTTCGGTTTCAGAATTGAAGCGCCTCGCTTTGGGGATCCGCGCGGGATCCTGTTTGGCGGTCGCTTTCTGGTTCGCGAAACATGCTCCCACCTTTATACCGCACAGCGCATTCAAGAGATCATCAATCGCCAGGGCATCGACGAACCGTTGAAGATTGTCGAAATCGGTGGAGGGTACGGTGGCACGTGCTACTGGCTGAGAAAGTTGCTGGGCGATCGAATCGCCAGGTATGTGATCGTCGATCTGCCTGAGGTGGGTCTCGTGCAGTCCTACTTCCTTGGCTCTGCTGCGTCGGAGTCGCTGGTGCTTGAGGGGGAGCGGCTCGAAGGTGTGTTATCGCCGATTCAACTGATCCCGTATTTTGACCTGGAAAAAATCGACTTCCAGCCAAATGTGTTGATCAACCAGGACTCAATGCCGGAAATGCCAGAGTCCGAAGTCGACCGCTATCTGGCCTGGGGAGTGAAGAGTCTGAACGGGTTGTTTATCAGCTTCAACCAGGAAGCCTATTCGCCCTGGGCCGGCACTCCTCAGGTTCACGTACCAACGGCAGTGGCGAAGTACCCCCATTACCGCAGGGTCTCACGAGAAACATCATGGGACCGCCGTGGATACGTAGAGGAGGCCTATGTGACTCAGTAGGTGCCGGCTTCCGTTCAGGCCGCTGGCTGGACGAGATCTGGAAGCGGCAAGCTGAGGTATGTTTGCCGCTCTTTCACCCCAGGCACGACAATCAGTCAGGCTCGCGCTCTTCGAGCGCCTTGCCGCGGCGAATCTGCAACACTTTCGATAGGGTGTTTCGGACATGGTTGTCGACTACGCCAAGCAGGCGTTTTCCAGGCTCTTCAGGCCGGCCGCTGAATGAAGTCACATGGAAGTAGTCGTCATTACCAGGCGAGGCCTTCGAGAAGTAATAGTTGGACACACAGCAGCGCGGGGTATCGACGGCAACCTTGCTGACGGAATGCCAGGAGTCGCGGTTGGTGTCCATGACGACCAGCCGGTTGAACGCGGAAACGATGGTCTTTTGTTTCTTGACCTTTGTATCCCACAGCTCAAAATTTCCACCATTCTCCAGAACCCAGCCCGGGGTCACGTAATAAAGGAGATTCAGGCGCCGATAGAGGCCTCGACCACCGTCGTGACTGTTGTCGATGTGAGGGTTCAGGAAGTTATCCTTGAACATCATCGACAGGCCGCCAGCGTAAAGGGACGGATCGGGGATGAGGCTCTCGACGCCAACCAGTTCGGCCACCTTGCCAACCACCTTTTGGCTCTGCATGGCGTAGGTGACATCGCGCAGGATCTGGGGGCGATCAGCCAGGTTGGCCAGGGTTTTCTTTTTTTCGCGGAACGATTGCTGGTCAAGAAAACCGTCAGCGTTGCGTGGATAGGCGCCATAAATCTCCAGGGCTATTTCTTCAGGCAGAAGGCCGTCGATGACGAAATGGCGTGTATGAGTGCCTTGCGGATTGTTCCACTGATCCTGGATATCTGCCCGGCAGCTCTCAAGGCGGTCGACGATAAGTGCTGCTATGTCTTTGACGTCCATTTCAATTCCTGAATGACGTGATGGCTTGTACGTCGCTGGGATTTTCGTGTCAGGGTCTTGATTTATCAAACTATTATTATTACTCCATATGTCAGCTTACTGGCGATTGGGAGGTCAGTCCTGTGTTGTTCTCAGGAGTCGCCATCACTGGAAAGCCAGACTCCTACAAGGTTCGTGCGTGGTCCGAAAGAGGGTTTGCACCCGGCATGTCATCCACGTCCGAAAATGGCGAGAACAGCCCCATCACCGGTGCTAGTCTCTGCCCATGAACACGACTATTGCTTCCTCATTCCCCTCGGCCGATATCTGTGAGAAGGCCCGCCTGAGCCGCGACGCGCGCTTTGACGGGGTCTTTTTCACGGCGGTCCTCAGCACCCGGATCTACTGCCGCCCCGTCTGCCCGGCGCGTCCGCCCAAGGTCGAGAATGTGCAGTATTGCCCCAGTGCCGCCGCCGCCGAGGCCTTGGGTTTTCGACCCTGTCTGCGTTGCCGCCCAGAACTGGCGCCGGGCAACACCATCTGGCTGCATGGCGAGCATCTGGTCGGCCGTGGCCTGAAGCTGATCCACGAAGGTTTTCTCGCCGAACAGTCCCTTGATGACCTGGCTGCCCGACTCGATGTCGGCGCCCGACAGCTGCGGCGCCTGTTCGTCAAACACCTTGGCGCTCCACCTATCGCGGTCCATGCCACCCAGCGCCTGTTGTTCGCCAAGCAACTGCTGACCGAAACCGCGCTGCCGATCACCGAAGTGGCGCTGGCCTCGGGCTTCCAGAGTCTGCGTCGCTTCAACTCGGCCTTTGCCGAAGCCAACCATGCACCGCCCCGGGATTTTCGCCGCAAGCCCTTGGCCAATGCCAACAACGCGTTGGTCCTGCGCCTGGGTTATCGACCTCCCTACGATTTCAAGGCTGTATTGGCGTTCCTCGCCAGTCGCGCCTTGCCGGGTATCGAAGTGGTCGACGAGCAAGGCTATCGGCGAGTCTTCGGCAGCCACGAATCGCCCAGTTGGCTGCAGATCAGCGCCTGGCCCGATGGCGGTCATGCCTTGAAGCTCGAACTGTTCAATGTCCCGCCCAGCCAGATGCTACCGGTGGTCACACGGATTCGCCGGATGTTCGACCTGGACGCCGACCCCCAGGCTATCGCCGCTACCCTGGGCGCGAGCCCGGTGCTGGCGCCACTGGTTGAGCGCTATCCTGGGCAGCGGCTGCCAGGCGGCTGGGATGGTTTCGAGATTTCGGTGCGGGCAGTGTTGGGGCAGCAGGTCAGCGTGGCGGCGGCACGTACCCTGGCATCGCGACTGGTGACCCGCTTCGGCACTGTCATTGAGGCGCCGCCGGCACCGGGCCTGGATCGCTTGTTTCCGTCTCCAGAACAGATGGTCGACGCGGACCTGGGCTCAATCGGCGTGATCAGGACACGCACCGCCACCATTCAAGGCATCGCCCAGGCTTTACTGGATGGACGGGTGAGTTTTCGTACAGAGCAACGCCTCAATGACTTCGTCAAAAGCTGGGTTGCCTTACCGGGAATTGGCGAATGGACCGCGCACTACATCGCCATGCGCGCGCTCAATCATCCCGATGCCTTTCCGGCGGCGGACCTGATCCTGCGTCGCGAAGTGGTCAGGGATGTTCCGCCCTTGAGCACCAAGGCACTGGAACTGCTCGCCGAAGACTGGCGTCCGTGGCGCGCCTATACGGTGATGTACCTGTGGCGCGGGGCGAGTGAGGCAGAATCGATACGCAGGAGTCAAAAATGACAGCAAGCACGATTTACTACGACATCATCCCTTCGCCCATCGGCCCCATGATGCTGGTGGCCGACGACGACGGGCTGCGGGAGCTGCGCTTCGAACTGGACTATCGGCCGCAGACGCCATTGGACGGCTGGCTGCATGCGCCGGAGAAACTGGCACAGGTGCGTATTCAGTTGGAGGAGTACTTTGCCGGTGAGCGCGTCGAGTTCGATCTGAAGCTCAATATGCTCGGCACGGACTTCCAGAAAGACGTCTGGCAAGCCCTGGTGACCATTCCTTACGGCGTGACCACCAGCTATGGCGAAATTTCCCAGCGGATCAATCGACCCAAGGCGTCACGGGCAGTCGGGGCGGCCAATGGCCGCAATCCGGTGCCGGTGATCGTGCCTTGTCATCGGGTGATCGGCAGCAACGGCAGTTTGACCGGGTTCGGTGGCGGGCTGGCGGCCAAGCAATGGTTGCTGGAGCTTGAGTCGCGGCGCTTTTCGTTGCGTTGAGCCTCTTCTCAGAGACTCAAACGCATCGACAGATCCACCGCCTTCACATCCTTGGTCATCGCACCAATGGAGATATAGTCCACGCCGGTCTCGGCAATCGGCCGCAGGGTGCTTTCATTGATCCCGCCGCTGGCTTCCAGCTTCGCCTTGCCGGCATTCAGGCGCACCGCTTCGCGCATATCGTCCAGGCTCAACTCATCGAGCATGATGATATCCGCCCCCGCCGCCAGCGCTTCCTTGAGCTCGGCAAGACTTTCCACCTCGATCTCCACCGGCTTGCCCGGTGCGATCTTGTGCGCCGCGCTGATCGCCTGGGCGATCCCGCCGCACGCGGCGATATGGTTTTCCTTGATCAGGAACGCGTCGTACAAGCCAATCCGATGGTTATGACAGCCACCACAGGTAACCGCGTACTTCTGCGCCAGGCGCAAACCCGGCAAGGTCTTGCGGGTATCCAGCAACTTGACCGGGGTATCGGCGACCTGATCGGCGTAATAACGCGCATGGGTCGCGACCCCGGACAGCAGTTGGAGGAAATTCAGGGCGCAACGTTCGCCGCTGAGCAACGAACGCGCCGGGCCTTCCAGATGGAACAGCGGCTGGTTCGGCTGTACCCGTTCGCCGTCGCGTACCTGCCAATGCACGGCCACCCGTGGGTCGAGCTGGCGAAACACCGCATCGACCCAGGCCGTACCGGCGATGGTCGCCGCGTCGCGGGTAATGATGGTGGCCTTGGCCAGGCGCTCGGCGGGGATCAACTGGGCAGTGATGTCGCCACCGCCGATGTCTTCGAGCAACGCACGGCGCACGTTGGCTTCGATTTCGGCGGTCAGGTCGGCGAGGCGTAGATTCGGCATAACGGACTCCACAAACAAAGTATCTTGATTATAGGGGCAGGGCGCCGCCCAACCCAAGGCGCGTGGCCGAGACTGGCCGCCCGGATCTTGCCTTTGGTCGCTTGCCGTGAGCGTTTTGCCCGATCGGCGGTCTATTTTCATATGGATCTGAAAAGGAATTGCCGAGGACTAGTAAAAGTGACATCTTTTACAAGATAATCTGCCTTGTAATTGACGTCATAGCTTTGACGTATCTGTAATTCCCCGATTATCGATAGCCGGTGAGCACCTGAGGTGTTCGCCGAGAAGCGGTCGTGAGGCATGATGCCCACTCCCCGCGGACACCGATCTTTCACCTGAACAGACAGAACCGCTGCGGCAGGAGGCTTTGATGCACAATGACGGGAAGGTCGTGCCTTTGCACAAGGCTGCCGACGATCAAGCGACGCCGTCGCCGCTTGCCCGTTTGCCCGTGGTTCTGGTCCAGGTCCGGGACAAGGCGGCCTTGCAGCTCAAGCAAGGCTTGCAGGTGCTGTTCGATAATGCCGACGACACCCTGTTCGAAATGGCCGACAAGGCCCAGAACAACGTCGACCAGAACACTTTTTTCGAAGCCATGCGCGACCTGCGCCTCAAGCGCAAGAGTATCGAGCGTGGTTTTCTCGAACGCTTTTTCGAAGCCTTTGACCGCCTTGGCCAGTACGATATCAGTGAGCCGACACTGTCTTCGGTGGTGTCCTACGAAGCCCTGGCGCTGGTGCCCAACGATGAGCTCGAACGCACCGTGGCCCTCGATGCCATGGTCGCCAAGGTCCTCAGCCGTGACAGTTTTGCCCTGGGGCAACTCAGCACCCGCTTCAATGCCTTGATTCCCCGACGTGTCGATGACGCGAGCAATCCCATGGGTCCGGCGATGCTCTGTGAGTATTTCCTCGAGGCCGGGCGTAACCTCGGGGTGGAGATCAAGGTCAAGCTGATCATTCTCAAACTGTTCGAGAAATATGTCCTCCGCGACGCCGACCAGTTGTATGCCGAAGCCAATCAGCTGCTGATCGCCACCGGTGTGTTGCCGGAGCTCAAGGCCGCTCCGGCACGACGCGCCAGCGATCGTGCGGCGGCCAGCACCCGCGGCCATCAGGCGCCGACCGCCAGCGCCAAGCCCCTGGATGAAAGCGTGCAGGAGGTGTTCGCCGCCCTGCAGGAACTGCTGCTGCATGTGCGTGGCAGCGTGGCGCCCAAGCTTGAGGCCGGCTCCGAGGTCCAGCCGATTTCCACCAACGATCTGCTGCGCCTGCTCTCGCATCTGCAGCAATATGTGCCGGAGCCCAGCTCGGCGGAAGACTTCGACCTACGCAACCAGCTGGAACAGCTGTTGACCCGGGTCAGCGTGAAAAGCGGCAAGTCCCGGGTGGTCGGGGGCATGGACGAAGACGTGATCAACCTGATCGCCATGCTCTTCGAATTTATCCTCGATGACCGGGTCCTGCCGGACTCGCTGAAGGCGTTGATCGGCCGCTTGCAGATCCCGATGTTGAAAGTGGCGGTGCTGGACAAGAGCTTCTTCAGTCGCGGCAGTCATCCGGCCCGCCGCCTGTTGAATGAAATCGCCTCCGCCGCCCTGGGCTGGGGTTCCCGTGACGACTATCACCGTGATGCCCTGTATGTGCGTATCGAACAGATCGTGCAGCGGCTGTTGAATGATTTCGTTGACGATCCGGCGATCTTTGCCGAGTTACTGGTGGAGTTCCTCGCCTTTACCAGCGACGAACGCCGCCGTAGCGAATTGCTCGAACAGCGTACCCGGGATGCCGAAGAAGGCCGTGCTAAAGCCGAGCAGGCGCGCCAGCGGGTTCAGGAAGTTTTGAACGAGCGGTTATTGGGGCGGACCTTGCCCGAAGTGGTGGTGCGTCTGCTCCAGGAGGCCTGGAGCAAGGTGTTGTTGCTGACCTGGCTCAAGCAGGGCGAAGCGTCCGCCGAATGGCAGGCCGGCTTGCAGACCCTGGACGATTTGATCTGGAGTGTCGAACCCCAGGACCCGGTGGATGCTCGGCTCAAGCTGCTGGAGCTGGTCCCTGGGTTGCTCAAGTCCCTGCGCGACGGCTTGACCAGCGCCGCGTTCGATCCCTTCGCCACCAGTGAGTTTTTCAGCCAGTTGGAAGGCCTGCATGTGCAGGTACTCCAGCAGCTTGCCAGGAAGAATGCCGAACCCGTGGCGAGCGAGCAGGCCCCGGCGATGGTCGAGGTGGTGGAGGAGATTGTCCTCAGTGCCCCCCACGAGCCCCTGGTCGAGGACGTGGCCTTCGAGTTGCCGGCCGATGACGCCGCGCTGCTCTGGATCCGGCAATTGCGCATCGGCCAGTGGGTGGAAATCCGCGAGGACGAGGAGAACAGCCTGCGCTGCAAGCTGACGGCGATTATCGAGCCGGGCGGCAAGTACATCTTCGTCAATCGTACCGGCATGAAAGTGCTGGAGCGAACGGCCCAGGCCCTGGCCGTGGAGTTCCGCCGTGGCGCGGTCCGCCTGCTTGACGACGCCTTGTTGTTCGACCGGGCGCTGGCCTCGGTCATCGGCAATCTGCGGCGGATGAAGAAGCGCTGAGTACGCCTCGCTTGTCCTGGCGTCGGGCATTGCTCAAGAAAATTTCTTCGATAAGCGCGGATTGCTGACCCATCCACGTGCCTATCGCGGCATACTGAGCCTGTCGTGTTTGTCTTCGAAGGAATCGGTATGCAGTTGGATCCCGCCAGCGGTTGGTGCCAGGACGTGCGTCACTGTCCTTCGCCCAACTTCAACCAGCGTCCAGCCGAAGAAATCTCCCTGCTGGTGATCCACAACATCAGCCTGCCACCGGGGCAGTTCGCCACGGGCAAGGTGCAGGAGTTCTTCCAGAATCGCCTGGATGTCACGGAACACGCCTACTTTGAAGGCATCGCCGACCTGCGCGTGTCTGCGCATTTTCTGATTGAGCGTGACGGTATAGTCACTCAGTTTGTCTCTTGTCTGGAACGGGCCTGGCATGCCGGCGTCTCGTCTTTCGAGGGGCGGGAAACCTGTAACGATTTTTCCCTGGGTATCGAGTTGGAGGGCACCGATGAGCTGCCTTTCACCGAGGCGCAGTACGCTGCGTTGATTGCTTTGACCCGTCAGCTACGGGCCGCTTACCCGGCCATTACCCCGCAACGGATTTGCGGCCATAGCGATATCGCCCCGGGCCGCAAGACCGATCCGGGACCAGCGTTTGACTGGGCGCGCTTTCGTGCCGCCGTGCTGGAAAAAGGAGAGTCACAATGAGTTTTCTGGTGTTGCTGCTGGCGGTCTGGATCGAAAAGTTCTCGGCCTTGCGCCAACGGGTCCAACGTGACGGCGCCTGGCTGCGGGAGCTGGCCCGGCTGGAAGCCGCTCCGCGAACCGCCGGGCAGCCCTGGCTGGTGCTGATCCTGCTGGTGCTGTTGCCGGTGGTCGTGCTCGGTCTGCTGCTGATGGCGCTGCAACCGCTGGCCTATGGTTTGCTGGCCTTGCCGGTGCATTTGCTGGTGGTGATTTACAGCCTCGGCCGTGGGGATCTGCTGGCGGCCCTCGGGCCGTTTCGCGATGCCTGGAGGCGCGGTGATGTGCAGGCGGCGGTGCATGTGGCCAAGCGTGACCTGGATGTGTGCGCCGACAGCGATGAGCAGTTGCTGGAGCAGGTCCAGGGCTACCTGTTGTGGCAGGCCTACCAGAGTTTCTTTGTGGTGATTTTCTGGTATTTCCTCCTGGGTCCGGTGGCGGCGCTGAGTTATCGGCTGCTGGCGCTGGCGGCGGAACGAGGCCAGAACCCGGCGCTGGTGGAACGTGCGACCTTGCTGCGGCACGCCTTCGACTGGTTGCCGGTGCGCTTGCTGGCGGCCAGCCTGGCGCTGGTGGGCAACTTCGTCGGGGTCAGCCGGGTGATGCTGCATGAGTTGCTCAACTGGGACATCACGGCGCGGCAACTGGTGGAAAAGGTGGGTCGTGTCGCCGGGGAAATCCCTGCGCCGGTGGTTGGCGCCGATGGCGTCACCAGCCTGGACAGCCTGTGGGAGCTGCTGCTACGGGCGGCGGTGCTCTGGTATGCCGGGTTTGCCCTGTGGACCGTACTGATCTGATCCGAGGGGACACGGCCCTCACAAACACAGCGGACCTTTAGGAACCTGGCTTGCCAGCGAAGCTTTTGGCGGTCTCAAGGGCCCCTTCGCGGGCAAGCCCTGCTCCTACAGGTCTGTGGTGTTTTCAAAAGCAATGCAGTCGTCAGACCGTCAGGCAATGGCCATTAACCTTAAGTTACAAAACACCCTTTCAAATTAAGTTATACAAGCAGTAGCTGCGGATACTGGCTTTATGCCTTGCCGTGCCTGCCTCTATAAAAATAATACGAAAGGGAGCATTCCAGTGAAGCGCTTGCTATATCCCGCCGTCGCCCTGATGAACCGCTTGAGCTTCGGAATGAAGTTCAGTTTGATCAGTGTGCTGTTCTTCGTGCCGATGCTGGTGACCAACTTCTACCTGGTGCACGATTCCTACCGCGAATTCTCCGGCACCCAGATCGAGCTGCAAAGCCTCGCCCTGTTGGGCAGCAGCCTCAGCCTGCGGCGCGACCTGGAAACCCTGAACAACCAGGTGCAGATCGACGCGGTCCTCGGTCAGTCCGGCAAGGCGGGGGATCTGGAAGGCAAGATCCACGCCCTTGAACAAAACGTGCTCGCCCGCCTGCAAGGCCTGGCACCGGTGACGATCGACCCGGAACAGATCGACGCCTTCAACGCCAAGCGCGATGAAATGATCAGCGCCTTCAAGGCCCAGCAGGCCGAAACCTCCCTGCAAAGCAAAAGCGCACTGATCGCCAAACTGTTGGCCAAGGCGCAGATTTTCAGCCAGATCATTGCCAGTCAATCGGGGCTCAGCCGTGATAACCAGAGCGATCTGCGACAGTTGAGCGAACTGGTGACCAGTGTCACGCCGCAAGTGACCCAGACCTTGGGCGAAGGCCGCTCCATGGGCGCTTATTCCCTGGGCCAGGGCTTTCTCAATTCGGCGTCGAGCACGCGCTTCGACGAGCTGTTGCAGCAGATCGAGAAGTTGCAGGCCGAATACGCCCTGAAACTCCAGGATGCCCTGGGCGGCAGTAAAAATGCCCATGCCGCCCTGGATTCTCAGGCCGCCGCCAGCAAGGCGTCGTTGAAAAAAGGCAGTGAGCTGTTCGAAGAGCAGGTGGTCATGGCCGAAACCCTCGATGCGCCCTGGCCGGCTTTCTACGATCAGGTCAGCGCCCTGATGGCGCAAACCTACCAGCTCAATGACGCGACCCTGGCCTATCTCGGCCAGGAGCTTGAACAGCGCCTGGGGCAAAATCGCCTGCATATGCTGTCACTGGTGGTCGCGCTGGCGGCGGTGTTTTTCTCCATCGTCTATCTGTATGGCGGTTTCTACGCTTCGACCCGGACCACCTTGCGGCGTCTGGGGGAAATGATGAACAAGGTCGCGGCCGGGGACATGACGGTCAATTTCGTCGCCCATAGCCGCGATGAACTGGGTGAACTGGGCGGCGTGTTCAATGGCACCGTGGCGAAGATCCATGACCTGATCGAGCGGGTCGGGCAGACCGTCAGTGAGGTCGAGCGCCAGGCCGGACAGGTCGAGTCGGTATCGGCTCGCAGTAACCTGGCGGTGGCCGGTCAGCGCAGCCAGATCGAACAGGTGGCGACGGCCATGAATCAGATGTCGGCCACCGCCCAGGAGGTGGCCCGCAGCGCGGCGGCGGCGGTGAGCAGCGCCCACAGCGTGAATGGCGAAACCCTCAGCGGCCGCGGTCTGGTCGAGTCGCAACAGAACAGCATCGTGCAGTTGGCCGGCGAGATCGATCAGTCGGTGCAGGTGATCAATCAACTGGCCACCGATAGCCAGTCCATCAGCCGGGTGCTGGAAGTGATCAAGAGCATCGCCGAGCAGACCAACCTGTTGGCCCTCAACGCGGCCATCGAGGCGGCCCGGGCCGGTGAGCAGGGGCGGGGCTTTGCGGTGGTGGCCGACGAGGTCCGGACCCTGGCCAAGCGCACCCAGCAGTCGACGGGGGAAATCGAGCAGATGATCAGCCGGCTCCATGGCGGCGTGGGGGCGGCGGTGAAGGCCATGGGCATCAGCCATGGGATGGCGAACAGTACGGTCAGCCAGTCGGAAAAGGTCCAGCAGGCTTTGGAAAACATACTCGGCGCGGTGGGCATGATCGTCGACCAGAACCAGCAGATCGCGGCCGCCGTGGAACAGCAAACCGCCGTGGCCCACGATATCGACCAGAACATCGTCGAGATCAACCGCGCGGGTGAGCGTACGGCGGAGGGTGCGCATCAGACCGAAAGTGCCAGCCGCCTGCTTTCGGTACAGGTGGTGGAACTCAAGCAATTGATCGGCGCGTTCAGGGTCTGAAACGGGGCTTGCCGGCGCTCACGCTGTTGCTGCAGGCCAATTGAACAGCGCACAGGCATTGGCCGTGCTGGCGCTCGCCAGCGTCTCCGGGTTCACACTCATCAGCCCGGCCAGCGCCTTGCAAATCGCCGGCAAATGCTCGGGGCTGTTGCGCTGGCCGGCGAACATCACCGGCGCCATGTCCGGTGAATCGGTCTCCAGCACCACGCTGTCCAGCGGCAGATCGGCGATGACCTTGCTCAGGCGCAAGGCCTGCGGCCAGGTGCCGGCACCGCCCAGCCCCAACTTGAATCCCAGCTTGAGGTATTCCCGGGCTTCCTCGCGACTGCCGGCAAAGGCATGGATGATGCCGCCGCGCGCCGGGCGAAAACGCTTGAGAGTGGCAATGGTCGCCGCGTGGCTTCTGCGCACATGCAGCAGCACGGGCAGGGCGAAGTCCACCGCCAGTTTCAGTTGGGCTTCGAACAGCGTTTGTTGGCGTTCACGATCCAACTGCGGCAAAAAATAATCCAGGCCGAACTCGCCCACCGCGCACAACTGCGGATGACCGGCACAACGCGTCAGCCAGTCGCCCAGTTCGTTGAGATCGGCCGGGCGGTGCTCATCCAGGTACACCGGGTGCAAGCCGAACGCCGCGTGCAACCGCGAGTCGCTTTGCACCAGGTCCCAGACCCGCTGCCAGTTTTTCTGATAAACCCCCAACACCACCATCCGCCCCACACCCAGGGCGCGGCTGCGCTCAAGGACCTCGTCGCGATCGTTATCGAAATCGGCAAAGTCGAGATGCGTATGGGTGTCGATCAGCTCCACTTTCAGGCCCCGTGGATTCGCTGCTTGAAGGTCCGGGCGATGGCCTGGACGCCCGGCTGGTAGTTCTTGTCCTCGATGGCGGCCAGGGCCAGTTCCAGGGCTTTTTCGGCGATCAGCTGATGTTGTTGGGCCATGGCGTTGACCGGCAACGGCAGGAAGTCCAGCAACTGGGTGTCACCGAAGGTGCCCAGGCGCAGCGGCTGTGCCTGGAGCGGCTGATCATGCAGGGCATCGAACACGCCTTGCAGCAGGACATAGGAGGTGGTGACCAGGGCATCCGGCAGATGGCCCAGGCGTTTGATCAGGCCTTCCATCAACTGGCGCCCGCACTCGCGGCTGAAGGCCTCGCCATGCTCGATCAGCACCTCGCCCTTGAAGCCCTTCAAGGCTTCCTCGAATCCGGCGGCGCGCTGGCGGCTGATGCTCAACTCGGCACGGGCGCCGATCAGGGCGATATGCCGTGGCAACGGCTGCAGCAGGCTGCGGGTCAGTTGCAGGCTGGCCCGACGGTCGTCGCTGACCACCGAGCAGAAGTGTGCCGGTTCCATTTCCCGGTCGATGGCAATCACCGGTGTCCCCAGGGCCTGCAACTCGCGATAGCTGTCGTCGGCGGCGGGCAGGCAACTGGCGACGAACAGGGCATCGCAGCGCCGCGCGCGGAACAGTTGCAGCAGTTGCCGCTCGCTGTCGGGGGCGTCGTCGGAACTGGCGATCAGCAACTGATAGCCATGGGCGCGGGCGCCTTGCTCCAGCAGCTTGGCGATGCGTGCGTAACTGGGGTTTTCCAGGTCCGGCAGAATGAAACCCAGGGTTCGCGTCTTGCGACTGCGCAGCCCGGCAGCCTGGGGGTTGGGCGTGAAGCCATGTTGCTCGACCACCGCCCGCACCCGTTCCACGGTGCTGATGCTGATACGCTGCTGCGCGGCCTTGCCGTTGATCACGTAGCTGGCGGTGGTGACGGACACACCGGCCAGTTGGGCGATATCACTGAGTTTCAAGCGGGGAGTTCCTTATTTTGCTGCAGCGTTCAGGTCTGCATTTTCGCTGATCGTATCCTATTCCGGCAGCCGACCTTCGTCGTCCAGTTGTCAAAAGACGACGGAGCTTCAGATATCGGGCTGTATACAACCCGCATGTCGCAGCCTTTGGGCCGTCAAACGCTTCGACGGCCCGCCATGGTCCAGCGGTTTTTCAAGACGCCCTGGGGCTTCAACACCGAACAATAATCGAGTAACGTGACCAACACTCTAGATTAAACGTTTCAGCAAGCGTATTTTTGCGGCATTCGGCCCGTGTCATGGTCCTGCCAGAAGACCGTTGCACATTGTTCGGGCCACCCGCCTAAGCTGATTCATTCAAAACAATACCTAGCGTCCCTATGACGCTGAATAGGAGAAAGGCATGCTCGAGCTCACCGTAGAGCAGATTTCCATGGGCCAGTCGGCCGTGGACAAGTCTGCGGCCCTGCAACTGCTCGCGAACAGACTGGTGGCCGATGGCCTGGTGGCCGAGGGTTACCTGGCGGGTTTGCAGGCGCGTGAAGCCCAGGGCTCGACCTTTCTCGGTCAAGGTATTGCGATTCCCCACGGCACGCCGGAAACCCGCGACCAGGTGTTTGCCACCGGTGTGCGCCTGCTGCAATTTCCCGACGGTGTGGACTGGGGCGACGGCCAGATCGTCTACCTGGCCATCGGCATCGCGGCGCGCTCCGACGAGCACTTGCGCCTGCTGCAACTGCTGACCCGGGCCCTCGGCGAAACCGATCTGGGCCAGGCCCTGCGTCGTGCCAGTTCCGCCGAAGCGCTGCTGAAATTGCTGCAGGGCGCCCCCCAGGAACTGGCACTGGATGCACAGATGATCGGCCTGGGCGTGGCCGCGGACGATTTCGAAGAGCTGGTCTGGCGCGGTGCGCGCCTGCTGCGCCAGGCCGATTGCGTCAGCAATGGTTTTGCCGCCGTGTTGCAGCAGGTCGAAGCCCTGCCCCTGGGCGATGGCCTCTGGTGGCTGCACAGCGAGCAGACGGTCAAGCGTCCGGGCCTGGCTTTCGTGACCCCGAACAAGCCGATCCGCTACCTCGGTCAGCCCCTGAGCGGCCTGTTCTGCCTGGCCAGCCTCGGCGAAGCGCACCAGGCTCTGCTCGAGCGCCTGTGTGCGCTGTTGATCGAAGGCCGTGGCCAGGAACTGGGGCGCGCCACCAGCAGCCGTGCGGTGCTCGAAGTCCTCGGTGGTGAGCTGCCGGCCGATTGGCCGAGCGCGCGGATTGCCCTGGCCAATGCCCATGGTTTGCACGCCCGGCCGGCGAAAGTCCTGGCGCAACTGGCGAAGCATTTCGAAGGTGATATCCGGGTGCGTATCGTCGACGGCACGGGCAGTGCCGTGTCGGTGAAAAGCCTGAGCAAGTTGCTCAGCCTCGGTGCCCGGCGTGCGCAGGTGCTGGAATTTATCGCTGAGCCGAGCATTGCCGCCGATGCCTTGCCGGCGCTTCTGGCGGCGGTGGAAGAAGGTCTCGGCGAGGAAGTCGAGCCATTGCCGGCGATCAGTGCCGCGAGCCCGGTGCCGGAAGAAGTACTCGTGCCCCTGGTGGCGCCGAGCGCCGGCAGCCAACTCCAGGCCATCGCCGCCGCACCGGGCATCGCCATCGGCCCTGCCCATGTCCAGGTGCTGGCGCAGTTCGATTACCCGTTGCGTGGCGAGTCCGCGCTGGTTGAGCGTCAGCGCCTGCAACAGGCCATGGACCTGGTGCGCGCGGACATTGAAGGGCTGATCCAGCGCAGCAAGGCCAAGGCCATCCGGGAAATCTTCATTACCCATCAGGAAATGCTCGACGACCCGGAACTCAGCGACGACGTCGAAGCCCGTCTCAAGCAGGGCGAAAGCGCCGAGGCCGGCTGGATGGCCGTGATCGAGGCGGCGGCCCGTCAGCAGGAGGCGTTGCAGGATGCCTTGCTGGCCGAACGCGCGGCGGATCTGCGGGATGTCGGCCGGCGTGTGCTGGCGCAACTCTGTGGCGTCGAGACCCTGGCCGAGCCCGACCAGCCTTATGTGCTGGTGATGGATGAGGTCGGTCCCTCGGATGTGGCGCGATTGGACCCGGCACGGGTTGCCGGGATTCTCACGGCCCGCGGCGGGGCCACGGCCCACAGTGCGATCGTGGCCCGGGCCCTGGGCATCCCCGCCCTGGTTGGTGCCGGCGCGGCGGTGCTGCTGCTGGCGCCCGGTACGCCGTTGCTGATCGACGGGCAGCGCGGCCGCCTGCATGTCTCGCCGGATGAGGCGACCCTGCAGCGTGCCTTGCAGGAACGTGACACCCGCGAGCAACGCCTGCGCCTGGCCTCGGAGCAACGCCACGAACTGGCGCTGACCCGCGATGGCCACCCGGTCGAAGTGTTTGCCAATATCGGTGAAAGCGCGGGCGTTGCCAGCGCAGTGGAGCAGGGTGCCGAAGGCATCGGCCTGTTGCGCACCGAACTGATTTTCATGGCCCATCAGCAGGCGCCGGACGAGGCGACCCAGGAAGCTGAATACCGTCGCGTGCTCGATGGCCTGGCGGGTCGGCCGCTGGTGGTGCGGACCCTCGATGTGGGCGGCGACAAACCGCTGCCGTACTGGCCGATCGCCAAGGAGGAAAACCCCTTCCTCGGTGTGCGCGGTATTCGCCTGACCCTGCAACGCCCGCAGATCATGGAAGGGCAGTTGCGTGCCTTGCTGCGGGCCGCCGACAACCGTCCGTTGCGGATCATGTTCCCGATGGTCGGCAGCGTCTCCGAGTGGCGCCAGGCGCGGGAGATGACCGAACGTCTGCGGCTGGAAATCCCGGTGGCCGATCTGCAACTGGGGATCATGATCGAGGTGCCGTCGGCGGCGTTGCTGGCGCCGGTGCTGGCCAAGGAAGTGGACTTCTTCAGTGTCGGCACCAACGACCTGACCCAGTACACCCTGGCCATCGACCGTGGCCACCCGACGCTCTCGGCCCAGGCCGATGGCCTGCACCCGGCGGTACTGCAACTGATCGATATCACCGTGCGCGCGGCCCATGCCCATGGCAAATGGGTCGGCGTGTGCGGCGAGCTGGCGGCTGATCCCTTGGCGGTGCCGGTGCTGGTAGGGCTGGGCGTGGATGAGCTGAGCGTTTCGGCACGGAGCATTCCCGAGGTCAAGGCGCGGGTCCGCGAACTGAGCCTGCCCCAGGCCCAAGTGCTGGCCCAGGCCGCCCTGGCGGTGGGCAGCGGCGATGAAGTCCGTGCCCTGGTGGAGGCTTTGTAATGGCGCGGATTCTGACCCTGACCCTGAACCCGGCGCTGGACCTGACCGTGCAGTTGGCACGGCTGGAGCCCGGCCAGGTCAACCGCAGCGAAGCGATGCAGACCCATGCCGCCGGCAAAGGGCTGAATGTCGCCCAGGTGCTGGCGGACCTGGGCCATCAACTGACCGTGGGCGGCTTTCTCGGCGACAGCAATCCGCAAGCGTTCGAGGCCCTGATGGCGCGGCGCGGTTTTGTCGATGCCTTTGTCCGGGTACCGGGGGAAACCCGCAGCAATATCAAGCTGGCCGAGCATGACGGGCGGATCACCGATCTCAATGGTCCCGGTCCCCTGGTCAGTGAACAGGCGCGGCAAGCCCTGTTGGATAAACTCGACCTGATCGCCTCGGGGCACGACGCCGTGGTGGTCGCCGGCAGCCTGCCGCAAGGGGTGAGCCCCGAGTGGTTGCAGGCGCTGCTGTTGCGCTTGAAAGGTCTCGGCCTGAAGGTCGC
Organism: Pseudomonas sp. MWU12-2319; assembly: GCF_023242525.1. Classification (NCBI taxonomy): domain Bacteria; kingdom Pseudomonadati; phylum Pseudomonadota; class Gammaproteobacteria; order Pseudomonadales; family Pseudomonadaceae; genus Pseudomonas; species Pseudomonas sp. MWU12-2319. The sequence goes on from NZ_JALJES010000023.1 coordinate 19,154, forward strand.
CCTGGACACCAGCGGCGCGGCGTTGCGCGCCGGTCTCGCGGCGACGCCCTGGTTGATCAAGCCCAATGGCGAGGAACTGGCCGAGGCCTTGCAGATTCCCGTGAACTCGTTGCAAAGCCAGGCCGAAACCGCCGCGCGACTGCAAGCCCAGGGCATCGAGCACGTGGTGATTTCCCACGGTGCCGAAGGGGTGAACTGGTTTTCCGGCGCGCCGGCTTTGCAGGCCCTGCCGCCGAAGGTAAAAGTCGCCAGTACGGTGGGGGCCGGCGACTCGTTGCTGGCCGGCATGCTGCACGGGCTGCTCAGCGGTCACTCCGCCGAACAGACCCTGCGCACCGCCACCGCGATTGCCGCTCAGGCGGTGACCCAGATCGGTTTCGGCATTAGCGACCGGGCGCAGTTGGCGCAGCTTGAAAGCGGCGTCCGCGTGCACGCCCTGACAGAACAATAAGAGGGATAGTGATGAAATTAGCCATTGTTACCGCCTGCCCGAACGGCATGGTCACCAGTGTGCTCTGCGCCCGCCTGCTCGATGCGGCGGCCCAGCGCCAGGGTTGGAGCACCAGCGTCGAAGTCCACGACAGCCAGCACCCGGAGCGCCAATTGTCGGCGGCCACGGTCGGTGCCGCCGAATGGGTCCTGCTGGTCAGCAGCGTGCCGGTGGAGATGTCGCGGTTTGTCGGCAAGCGGGTGTTTCAAAGCACTCCGGCCCAGGCGTTGCAGGATGTCGAGGCGGTGTTGCGTCGCGGTGCCGAAGAGGCCCAGGTGTTTGTCGCGCCCAAGGTCGCCCCTGCGGTCGCGGCCGAACCGGTTGCGGCGCCCAAGCGCGCCCCGCGCCTGGTGGCGGTGACCGCCTGCCCGACCGGCGTGGCCCACACCTTTATGGCCGCCGAAGCCTTGCAGCAGTCGGCCAAGCGCCTGGGCTATGAGCTGCAGGTGGAAACCCAGGGTTCCGTCGGCGCCCGCAACCCGCTGAGCGCGGCGGCGATTGCCGAGGCCGATGTGGTGCTGCTGGCGGCGGATATCGAAGTCGCCACCGAGCGTTTCGCCGGCAAGAAAATCTACCGTTGCGGTACCGGCATCGCCTTGAAGCAGCCGGACGCGACCCTCGACAAGGCCCTGTCCGAAGGTCAGCCGGAACAGGTCGCGACGGGTAGCGGAGGTGCTCCGGTCAAGCAGGAAAAGACCGGTGTCTACAAACACCTGCTGACGGGTGTCTCGTTCATGTTGCCGATGGTGGTGGCGGGCGGTCTGATGATCGCCTTGTCGTTCGTCTTCGGCATCACCGCCTTCAAGGAGCCCGGCACGCTGGCGGCGGCCTTGATGCAGATCGGCGGTGAGAGCGCGTTCAAGTTGATGGTGCCGTTGCTGGCCGGCTATATCGCCTATTCGATTGCCGACCGTCCGGGCCTGGCCCCGGGGATGATCGGCGGCCTGTTGGCGAGCACCCTGGGCGCGGGTTTTATCGGCGGCATCGTTGCCGGTTTTCTTGCCGGCTACAGCGCCAAGGCGATCAATCGTTATGCGCGGCTGCCCAGCAGTCTTGAGGCGTTGAAACCGATCCTGATCATTCCGTTGCTGGCGAGCCTGTTCACCGGTCTGGTGATGATCTACGTGGTGGGCAAACCGGTGGCGGGGATGCTCGAAGGGCTGACCCATTTCCTCGACAGTATGGGCACCACCAACGCCATTTTGCTCGGGGTGTTGCTGGGCGGGATGATGTGCGTCGACTTGGGTGGACCGATCAACAAGGCGGCCTATGCATTCTCGGTCGGGCTGCTGGCGTCGCAGAGTTATGCACCGATGGCGGCGACCATGGCCGCGGGCATGGTGCCGCCGATCGGCCTGGGGATTGCCACGCTGATTGCGCGGCACAAGTTTGCCCAGAGCGAGCGCGAGGCGGGCAAGGCGGCGTTTGTGCTGGGGCTGTGCTTTATCTCCGAGGGGGCGATTCCGTTTGCCGCCAAGGACCCGTTGCGGGTGATTCCGGCAAGCATTGCCGGTGGTGCGCTGACCGGTGCCTTGTCGATGTATTTCGGCTGCAAGCTGATGGCACCCCACGGCGGTCTGTTCGTGATGCTGATCCCGAATGCGATCAACCATACCTTGCTGTACTTGCTGGCGATTGTCGCCGGCAGCTTGCTGACGGCGCTGGCCTATGCCGTGCTCAAGCGGCCGGAAGTCGTCGAGTTGGCGGGGGAGCCGGTGCGGGCTTGATTGCATTCGGCCTCAGATCCGCGGCGGTAGTTGCACCGCGATCGTCAGCAAGCCGGCTCCTGCAGTATGTGGCCGAGCGCAAACCTTGCGTACGATTGCTGGCGATGGCGTTCGTATAAGCTGCGCAAGGCTCAGGGGCCTCTTCGCGGGCAAGCCCAGCTCCTACAGTACGTCGTCGTTCACTGACCTTGTGTACGACACAAAACTGTAGGAGCAGGGCTTGCCCGCGAAAGCGTCGGTTCTGACGATGCAAGGCTCAAGGGCCTCAGTACACATCCCGCCGATAACGCCCTTGCTCGATCAATTGCTCGACGGCCTCGGCCCCGAGCAACTCCAGCAGCACCTGATCGACCCCCGTCGCCATCCCCTGCAAGCTGCCGCAGATATAGATCGCCGCACCGTTCGCCAGCCATTGGCGCAGTTCATCCGCCGCCGCGCGCAGGCGATCCTGGACATAGATCTTTTCTGCCTGGTCACGGGAAAACGCCAGGTCCAGGCGCGCCAGGTCACCGCTGGCCAGCCAGCCTTTCAGTTCTTCCCCGCAGTGGAAGTCATGGGCGATATTGCGCTCGCCGAACAACAACCAGTTGTCTCTCTGGCCATCGGCAATGCGCGCCTTGAGCAAGCTGCGCAAGCCCGCCAGGCCCGTGCCGTTGCCCAGCAGAATCAACGGGCACGGCGCCGTCGGCAAATGGAAACCACTGTTGCGCCGCAGCCGCAGGCTGATACCGGCGCCCGGCGCCGCATGCTCGGTCAACCACCCGGAACCCAGGCCCAGGCTGCCATCGGCGTGGCGCTCCTGGCGCACGATCAACTCCAGTTGCCCATCGCTTTCAATGGAGGCGATGGAGTATTCGCGCGGGCTCAGGGGTATCAGCGCATCCACCAGGGCCTGGGCATGCAGGCCGACCAGATGAGCCCGGTTCTCCGGCAACTGGCGTGCTCCCAGGGCCTGGGCGAGGCTTTCCTGCAAACCGTCGAGTTGTACCGGAGTGTCGGCGTCAAGTCCAAGTCCGGCGAGGAAGCGTTCCACTGCCAGGGCACTCTGGCGTGGGAGGATTTCCACCAGGTCACCGGCTTGCCATGGGGTCGCCGTCTCGGCCGTCAGGCCCAGCAGGTAGACGGCGGAACCGGCGCTGCCCGGGTTGAGCAGGTCGCGCTGGCGCAAGGTCCAGTTGGCGAAACCCGGTGCCTGCCAGGCCACCGGAGGCGTGCCGCCGGTCAGTTGGTTGAGTTGCTGTTGCCAATAGCGCAGGGCGTAGGGATCGCCGTTGTCGACTTCGACCGGGGCGAACAGGGTATTGCCGCCACGCGCTTCCAGCCACCGATGCAGGCGTCGGGCGAAACCGCAGAAGTGTTGGTATTGCCGGTCGCCCAGGGCCAGTACCGAATAGTTCAGGGTGCCGAGGGACAGCGGCTGGCCGAGTACCTTGCGTTCGAAACCGCGCGCACTGTCCGGTGCCTCGCCGTCGCCGAAGGTGCTGACGACAAACAGCGCATGCTGCGACTCGCGCAGGTCCCGCTCATTGATGTCGGCCAGCGGACTGACCCGCACCGGCACGCCGGCGGCCTGCAACTGACCGGCGCTCTGCCAGGCCATCTGTTCGGCGAAACCGCTCTGGCTGGCGAAACCGATCAGCCAGGCGGACGTCTCGCCGTCTTGTGGCTCCAGGTCCAGGCGGGCCTGCTTGACCTGGCGTTTCTTGCGCCGCCGATCGAGGTACAGCAGCCAGCCGGTGACGAAGAACAGCGGCATGGCCAGGCTCGACAGGGTCAGCAGGACTCGCCCGGTGATCCCGAAGTAGCCGCCGGTGTGCAGCGCGTAGAGGCTGGTCAGCAACTGTGCCTTGAAGCTTTGGTCGGCGTAGCGCAACTGGTCGCTGATCACCCCCGTGGCCGGGTCCAGGTTGATCTGGTTGAGGGCGCGCTCATGGGGCGAATCCTTGAGCAGGTAGTAGACCGTCGCCGGTTGCCCGGCCACCGCCGGCATGCGGATGTTGTAGGCGCTGAGGTCAGGGCCCGTGGCCCGCTGGATACTGGCCCAGATCGCGTCGTAGTCGGCGCTCGGCGCCGGGCCGCCGGGTGCCGGCTTGCGTTGTCCGCCGCCGCGATGCTGGATCGGTGAGTCGGCCAGCAGTTTGTTCAGGCCGTCGCTGTACCATTCGTAGGACCAGAACAGGCCGGTCAGCGCCGACAGCAGGTAGAGCAGCAGGCACCAGGTGCCGGCGACCGCGTGCAGGTTCCAGTTGAAGGCGCGACCTTTTTTCGCCCAGTCGAGTGTCAGCCAGACCCGCCAGTTCAGGGCCTGGCGCGGCCAGCGCAGATAGAGCCCGGAAAGGCAGAAGAACAGCAGCATCAGGGTGCATGCGCCGGTGATCTGCCGGCCGGTATCACCCAGGGCGAGAAAACGGTGCAGTTGCAATATCAGGGCGAAGAAGTCCTGGCCTTGTGCCTCACCCTGGTACTCGCCGGTGTAGGGGTCGAAATAGCGCATCTGCCCACGGCGTTCACCGGGCGCAGGTGTGAAAGCGACTCGCGCGGCGTTGTCGCCATGGGGGGAAACCCAGAGCATGGCGACGGTCTTGCCTTCGCGGGCTTCGAGCCTGCGCACCAGTTCGGCGGGGGGCAGGGCTTCAGCGTGCTCCGGTACTTCGAGTTGCAGTACGTCGGGGTTGAGCAGGCCTAGCAGTTCGTCCTGGAACGACACCATGGCTCCGGTAATGCCCATGAAAGCCAACACCAGCCCGGCAGTAATGCCGAACAGCCAGTGCAATTGGAACAGTGTTTTCTTCAACACGGCGACCGCCTTGCTTTCTCGAAGTGATTCTCACGACGCGCATTATGCCGTGTGTTTGTGAGAATGCGACGAATTCATATTAACGGCGTTTTTTTCGTGTGACAAAACGGACAAAAGCCCCGTTCCTGGGCAGGAGCGGGGCTTGGGTCGATGCACGAGCGGGTGGGTTGAAGGCTCAGGCGCCTTGCAATATGCGTAAGGCCGCCGTGGCCAGGAAGCCCGACCGACTCTTCTGCTCGGGATGATTGCGCACGTAAGCGTCGATACGGCTCAACAGGTAACCGGGCAAGGTGATATTGAGTTTTTCCGACTTGCCCAGGTACTGGGTGATATCGATGTCCACCAGTGCCCAGATGCAACCTGCGTAGTCCGGGTTTTTCGCGTGCTGGGTCACGGTGCCCGCCCGAGGGATGGGCGCGTCGTCCTCGGCGAGAATTTCCAGATGTCCTTCGATGGCTTCACGGGCCATGGCCAGGGCATCGTCCAGGTCCTCGCCCGCCGAGAAGCAGCCCGGAATATCCGGAACCTCTACGCCCCAGGCGTGTTGCTCGTCACCGGGTTGAATCGCAATGGGGAAAAGCATGATGGTCTCCTGCTTGCAACTGTGCTTGTTTCAGGATGCTGTTGACTGTCTTGGTCAGTAGGTCCTTCTTCGGATGGGGGATGGTCACCAGCCCTGGCTTGTACAGGTGCTTGAAATGGTGGTGACTGCCCTTGATCCTGACCAGATACCAACCGTCCGCTTCGATAAGCCTGATCAGCTGTCGGCTATTCAAGACGACGTTCCTTGTCGTTGGGATTTGGTGGTTACTGTACCCACCAAATTCCACAGGGCAACAGTACACCGCTTCGAAAGGTTTTGCAGCATGTGAAATAGAAAAGGCCCGTGAGGGTTCACGGGCCTTTCGGGAGCAACGCGCGGTGTCCGCAAGGCCGCCTTTCAGCGGCCCGGCGCATCACACGTAGAAGGATTTCAGCGGCGGGAAGCCATTGAATTCCACGGCGCTGTAGCTGGTGGTGTAGGCGCCGGTGGACAGCCAGTACAGGCGGTCGCCGATGGCCAGGTTCAGGGGCAGGCCGTACTTGTAGTTTTCATACATGATGTCGGCGCTGTCGCAGGTAGGGCCGGCGATGACCACTTCTTCCATCTCGCCTTTCTTCTCGGTCCAGATCGGAAACTTGATCGCCTCGTCCATGGTTTCGATCAGGCCGGAGAATTTGCCCACGTCGGTGTACACCCATCGCTCGACGGCGGTACGGGATTTACGCGCGACCAGTACCACTTCGCTGACCAGGATGCCGGCGTTGGCGATCAGCGAACGGCCCGGTTCCAGGATGATTTCCGGCAGGTCGTCGCCGAAGTCTTCCTTGAGGAAACGGATGATTTCTTCCGCGTAGGTTTCCAGGCTGTTGGTACGGGTGATGTAGTTGGCCGGGAAGCCGCCACCCATGTTGATCAGCTTCAGGTGGATGCCGTCTTCTTCCTTCAGGCGTTCGAAGATCACTTTGACCTTGGCGATCGCCGCGTCCCAGACGCTGATATCGCGCTGTTGCGAACCGACGTGGAAGGACACGCCGTAAGGCACCAGGCCCAGGTCGCGGGCGAGGATCAGCAGGTCCATGGCCATGTCGGTCTGGCAGCCGAACTTGCGCGACAGAGGCCAGTCAGCGGTGGTCGAGCCTTCGGTGAGGATGCGCACATAGACTTTCGAGCCCGGGGCGGCCTTGGCGATATTGCGCAGGTCGGCTTCGGAGTCGGTGGAGAACAGACGCACGCCCTTCTCGTAGAAGTAGCGGATGTCCTTGGATTTCTTGATGGTGTTGCCGTAGCTGATGCGGTCGGGGGTGACGCCCTGGCCCAGGACCTTGTCCAGCTCGTAGATCGACGCGATGTCGAAGCTGGAGCCTTTCTTGTTCAGCAGGTCGATGATCTCGACAGCCGGGTTGGCCTTGACGGCGTAATAGACCTTGGCGAATTCGAAACCGGCGCGCAGGTCATCGTAGGCCTGGCTGATCATCGCGGTGTCGATCACCACGAACGGGGTTTCTTGCTGGTCGGCGAACGCCTTCATTTTGTCAAAAGTGGCGCGCGCGAAATAGTCTTCGACCTGAATCGACATGCTGGGAACTCCTACTGGCAAACTAGATTGATCAATGGGTGCAAATGAACGTCCTCCGTATCCCCACTTTGGTTCGCCTACTTCCCAAGGCATGTCGCCGAAAGCAAAAAGGCCATGGGAACAACCGCTTCCCTTGGCCTTGCTGTCTCGTCGTCAGTACTTGAGCCGGATGGATCGTTTCCAGCATGGACGTTCGGCGCGAACTTTAGGACTTGAGGGGCTTGAGATCAACTAAAAATGTCGCGTTTTTACACGCACCCGTCGCGTAGCCCGGATCAGTCACCTATTTAACCGACCCGGATGACAGTCTGATGTTCCCGATCACTGACCGATGGTCTCAGGCCATGGCCATTTCAGCAGGCGAGACGATACTGGTCTTGGCCCCGCGCGAGCGCCCGGAACTCAGGTAGGCGGCAATCGACTCCTGGGTCACTTCGCCAAGGAACACCCGCTCGGCGTCCATCACCGGCAGCCACGAACGATTGAACTCGTACATCCGCGACAACAGGATGCGCAGGTGCTCGTCGTAGGCCGCCGTGGCATTGAACTCGCGCAGGAACTGCGCGCAGGTCCCGGTCTGACGGTGCAGGTCGCGACGTCGCACATAACCCAGCGCCTTGTTCCCAGCATCGGTGACCACCACATAGCGACGGTCATGTTCGTCCATCAGTTCCAGGGCATCGGCCACCGGAGTCTCCGGGCTTACCGAGGGCGCGTTGTCCGCCGCGTCTTCGGCCTTCACCAGCAGCAGGCGCTTGAGGGTGCTGTCCTGGCCGACAAAACTGCTGACGAAATCGTCGGCCGGGTGGGCCAGCAGGGTGTCCGGGTGGTCGATCTGCAACAGCTTGCCGGCGCGGAAGATGGCGATCTTGTCACCCAGCTTGATGGCTTCGTCGATATCGTGGCTGACCATGATCACGGTCTTGTTCAGCGCCCGCTGCATCTCGAAGAACTCGTTCTGGATCATCTCGCGGTTGATCGGGTCGACCGCGCCGAACGGTTCATCCATCAGCAGCAATGGCGCATCGGCCGCCAGGGCGCGGATCACGCCGATCCGCTGTTGCTGTCCACCGGACAACTCACGCGGGTAGCGATGCAGGTACTGCTTGGGCTCCAACTTGATCATGCTCATCAACTCGCGGGCGCGGTCGTGGCATTTCTGCTTGTCCCAGCCCAGCAGTTTCGGCACCACCACGATGTTTTCCTCGATGGTCATGTTGGGGAACAGGCCGATCTGCTGGATCACATAACCGATATTGCGCCGCAGGGTCACCTCGTCGAGGTCGGTGGTGTCTTCGCCGTTGATCAGGATCTTGCCCGAGGTGGGCTTGATCAGGCGGTTGATCATCTTCAGCGTGGTGCTCTTGCCGCAACCCGAAGGGCCGAGGAATACACAGATCTCGCCTTCGTTGACGGTCAGGCTCACGGAATCAACGGCGGTGATGGTCTTGCCGTTGCTTTGAAAGGTCTTGGTCAGGTTTTGAAGTTCGATCATTTGAGCAGTCCTTTTGGAGTCAGCGTGCGTTGCAGCCATTGCAGGAGCAGGTCGGCGGCGATGGCCAGGAGGCTGACCAGGACGGCACCGACGATCAGCATCGACATGTCACTGCGGCTGATGGCGGCCAGAATCAGTACCCCCAGGCCACCGGCACCGATGGTGGCGGCGATGGTCATGACACCGATGTTCATCACCACGGCGGTGCGGACACCGGCGAGGATCACCGGCACCGCGATGGGCAGCTCGACCATGCGCAGGCGCTGGCCGAAGGTCATGCCGATGCCCCGCGCGGCTTCGCGGATACCCGGCTCGACACCTGTCAGGGCCAGGTAGGTGTTGCGCATGATCGGCAGCAGGGAATAGAGAAACACGGCGGTGATCGCCGGCAGCGGTCCCAGGCCCTGGCCGAATTTGGAGTAGAACGGCAGCAGCAGGCCGAACAGGGCGATGGACGGCACGGTCAGTAGCACGGTGGCGCTGGCCTGCAGTGGCCCGGCCAGGGTGGGGAAGCGGGTCATCAGCACGCCCAGGGGGACGCCGACGACAATCGCGAGAATCACGGCGATGCCCACCAGGGTGATGTGCTGCCAGGTCAGATGCAGGACCTGTGTCCAGTCGAGATGGGAAAAGGCGTTGAGAAATTCCATGTCTTCTCCTCAGTTGATCGGATGTTGGCGCAGGAAATCGGCGGCCACGGCGGACGGGCTTTCATGGTCGACATCGACCCGCGCATTCAACTGGCGCATGGTGTCGTTGTCGAACAGCGCCGCCAGTGGCTTGAGATCGGCGGCCAGTTGCGGATGGGCGTCGAGATAGACCTGGCGCACCACCGGTGCGGCGGTGTAGTCCGGGAAGTAATGCTTGTCGTCTTCCAGCAGCTTCAATTTGAAGGCGTTGAGGCGACCGTCGGTGGTGTAGACCAGGCCGGCAAATACCTGGCCGTTGCGTAGCGCCGTGTAGACCAGGCCGGCGTCCATCTGCCGGGTGTTCTTGCGGGTCAGGTTCATCTGGTACAGCTTGACCATGCCGGCCATGCCGTCGGAACGGTTGGCGAACTCGGTGTCCAGGGCCACCAGGCGGTTTTCCTGGCTGTCTTCGGCCAGGGCCTGGGTCAGGTCGCTGATGCTGTTGATCCGCGGGTATTGCTTGGCCACGTTCTCCGGCAGGGCCAGGGCGTAGGTGTTACTGAACTTTGACGGCGCCAGCCAGACCAGGCCTTTTTTCGCGTCGAGCTCCTTGACCCTTACGTAGGACTGTTCGCTGTCGAGTTTTTCGTCGACATGGTTGTAGGCCACCAGCGACACGCCGGTGTATTCCCAGATCAGGTCCAGTTGCCCGCTTTCCTGGGCGCTACGCGCCAGGTTGCTGCCCAGGCCGCCGGTCACCTGGGGGTTGTAGCCCTTGGTGCGCAGGTACTGGGCGGTGATTTCCGCCAGCAGGGTCTGTTCGGTGAAGACCCGGGCGCCGATGCGGATCAGCGGTTTTTCAGCGGCTTGTACGATTCCTGCGCACAGCAGGACGCAGACCAGTATTGCAGTCAGTCTTTTCATGTTGATTCCTTTGCCGAGCCTTAAGACGGGCGCAACCCGCGTTCCAGCCAGAGGCGGCTGGTCATGGTCACCAGGCCGTCGAGCAGCAAGGCCAGCAGCGCGGTACAGGCGGCGCCGAGCAGCAGTTGCGGCTGATTGTTCAGGGCGATGCCGGGGAAGATCAGGCTGCCCAGGCTGTTGGCGCCGATCAGGAACGCCAGGGGCGCGGTACCGACGTTGATCGCCAGGGCCACCCGTACACCGCCGATGATGATCGGCACGGCGTTGGGCAGTTCCACCTGCAAGAGCACCTGGCGCGGGGTCATGCCGATGCCGACAGCGGCTTCTTTCAGGGAACCCTGGACGTTTTTCAGGCCTTCGTAGGTGTTGCGCACGATGGGCAGCAGGGAGGCGAGGAACAGGGCAAAGATCGCCGGGCCGCTGCCGATGCCCAGCACGCCGAGGGCGATGGCCAGTACGGCCAGGGGCGGGACTGTGTTACCGATATTGAAGATCTGCATGAAGCGTTCCGCGCGCCCGACCATGCTCGGTCGGCTCAGCAGGATACCGGCGGGAATCCCTACGATCAGGGCGGCAAGCATGGAGACAAGAACCAGGATCAGGTGAGCTTGCAGGTAAAACAACAAATCGTCGCGGTACAGTTCGATCGTGTTGATGCCAATCCAGTGGATCAGCAGGGCCAGGAGAGCGACGACAACCGCTCCTCCTATCAGCCCTTTGCCATAGCGAATAGCCACAGGCGGACTCCTTTATTTCAGTCGGCGAGCACATTCCCGAGCGGCAATGCCATTCCTGGCTGTCGGCGAATATGTTCGCGAAATGCAGCTCGTCACTGCCGGCAAAGCGGCAGGCGGTCGAGCCATAAGCGCAGCCTCGTCAGGCTGACTTGCAGGTATTTCAGCCCCGGTACGATTCAGGTAGCAGGGGAGTGGACGCCTCCACCTTTTAAAAGGTTCCATAGTTGGCGGTATTTAGCCACCCTTGAAGTCACTGCAAACGGGTGAGCGGTGGTCCGTGGGCCTCGGTTTGCGCTATACTCGCCGCCCTTTTTTGACTCACCTGCCAGGCGATTTCCCATGACCCACCAGGCCGCCGAAGTCGCGAAACGCCGCACTTTCGCCATTATTTCCCACCCCGATGCCGGTAAAACCACCATCACCGAGAAGCTCCTGCTGATGGGCAAGGCGATCGCGGTGGCCGGCACGGTGAAATCCCGTAAATCCGACCGCCATGCCACCTCCGACTGGATGGAAATGGAAAAACAACGGGGTATCTCGATTACCACGTCGGTCATGCAGTTCCCGTATCGCGATCACATGATCAACCTGCTCGACACCCCGGGCCACGAAGACTTCTCCGAAGACACCTACCGCACCCTGACCGCGGTCGACTCGGCGCTGATGGTCCTCGATGGCGGTAAGGGCGTCGAGCCACGGACCATCGCCCTGATGGACGTCTGCCGTCTGCGGGACACGCCCATCGTCAGCTTTATCAACAAGCTCGACCGGGATATCCGTGATCCGATCGAACTGCTCGACGAGATCGAAGCCGTCCTGAAAATCAAGGCCGCGCCGATCACCTGGCCGATCGGTTGCTACCGCGACTTCAAGGGCGTGTACCACCTGGCCGACGACTACATCATTGTCTACACCGCCGGTCACGGGCATGAACGCACCGATGTGAAAATCATCGAGAAGCTCGACTCCGACGAAGCCCGTGCCCACCTGGGTGACGAGTACGACCGTTTTGTCGACCAGTTGGAGCTGGTGCAGGGCGCCTGCCACGAGTTCAACCAGCAGGAGTTCCTCGACGGTCAGCTGACCCCGGTGTTCTTCGGCACCGCCCTGGGCAACTTCGGTGTTGACCATGTGCTGGACGCCGTCGTTGATTGGGCGCCGATGCCTCTGGCTCGAGTCGCCAACGAACGCACCGTGGAGCCGGTGGAAGAGAAGTTCGCCGGTTTCGTGTTCAAGATCCAGGCGAACATGGACCCCAAGCACCGCGACCGGATCGCCTTTATGCGCATCTGTTCAGGCAAGTACGACAAGGGCATGAAAATGCGCCATGTGCGGACTGGCAAGGATGTGCGGATCGGTGATGCGCTGACCTTCTTCTCCTCCGAGCGCGAGCAGTTGGAAGAGGCCTATGCCGGCGACATCATCGGCTTGCACAACCACGGCACCATCCAGATCGGCGATACCTTTACCGAAGGCGAGGCCCTGGGCTTTACCGGTATCCCGCACTTCGCCCCGGAACTGTTCCGTCGCGTGCGCCTGCGTGACCCGCTCAAGTCCAAGCAACTGCGCCAGGGTTTGCAGCAGTTGGCGGAAGAGGGCGCGACCCAGGTGTTCTTCCCCGAGCGCAGCAACGACATCATCCTCGGCGCCGTCGGTGTGCTGCAGTTCGATGTGGTCGCCAGCCGCTTGAAAGAGGAATACAAGGTCGAGTGCTCCTATGAGCCGATCACCGTGTGGTCCGCGCGCTGGATTGATTGCAGCGACAAGAAGAAGCTCGACGAGCTTCGGGTCAAGGCCGTGGAAAACCTCGCGTTGGACGGCGGCGGTCACCTGACCTACCTGGCGCCGACCCGGGTCAACCTGGCGCTGATGGAAGAGCGCTGGCCGGACGTGAAATTCCGCGCGACGCGCGAACACCACTAAGGCGTTGCTCGCGGCGGTATTTGTCGCACCTTTGAAAAACCCGCTGCCCAGGCCGCGGGTTTTTTATTATGGGCGTTGCAAAAAAATCGAGCTTAGGCAGCGCCGAGAGGGGTAATCAAAAAGATCTATATTCTTTTTGAGTCTAATTGTAATTCAGAATGATTCTATCGCCAGCCAGCAGTTTTCATCTAGCCAGTATGGAAAAGTCCGTTCAACGGGTCTAGGTTCAGACAAGTTGCCGTTGGCTTCTTGAAGTCGGCTGCAAGGTGCTGGTGATCTATCCACAGAGGGACGGAAGCGACGATGAAAATTTTTCAACGCAGCGTGCTGCTGATCAAGGTGCTGGTGCTGTTGATGGTGGGGGCTTCAAGTGCCTGGGCCAGTAATGCGGTGTCGGATCATGGAGCGGTTTCTCCTTCGAAATCCGCGGTGCACGCGCTTTACGCCGATGACACGGAAAAGAAAGCCCCGGATCAGGATGATCAAGGCGACAGCGATGAAGACGGTGACACCGATAGCTGAGTCGCACGAATGAAAAAGCCCCTTGCGCCCAGCGAATAACGCGCTCGACGAAAGAGGCCGTACTACCGTTTTCAGCGCTCTCGCTTATTCAGGAGAGCGCTTTTTTGTTGCCCGTCAGCCGAGGAACTGCTCCGCGTAATGGCAGGCCACCTGACGTGAATCGAGCTCGCGCAAGGCCGGCTCTTCCGTGCTGCAACGCTCGGTGGCGTACGGGCAGCGCTTGTGGAAGGCGCAGCCGGACGGCGGGTTGAGCGGGTTGGGCAACTCACCGGCGATCTTGATCTTCGGCTTCAACGGGTCCGGGTGGATCGCCGGCGTCGCCGAGAGCAGGGCCTGGGTGTACGGGTGCAGGGGACGGGCATAGATGTCCTCCTTCGGGCCCATTTCCACCGGTCGACCGAGGTACATCACCAGCACCTGGTCGGCCACGTGACGGACCACCGCCAGGTTGTGGGAGATGAATACGTAGGCGGTGTTGAACTGCTGCTGCAGGTCCATGAACAGGTTCAGTACCTGGGCCTGGATCGAGACGTCCAGCGCCGAGGTCGGTTCGTCCGCCACCAGCACTTTCGGTTGCAGCATCATTGCCCGCGCCAGGGCGATCCGCTGGCGCTGGCCGCCGGAGAACATATGCGGGTAGCGATGGTAGTGTTCAGGGCGCAAGCCGACCTGCTTCATCATCGCCTGGACTTTTTCCCGACGCTCGGCGGCGGACAGCTGGGTGTTGATCAGCAGCGGTTCACCCAACTGGTCGCCGATCTTCTGCCGAGGGTTGAGCGACGCGTAGGGGCTCTGGAACACCATCTGCACGTCTTTGCGCAGTTGCTTGCGCTGGGCCTTGTTGGCGCCGGCGACTTCCTGCCCGGCGATTTTCAATGAGCCGGACGACGGCTCCTCGATCAGCGTCAGGGCCCGGGCTAGGGTGGATTTGCCGCAACCCGACTCGCCGACCACGGCGAGGGTCTTGCCGGCTTCCAGCTCGAACGACACGCCATTGAGGGCGCGCACCAGCGCATGGCCCTTGAACAGGCCACGAGAGACTTCGTAGTGACGGGTGAGGTCGCGGGCGGTGAGAACGACGGCCATTACGCCACCTCCTGGTTCAGCGGGAAGAAGCAACGGGCAAGGCTCTTGGCTTTCGGGTCCAGGGTCGGACGCTGCTGCCGGCAGCTTTCCTGCACGTAGGGGCAGCGCGGCGACAGCAGGCAACCCACCGGCCGGTCATAACGCCCGGGCACGATGCCCGGCAAGGTCGACAGGCGCTCGGCCCCGAGGCTGTGCTCTGGAATCGCCTTGAGCAGGGCTTCGCTGTAGGGATGCGCCGGCACATCGAACAGGCCTGGCACCATGCCGACTTCCACGGCCTGGCCGGCGTACATCACGCAGACCCGCTGGGCGGTTTCGGCAACGACCGCGAGGTCGTGGGTGATCAGCACCAGGCCCATGTTCTGCTCTTGTTGCAGGCTGAGCAGCAGGTCCATGATCTGCGCCTGGATGGTCACGTCCAGGGCGGTGGTCGGTTCGTCGGCGATCAGCAGCTTGGGTTCGCCGGCAATCGCCATGGCGATCGCGACGCGCTGGCTCATGCCGCCGGACAGTTGGTGCGGGTAGGCGTCCATGCGGCTGGCGGCGCCCGGGATCTCGACTTTTTCCAGCAGCTCGATGGCACGCTTGCGCGCCGCCTTGCCGGACATCTTCAGGTGCAGGCGCAGCACTTCCTCGATCTGGAAGCCCACGGTGTAGCTGGGGTTCAGCGCGGTCATCGGGTCCTGGAAAACCATCGCCAGGTCCTTGCCGACCACTTGCCGACGTTGCCGGGCGCTGAGCTTGAGCATGTCCTTGCCGTCGAAGCGCAGGGCGTCGGCGGTGACAATGCCAGGGTGCTCGATCAGGCCCATCAGCGCCATCATGGTCACGGATTTACCCGAGCCCGACTCGCCAACGATGGCCAGGACTTCGCCTTTGTCCACCGTGATGTCGAGGCCGTCGACAACCGGCACGGCGGTCTGGTCGCCGAAGCGAACGTTGAGATTCTTGATTTCTAGCAGTGACATGGGAATCTCCTCAGGCGGCGTTCTTGAGTTTCGGGTCCAGCGCATCGCGCAGGCCGTCGCCCATCAGGTTGATTGCCAGCACGCTGAGCAAAATGGTCAAGCCAGGCAGACTGACCACCCACCAGGCGCGCTCGATGTAGTCGCGGGCCGAGGCCAGCATGGTGCCCCACTCCGGGGTGGGCGGTTGTACGCCCAGACCGAGGAAGCCCAGGGCGGCGGCATCGAGGATCGCCGAGGAGAAACTCAGGGTGGCCTGGACGATCAGCGGTGCCATGCAGTTGGGCAGCACGGTGATGAACATCAGGCGCGGCAGGCTGGCACCGGCCAGGCGTGCGGCGGTCACGTAGTCACGGTTCAGTTCGCCCATGACGGCGGCCCGGGTCAGGCGCACGTAGGACGGCAGCGAGACGATGGCAATGGCGATCACGGTGTTGATCAGGCCAGGGCCGAGGATGGCGACAATCGCCACGGCCAGCAGCAGCGAGGGCAGGGCCAGCATGATGTCCATCAGGCGCATGATGGTCGGACCGAGGATGCGCGGGAAGAAACCGGCCAGCAGGCCCATGAAGATGCCCGGGATCAGCGACATCACCACTGAGGACAGGCCGATCAGCAACGACAGGCGCGAACCGTGGATCAGCCGCGAGAGCAGGTCGCGGCCCAGTTCGTCGGTGCCCAGCAGGTACTGGATCTGGCCGCTGGCAAGCCACGATGGCGGGGTCAGCAGGGCGTCGCGGAACTGTTCGCTCGGGTCGTGCGGGGCGACCCAGGGGGCGAAGATCGCGCAGAACACCACCAGCGACATGAACAGCAGGCCGGCGACAGCGCCTTTGTTCTTGGCGAAGTGCTGCCAGAATTCCTTGTACGGAGAGGGGTACAGCAGGCTTTGATCGACGGCGGTCGAAGCAATAGTAGTACTCATGATCTTGATCTCAGCGCTGGTGGCGGATGCGTGGATTGACAAGGCCGTAGAGGATGTCCACGACGAAATTGACCACAATCACCAGGCAGGCGATTAACAGGATGCCGTTTTGTACGACGGGGTAGTCCCGGGCGCCGATGGCTTCGATCAGCCATTTGCCGATACCGGGCCAGGAGAAGATGGTTTCGGTCAGCACGGCGCCGGCCAGCAGGGTGCCGACTTGCAGGCCGACCACGGTCAGTACCGGAATCAGCGCGTTGCGCAGGCCATGGACGAACACCACGCGCGCCGGCGACAGGCCCTTGGCCCGGGCGGTACGGATGTAGTCTTCGCGCAATACTTCGAGCATCGAGGAGCGGGTCATCCGGGCGATCACCGCCAGCGGGATGGTGCCCAGCACGATGGCCGGCAGGATCAGATGGTGCAGCGCATCCCAGAACGCGTCGGGCTGGTCGCTGAGCAAGGTGTCGATCAGCATGAAGCCGGTTCTCGGCTCGATGTCGTAGAGCAGGTCGATGCGTCCGGACACCGGGGTCCAGCCCAGGCTCACGGAGAAGAACATGATGAGGATCAGGCCCCACCAGAAGATCGGCATCGAATAGCCGGCCAGGGAGATCCCCATCACCCCATGGTCGAACAGGGACCCTCGCTTGAGGGCCGCAATCACCCCGGCGAGCAGTCCGAGGACCCCGGCGAACAGCAGGGCGGCCATGGACAGTTCCAGGGTGGCGGGGAACAGCGTGGTGAACTCGGTCCACACGCTGGTGCGGGTACGCAGGGACTCGCCGAGGTCGCCGTGGGCGAGCTTGCCGACGTAGTCGATGTACTGGGCATAAAGCGGCTTGTTAAGACCGAGGCGTTCCATCGCCTGGGCATGCATTTCCGGGTCGACCCGGCGCTCGCCCATCATGACTTCCACGGGATCGCCCGGGATCATGCGAATCAACGCGAAAGTCAGCAACGTGATGCCGAAGAACGTGGGGATCAGCAACCCCAGTCGGCGGGCAATAAAACTAAACATCGTGTGGTGTACCTCATCAGCCGGTTAGGCGTGCTCATCAGTACCCGGGGTCGGGTACCGACGAGCGTTTGTTGTTCTACTTCACCTGGGTGGTGGCGAAGTTATTCGTGGATAGCGGGCTCATGTGGTAGCCCTCTACGTTCTTGCGCATAGCGGTAAACATCTTCGGATGGGCATCGTTCACCCACAGGACCTGGTTGTGCAGGATCTCCAGGGCCTGTTCATAGAGTGCGGCACGTTGGGCGGGTTCAGTCTTGGCGCGAGCCTGGTCGATCAGCGCCTGGAACTGAGGATTGCACCAGCGGCTGTAGTTTTCGCCGTTTTTCGCCGCTTCGCAACTCAATAGCGGGCTGAGGAAATTATCCGGGTCGCCGTTGTCCCCGCTCCAGCCGGCGGAGACCATGTCGTGCTCGCCTTTTTTCGCACGTTTGAGCATCTCGGCCCACTCCATGACGCGGATATCGAGCTTGATGCCGACCTTGGCCAGGTCGGCCTGCATCAGTTGCGCGCCGAGTTGCGGGTTCGGGTTGGTCGGGCCGCCGCCGTTGCGAGTATAGAGGGTAAAGACCGTGCCTTCGGGGACGCCGGCTTCCTTGAGCAGGGCGCGAGCCTTGTCCAGGTCCTGGGCCGGGTTCTTCAGCTTGTTGTTGTAGCCCAGCAGGGTCGAGGGGTAGGGATTCACTGCGGGGATGGCATTGCCCTTGCCGTACAGGGTGTCGACGTAGTTCTGCTTGTCCAGGGCCAGCTCGATGGCCTGGCGCACCCGCACATCGCTCAGGTACTTGTGTTCGGTGTTGATCGACACGTAGCCGGTGGCCATGGCCGCCATCTCATCGATCTTCAGGTTCGGATCAGCCTTGATGTTCGGCACGTCATCGGGTTTGGGGTACAGGGCGACCTGGCACTCGTTGGCCTTGAGCTTCTGCAGGCGGGTGTTGTTGTCGACGGTGATGGCCAGGATCAGGCTGTCCGCCGGCGGCTTGCCACGGAAATACTCCGGGTTGGCCTTGAAGCGGACCTGGGCGTCCTTGGCATAGCGCTGGAAGATGAACGGGCCGGTGCCGATCGGCTTGCTGTTGAGTTCGTCGAGCTTGCCGGCCTTGAGCAACTGGTCGGCGTATTCGGCGGAGTGGATCGAGGTGAAGGCCATGCCCAGGTCGGACAGGAACGGTGCCTCTGGACGATTGAGGGTGAAGCGCACGGTCAGGTCGTCGACTTTCTCGACGCTTTTGAGCAGGTTCTGGAAGTCCATGCTCTCGAAATACGGAAAACCGACGGTGGACGCCTTGTGCCATGGGTTATTGGGGTCCAGTTGACGCTGGAAGCTCCAGACCACGTCGTCGGCGTTCAGCTCGCGGGTCGGCTTGAAGTAGTCGGTGGTGTGGAACTTGACGCCTTTTCTCAGGTGAAAGGTGTATTGCAGGCCATCGGGGCTGATCTCCCAGCTTTCGGCCAGGGCCGGCTGGATCTCGGTGGTGCCGGGCTTGAAGTCCACCAGACGGTTGAACATTGTTTCAGCGGCGGCGTCGGCGGTGACGGCGGTGGTGTAGAGCACCGGGTCAAAACCTTCCGGGCTGGCTTCGGTACAGACCACCAAGGGTTTGGCGGAAACACCGATAGCCACGCTGAACACGGCGGCCGCGATGGCGGCGCGCAGGGGAAGCATCTTCATGTAAACCCTCCTTGATCGATTGAGCCAGATTAGACGCTGGGGCCGATTCGTCGAATCGGCCCCAGGGCCGTTCAGGTGTGGTTAGAGAATGTTGAATGGAATGGTGGTGACCAGGCGGAACTCGGTGATGCTGCCGTCGCCCTGGTTGGCCGTGGCTCGGTGCTCCGTATAGTTGGCCCGGATCGAGGCCGCCTTGAGCGGGCCGCTCTGGATGACATAGGACGCGCCGATGCCTTGCTCGTAGTGCTTCTCGTCATGCATGTTCTTCACATCGTAAGCGGTGCCGGTGTAGTGAGTCCCGTCGATGCCCCAGCCGTGGGCCTGGTAGACATTGAACTTCAATCCCGGAACGCCGTACTCGGCCATGTTCAGGCCATAGGCGATCTGGAAGGATTTTTCGTTCGGGCCGTTGAAGTCCGACAGCAGGGAGTTGGCCAGGTAGATACCGTTGGTTTCGTGCAGGTAGTCGAAGTACTCGTTACCGTCGATTTCCTGGTAGGAGAAGGTCAGGCTGTGGGCCTGGTGGGTCAGTCCGAACGACAGCGAGTAGGCGTCGTTGTTGATTTCACCCATCTTCTTTTTGCCGGTGTCGAGGGTCTTGTAGTAGTTCAGGCCCGTGGTCAGGCCCAGGATCGAGCTGTCGCCCAGTTCATGGGTGGCACCGAAGTAGTACTGGTTCCAGAAGTCTTCGACGTTGGACACGTAGAGGCTGGTTTTCAGGCTCTTGAACGGCTGATAGTTGAGCCCCGCCATGTTGACGTGATCGGTCTCGACATCGATGTTGGTGTACTCGGAGCGGAATTTCGACAGGCTCTCTTCGGTTCTTGGCGACACCCGGTCAAAGGTGGCGGCGTCGAACGACAGGTTGTTGAACTCTTCGCTATGGATGCTCACGCCTTCGAAGCTCGAGGGCAGTACGCGGTTGGGCATCACATCGACGATCGGCGTGCTGTAGCTCTGCCGGCCGGCGGTCACGGTGGTGTTCGACACGCGGAACTTGACGTTGGCCAGGCCGAGCTTGCTCCACTGGCCCTGCGCGTCGCCGCCATCTTTGGTCAAGGTACGGTTGTTGCCCAGGCCGCCGACACCTGGAATCGGTGCGCCACCATTGGCCGAAGCCAGGCGTTCGGTATCGCGTTCCAGGGCGACGACGTTATACACCGCCACTTCAGTGCTGACCCCAACGGTCCCCTCGCTGAAGCCGGAGTTGTACTTGACGATGGTGCCTTGCAGCCAGTTGATACGACGGTCGGTAGGGATCAATACGCCATGGTCGTTGTAGTGGAACTTGCCACCCCGTTGGAGCTGCTCGTTGGCATACCAGTTACGGGTGAGACCGCTCACGCTTTGCTCTTCGAAAAAGCCTTTGGTCTGTTCCTGGGCATTGGTCGAACTCAGGCTCGTCGGTACAAAATCCTGACTCTGGGTTTCAGCGTGGGCCATCACGGTGGCGCTGCTGATCGCTAAAGCCAACAACGCTTTTTGAGAGAGTTTCAAGGTTAAAGCTCCTTATTTTCTTTTTTTAATACCGGCCTTCTAGGCTGGTCCGGCTTTTTTGGTGGACACATTATTTGCTTGCGCAATCGTTTGCTTGGCAGAGTTTTGCCGAATTTCGGCTGCAAGTTTGCGTAGGGGCGAAATTCGCCCCCACAGCGCGGGTCACGGTTTTATTGTTCGATACTGACGCCCGAGAATGTGTTCCGGCCAAAGGGACTGACCTTGAAACCTTCGACTCTGGTGCTCAGCGGCTGGCTGACCGTCGAATGGGCGATGGGTGTAATCGGCACCTGTTGCTTGAGCAACTGCTGGGCCTGTTGGTAGAGCGCCACGCGTTGATCGTGGTCGGTGATGAGCTTGGCCTGTTTGATCAGCTTGTCGTATTGCGGGTTGCACCACATTGAATAGTTGTTGCCGCCAATCGCGTCGCAACCGTAGAGGGTGCCGAGCCAGTTGTCCGGGTCGCCATTGTCACCGGTCCAGCCGATCAGGCTGATGTCGTGTTCGCCATTCTTGGTCCGTTTGATGTACTCGCCCCATTCATAGCTGACGATCTTCACCTTCAGGCCGATCTTCGCCCAGTCGGCCTGGAGCATTTCAGCCATCAGCTTGGCGTTGGGGTTGTACGGGCGTTGCACCGGCATGGCCCAGAGGGTGATCTCGGTGCCTTCCTTGACGCCGGCGGCCTTGAGCAGCTGGCGGGCTTTTTCCGGATTGTATGGCGCGTCCTTGATGCTCTCGTCGTAGGACCACTGGCTCGGCGGCATGGCGTTGACCGCCAGTTGCCCGGCGCCCTGGTAGACGGCATTGAGAATGCTCGGTTTGTTCACCGCCATGTCCAGCGCCTGGCGGACCTGGAGCTGGTCGAAGGGTTTGTGCTGCACGTTGTAGGCGATATAGCCGAGGTTGAAACCGGGCTTCTGGATGACCTGCAGCTTGGGGTCTTTCTTCAGCCCGTCGACATCGGCGGGGCGCGGGTGCAGGGTGATCTGGCATTCACCGCGCTTGAGTTTCTGCACCCGCACCGAGGCGTCGGTGTTGATGGCGAAAATCAGCTGGTCGAGCTGGACCTTGTCCGGGTCCCAGTACTGCTTGTTGGCCACGTAGCGGATCTGCGCGTCTTTCTGATAACGCTGGAATACGTACGGCCCGGTGCCGATGGGCTTCTGGTTGATCTCGCTGGGTTTGCCGGCGGCGAGCAACTGGTCGGCGTATTCGGCGGAAAGAATCGCGGCGAAGCTCATGGCGATATTCTGGATGAACGCGGCATCGACCGAATTGAGGGTCATGACCACGGTCAGCGGCCCGGTCTTTTCGACCTTGGCAATGTTCTTGTTCAGGCTCATCCCGTTGAAGTACGGAAACTCGGTGGGGTAGGCCTTGCGAAACGGCTGCGCGGGATCGAGCATGCGGTTGAAGGTGAACACCACGTCGTCGGCGTTGAAGTCGCGGGACGGTGTGAAATAGGCGGTGGTGTGGAACTTCACGCCACGGCGCAGGTGGAAGGTATACACCAGGCCATCCGCTGAAATATCCCAACTTTCGGCCAGCGCCGGTGCGACGGAGGTCTCACCTTTGACGAACTCCACCAGCCGGTTGTAAAGCGGCTCGGCGGCATCGTTGTCGGTGGCGGTGGTGTACTGCGCGGTGTCAAACCCGGCCGGGCTGCCCTCGGAGCAGAACACCAGGCTGCCGGCAGCCTGGGCAAAAGGGGCACCCGCCCACAGGGCGGCTCCCACCAAAGCGGATAAAGTGAAGGTCTGGCGCATGACGGTCCCAATCCTTTTGTTATTGTCATCGGCGAACAATAGCCGTGTTGGGGACACGGGAAATATCGCCGATCAAGTCAGTGAATGCAGCAATGCCGCTCGTGAACGCATATCAGCGAAGTCTTGACGTTACGAGGCCAAGTCGATGCGGTAAATGCGTAGAGCCTTAGAGAGCTGTAGGAAAACTCTGTGCAGCGGTCATCCGTTTGCGTGTTTCCGCCGACGGATTCCGGACAATTCCTGCAATTCTGGCGGGGAGGTGAAGACAACGTCCTAGGACGTTGTCTTCGCGCAACCTCACTTGCTGACGCTGACGCCGTAGAAGGAGTTCAAGCCGAACGGGCTGATCTTGAAGTCCTGCACCTTGGCGCTCATGGGTTGGTACACCGTCGAGTGTGCGATAGGTGTATAGGGGACTTGGTCTTTGAGGATGTGTTGCGCCTGCTTGTACAGCTCGGTGCGTTTGGCCTGGTCGGCAGTCGACTTGGCTTCCTTGATCAGGTCCTCGAAAGGTTTGTAGCAGAACTTCGAGAAGTTGTTGCCGTTGACCGCATCACAGCCGAACAGCACGCCCAGCCAGTTGTCGGGGTCCCCATTGTCACCGCTCCAGCCGATCAGCATGGCTTGCTGCTCGCCGCCCTTGGCCCGCTTGAGGTATTCGCCCCACTCGTAGCTGACGATCTTGACGTTGAGGCCGATGTTCTTCCAGTCGGACTGGAGCATTTCAGCCATCAGCTTGGCGTTGGGGTTGTACGGACGCTGGACCGGCATGGCCCACAGGGTGATCTCGGTGCCTGGCTTGACGCCGGCTTCCTTGAGCAGTTCCTTGGCTTTTTCCGGATCGTACTTGGCGTCCTTGACGGTGGTGTCGTAGGACCATTGGGTCGGCGGCATGGCATTGACGGCCAGTTGGCCGGCGCCCTGGTAAACCGATTCGATGATCTGCTTCTTGTTCACCGACATGTCCAGCGCTTGGCGTACGCGCAGGTCAGCCAAGGGGTTGGCGGCGGTCTGGTCCTTGAGGACCGGCATCACGTTGTAGGCGATGTAACCCAGGTTGAAGCCGGCCTGTTCAGGCATCTTCAGGCTGGTATCGGCCTTGAGCGGGGCGATGTCGGCCGGACGTGGGTAGGCGGTGATCTGGCATTCGCCTTTCTTGAGCTTCTGCGCGCGTACCGACGGGTCGGTGGTGATGGCGAAGATCAGGTTGTCGACCTTGACGTCTTCAGGCTTCCAGTAGTCCTTGTTCCCGGTGTAGCGGATGTTGGAGTCTTTCTGGTAGCTCTTGAACACGAACGGACCGGTGCCGAT
Organism: Pseudomonas sp. MWU12-2319; assembly: GCF_023242525.1. NCBI lineage: Bacteria > Pseudomonadati > Pseudomonadota > Gammaproteobacteria > Pseudomonadales > Pseudomonadaceae > Pseudomonas > Pseudomonas sp. MWU12-2319. The sequence goes on from NZ_JALJES010000023.1 coordinate 42,764, forward strand.
CGGCTTCTGGTTGATGTCGCTGGCCTTGCCTTCCTTGAGCAGCTTGTCGGCGTACTCGGCGGACTGGATCGAGGCGAAGCTCATCGCCAAGTCCTGGATGAACGCGGCGTCCACGGTTTTCAGGGTGAACTTGACGGTCTTGTCGTCGAGTTTTTCCACCTTGGTGATGTTGCCGTCCATGCCCATGTCGGTGAAGTACGGGAATTCGGTCGGGTACGCCTTGCGGAACGGCATGTCCTTGTCGAGCATGCGGTTGAAGGTGAACAGCACGTCGTCGGCGTTGAAGTTACGCGTCGGCTTGAAGTAGTCGGTGGTGTGGAACTTGACGCCTTCACGCAGATGGAAGGTGTAGCTCAGGCCGTCCGGGGTCACGTCCCAGCTGGTCGCCAGGCCAGGAATCACGGCGGTGCCGCCACGTTCGAACTGGCTCAGACGGTTGAAGACGGTTTCCGCGGAGGCGTCGAAGTCGGTTCCGGCGGTGTACAGGCCTGGATCGAAACCGGCCGGGCTCCCTTCGGAGCAGAACACCAGGTTAGTCGCGGCGACGGCGAACGGTGCGCTGGCCAAGAGGCCTGCGCCGACTAAAAACGGAATGACTGCTTTTTTAAGCATGGTGGCCTCATGATTTGTTGTCATTTTTGGTTTTGAGGACGACCTCGTGAGTCGACCTGCGGATACTTATGCAGGCCCCATACCCATTGCAAGATGCAGATACGTGCGAAGCCTCAAAGAGTGGCACGAACGTACACGAATGTCGCATATGTGTAAATTCTGACGCATTTGACAGGTTTCGAGGGTTTTTTCAGGTGCGCGGGGCGCACTTCAAGCGGGCAACCGGGGCGTCTGGCGCACCCGGTTGGGGCGTTAAGTTACTGGCCCAGGCTCACGCCGTAGAAGGGTGTCAGGCCGAAAGGGCTGATCTTGAAGTCGTGCACTTCCTTGCGCATCGGCTGGAACACCGTCGAGTTGGCGATCGGGGTGATCGGCACCTGTTCCTTGAGGACTTTCTGCGCCTGCTGGTAGAGCTTGACCCGTTCGTCATGGTTGCTGCTGAGCTTGGCTTTCTGGATCAGTTGATCATAGGCCGGGTCGCACCATTTCGCGTAGTTGCTGCCCTTGACCGCGGCACAGCTGTAGAGCACGCCGAGCCAGTTGTCCGGGTCCCCGTTGTCGCCGGTCCAGCCATAGATCATGACGTCATGCTCGCCGTTCTTGGCGCGCTTGATGTACTCGCCCCACTCATAGCTGACGATATTGGCCTTGATTCCGACCTTGGCCCAGTCGGCCTGGATCATCTGCGCCGACATCCGCGCGTTGGGGTTGGAGGCCCGTTGCACGGTCATCGCCCACAGGTCGATGCTGGTGCCTTCGGCCACGCCGGCTTCCTTGAGCAGCGCGCGGGCCTTGGTCGGGTCGTAGGGCGCGTCCTTGATGGTCGGGTCATAAGACCACTGGCCTGGTGGCAAGGCGTTCTGCGCCAGTTGGCCGGCGCTCTGGTAGACGGCCTTGATGATCGCCGGCTTGTCGATGGCCATGTCCAGGGCCTGGCGGACCTTCAGCTGGTCCAGGGGCTTGTGGGTCACGTTGTAGGCGAGGAAGCCGAGGTTGAAACCTGGCTGCTGGAGCACCACCAGGTTCTTGTCCTGCTTCATGATCTCGATATCGGCCGGGCGCGGGTAGCCGCTGACCTGGCATTCCCCGGCCTTGAGTTTTTGCAGGCGGGCGGCGGCATCCGGGGTGATGGCGAAGATCAGGTTATCGAGTTTGACGTCCTCGGGTTTCCAGTAGTCCTTGTTGGCCACATAGCGGATCTGCGAGTCCTTCTGGTAGCGCTTGAACACGAACGGCCCGGTTCCCACCGGCTTCTGGTTGATGTCGGCGGCGCGACCTTCCTTGAGCAGCTTGTCGGCGTATTCGGCGGACTGGATCGAGGCGAAGCTCATGGCCAGGTTCTGCACGAAGGCGGCGTCGATATGGTTCAGGGTGAAGCGCACGGTCTGCTCGTCGAGTTTTTCGACGTTCTTGATCGTGGTGTTGAGGTCCATATCGCTGAAATACGGCGATTCCGAAGGGTAGGCCTTGCGGAACGGATGATTGGCATCGAGCAGGCGCTGGAAGGTGAAGAGCACGTCTTCGGCGTTGAAGTCGCGGCTCGGCTTGAAGTCGTCGGTGGTGTGGAACTTCACGCCGGAGCGTAGATGAAAGGTGTAGCTCAGGCCGTCCGGAGCAACGTCCCAACGGGTGGCCAGGCCGGGCTCGACCTCGGTGCCGCCGCGCTTGAACTGGGCCAGGCGGTTGAACACGGTTTCGGCCGAGGCGTCGAAGTCGGTGCCGCTGGTGTACTGGCTCGGGTCGAAGCCAGCGGGGCTGGCTTCGGAGCAGTAGACCAGGGTCGAGGCCGCCTGGGCCAGGGGTGTACAGGCCAGCAGGGTGGCCGCCAGCAGCAGCGGTTTGAAGGCAATCTTTTCCATTGAAAAGCCTCGAAGGTGCGTAATAGAGCGGGGAGGGTTCCGACTCTAGCACGGCCTATCGAGGCCTTGGTGCCGACAATCCGGGGTCAGCGAAGAGTGTTTACTGCTGGACCTCGATCACCCCCTCGGCATTCATGTTGACTTGTGCCTTGCCGGCTTCCACGTCCGGTGTCGGCGCGGCATCCATGGCTGGGGCTTTCATCATCATCATCGCGCCACGGGCGTACGGCTGTGGATAACCATTGCTGCTGAGGTTCAGGTTGACGATCTTGTAGCTCTTGCCGCCCAGGGCCTCGGTGGCCAGTTGGGCGCGTGCCTTGAACGCGGCGATGGCTTCCTTGAACAGGGCATCCTCGCTGGTCTTGCGGGTGGCGGTGGAAATGGCGAAGTTCATGCTTTCCATTTTCAGGTCCTGCATCAACTCACCGGTCAGCTTGGACAGCGCGGCGAAGTCGGCGCTTTCCAGGCGCAGCTCGGCGCGTTCGCGCCAGCCGGTGATCTTCTGGGTCTTGTTGTCGTAGATCGGGTAGCTGTTGCGGCTGCCCTGGCGCAGGGTGATTTCCTTGACCGCCTTGGCCTGGCCCAGTGCCTTGTTCAGGGTGGTGGTGATATCGGCGGCGAGCTTGGCCGGATCGCTGTTCTGCGCCTCGGTATAGAGGGTCACGATCATCAGGTCGCGGTCCACTTCCTGGCTGGCTTCGGCACGCAGGGAAATCTGGTTGTAGTGCGGCTCGTCGGCGGCCAGGGCCGGCAGGCTGGCCAGGGTACTGAGGCTGATGGCGAGAAGGGCGGCGCGGCGCGTGAAGTGCATAAAGGCTCCTTGGGATTCGATGCGCGGGTGGTGTCGGGCAGTCCCGCGTGCAGGCATCAGACTACGCCGGGATTGTCCGGTTCGCGTCGTTACAACTTCAATACATATAGCGGCCACTGCCCACGAGGTTGCGCTGTTTTTACCCGTGGGCGCAGATCGACACAAGGCGGCTTTTCACCGTGCTGGCGGCATTCAACGCTTGTACGTCGGTAGCGTAGGGAGTGGTTGCGCGTCTCATGGACGACTTTGAGCAAAGACAGAGAATGCACAAATTATACGAGAAAATTTATGTCTTTATACTTAGATCAATCGCTGATCGTTAATAAGGGTTTTTATATCTAATCCATCTAGTGAACTGTCATTTCTGACAGGTGACGATTTACTATCAGGCGCGTTAATGTCTTTTTTTCGTCAATCCTTATGGAGGGTTAATATATGACTGGTTCAAATGATTCAAGCGAAAAAGCAGAGGTTCGGGGTAGCCTGGACTATACGTTTGGTGTGGCCGGTAAAGTTTATTTGTTTGATGGCACCGGAGTTTATCTGCAGCCCTGCGCTACTCATATACTCCCAGACGGAAAAATACTGTGCGCAGCCTACTCGGTTCAGCTTCAGACGACCTATCTGATCAGGCTTGATGATCGGGGTGTTGTAGATGCAAGTTTTGGTAGTGCGGGGATTTCTCGATTTAAGCTGTCTGATTTTTTTCCAGGGATGGGGCTGGCGCAACCTTATAATGTGAAATTTGATGTTGATCGTAATAAGGTTGTGATGGGTTTCTTTGTCGGTGATGGATCTAATACCGGAGTCACGGGGTTGGCAAGGTTTGAGTTGAATGGGAATTTAGATGAGGATTTCGGGATTGACGGGGTAATGATCTGGAGCTATGAAGATACAAGCAATGTTCCGTGGGCAGCGGTTTCACCTGATGAGGAGGCTATACGAAACGCCGGCTCCCGGAGTTATCATGGGGCGATGGCGTTACTGGATGACGGCGGCGTCATGATTCTGTCGACTCTCCATGTTGGTGTTTTTGATGTGACTTTTCTCACGAAAGTGGGTAATGATGGTTTCCTGGACAAAACATTTTGTGAAGTGGGGTACAAGTCTATTTCTCGAAATAATCGGCATGTCTGGGCCGAAGACCTTTTGCGCCAAGGTGACCATTTTTTGGTGGCAGTCACCTCTCGCTTTACTGGGGCGGGGGAGTGGTTTATTGCCAGATATGATGCTGATGGTAATTTGGATACTCATTTTGCGACCGATGGCTACTATGATGGCCCGCCGAGTGTCAAAAACGTCATTTTGCCTAGGGTGAGCGACGCGAAATTGTATTTTGTCGGGACCTCTGCAAATACAGCCTCCCAGCATTTGTTCATTGTGCTCCAACGTCGTGGAATGGATGGCCAGGTGGATCCGCTTTTTGGAGAGCAAGGATGGGGTGGCTCTGTCGGTGGTCCAAACACGGCTGACACTGTGGTCTGGAAAGCGGCGCTCTATAATCCGCGATCAACCGTGGTCGTTGCAGGCTCTGTTGCACTTGCCTCTTCTGGCTTTAGTAAAGTTTTTATTGCCAGCATCGAGCAGGATATGGGGTGGGACGGTGCTTTTGGTAATGAGGGGGTTGTCATGTTCGACGGTGAGGCCATTATCAATGGGCTTTCTGTACAGCCGGACGGGAAAATTATCTTCATTTACAAAGTGGACCAGTCCGCCGCCTTTGCTCTGGTGCGATTGCATGGATAAACAGTGGCGTTCAGCCGGCCGTTGAATCGTTTTCCAATGGCCGGTCTCACAACGCTCGCTGATGTCTGCCGACTGTGGCGGTTTGCCGCACATTCGCCTGTCCGCGCCCCGGCTGGTTATACTCGTGGCGATCCGCCTGGAGCGCTCATCAGGAGAGCTCATGCTCGCCCCCGTTCAGTTGTTGTCCGCGACCCGTCAGAACCTCTGGCGCCTGACCTTTATCCGTATTCTGGTGCTGGCGGCCCAGGCCGGTTCCGTGGGTATCGCCTACTGGTTCGACCTGCTGCCGTTGCCCTGGCTGCAACTGGCAATGACCCTGGCCTGTTCCATGGTGCTCTGCGCCTTCACCGTGGTGCGCCTGCGGACTACCTGGCCGGTCACTGAACTCGAATACGCCGTGCAACTGGCCTGCGACCTGTTTATCCACAGCGCCTTGCTGTATTTCTCCGGCGGCTCGACCAACCCCTTCGTCTCCTATTACCTGGTACCCCTGACCATCGCCGCCGTGACTTTGCCCTGGCGCTATTCGGTGGTGCTCTCCGGTGCGGCGCTGGTGCTCTACACCTTGTTGCTGGTGCAGTTCTACCCGCTGGAAACCTTCCCGATCTCTCGGGAGAAGCTGCAGATCTATGGCATGTGGCTGAGCTTTGCCCTGGCCGCCGCGGTGATCACGTTCTTCGCCGCGAAGATGGCCGAGGAATTGCGCCGCCAGGAAGAGTTGCGCGCCCTGCGCCGTGAAGAGGGGCTGCGGGACCAGCAACTGCTGGCGGTAGCGACCCAGGCCGCCGGCGCCGCCCATGAATTGGGTACGCCCCTGGCAACCATGAGCGTGCTGCTCAAGGAAATGCGCCAGGACCATTCGGACCCGCTGCTCCAGGACGACCTGAGCGTGCTCCAGGACCAGGTCAAGCTATGCAAGCAGACCTTGCAGCAACTGGTCCGCGCCGCCGAGGCCAATCGCCGGCTGGCGGTGGAGATGCAGGATGTCACGGTCTGGCTCGACGAAGCGCTGAACCGCTGGCACCTGATGCGCCCGGAAGCCAGTTACCGCTTCCAGCGCCTTGGCCAGGGCGATGTGCCGCGCCTGGCGCCGCCGCCGGACCTGACCCAGGCCTTGCTCAACCTGTTGAACAACGCCGCCGATGCCTGTCCCGAAGGCCTCGAAGTGCAGTTGGACTGGGATGAGGAAAACCTCACCATCAATATTCGCGACCACGGCGCCGGAGTGCCGCTGGCCATCGCCGAGCAGATCGGCAAACCGTTTTTCACCACCAAGGGCAAAGGCTTCGGCCTGGGCCTGTTCTTGAGCAAGGCCAGCGTGACCCGCGCTGGCGGCTCGGTGAAACTCTACAGTCATGAGGAAGGTGGCACGCTCACCGAGCTGCGCCTGCCCCGTGTTGCCCGAGGAGAAGAAGCATGAGTGACGAGATCCAGGTCGAAGGCGAGGAACTGCCGCACCTGTTGCTGGTGGACGACGACGCCACCTTTACCCGCGTGATGGCGCGCGCCATGAGCCGCCGTGGCTTTCGCGTCAGCACCGCCGGTTCCGCCGAAGAGGGCCTGATCCTGGCCCAGCAGGACCTGCCGGACTACGCCGCGCTGGACCTGAAGATGGACGGCGATTCCGGCCTGGTGCTGCTGCCCAAGCTGCTGGAGCTCGATCCGGAGATGCGCGTGCTGATCCTCACCGGCTATTCGAGCATCGCCACGGCGGTGGAAGCGATCAAGCGCGGGGCCTGCAACTACCTGTGCAAGCCGGCGGATGCCGACGACGTGCTGGCGGCCCTGCTCTCCGAGCATGCCGACCTCGATACCCTGGTGCCGGAAAACCCGATGTCGGTGGATCGCCTGCAATGGGAGCATATCCAGCGCGTGTTGACCGAGCACGAAGGCAATATCTCCGCCACCGCCCGCGCCCTGGGCATGCATCGGCGGACCTTGCAGCGCAAATTGCAGAAACGGCCGGTGCGGCGCTGAACCGCCGCTGAACGAATCCTTTTCAAATCGCGCTACGCCGGGCGCGAATCATCTATGATCGGTTGGTGAAATTTCTTACGCCAACCGAGCCTTAGAATGACTAAGAACGCTGAATATTCCGCGGTCAACGATGCAGTAGAAGGGCATTTTTTTCGTAGGGTCTGGCAACTGGCCTCGCCTTACTGGCGCAGTGAGGAGAAGGGCAAGGCCTGGCTGTTGCTGATCTGTGTGGTGGCCCTGTCACTCTTCAGCGTCGGCATTTCGGTCTGGCTGAACAATTGGTACAAGGATTTCTATAACGCCTTGCAGGAGAAAAACGGTGCGGCCTTCTGGCACCTGATCCTGTATTTCGGCGGGATTGCCGCCGTGGCCATCCTCGGCGCGGTCTATCGGCTGTACCTGACCCAGATGCTCACCATCAGTTGGCGCCGCTGGCTGACCGAGCAGCATTTCAAGCGCTGGCTCGAGCACAAGAACTACTACCAGATGGAGGCAGGCGGGAACACCGACAACCCGGACCAACGGCTGAGTGAAGACCTCAACAGTTTTACCGCCGATACCCTGACCCTGGGCCTTGGCCTGTTTCGCACGGTGGTCAGCCTGGTGTCGTTCTCGATCATCCTCTGGGGGGTATCGGGGAGTATCGAAGTCTTCGGTATCAGCATTCCCGGCTACATGTTCTGGTGCGCCTTCCTCTACGCGGCCGTCGGCAGCTGGTTGACCCGGCTGATCGGTCGCCACTTGATTCCGTTGAACAACCAACAACAACGTTTTGAGGCCGATATGCGCTTCTCGTTGGTGCGGGTTCGCGAAAACGCCGAAAGCATTGCCCTTTATGATGGCGAGCCGAATGAAACGCAGCGCCTGAGCTCGCGTTTCGGCAAGGTCTGGTCCAACTACTGGGCGCTGATGCGAGTGACCAAGCGCTTGACGTTCTTCACCGCCGGTTACAGCCAGATTGCGATCATCTTCCCGTTCATGGTGGCGGCACCGCGCTATTTCGCCGGCAAGATCCAGCTCGGCGAGCTGATGCAGATCAACTCGGCGTTCGGCAATGTGCAGGAAAACTTCAGCTGGTTTATCGATGCGTACTCCAACCTCGCGGTGTGGAAAGCCACCTGTGACCGTCTGCTGAGTTTCCGCCAGGCCATGCTCGACAATGAAGAGCGTGTTCCGGCCATCGACGTGCAGAGCCAGGGTGAAGCCTTGCAGGTGAACAACCTGGAGCTGGATCTGGCGGACGGTCGGCATCTGCTGGCCGGTGCGAACATGAATGTGGCTCCGGGCGAACGGGTGATGCTCAGCGGGCGTTCCGGCACGGGCAAAAGTACCCTGTTGCGGGCCATGGGCAATCTCTGGCCACGGGGCGGTGGCAGTATCCGGTTGCCGGCCGCGCGCTCGCTGTTCCTGCCGCAGAAACCTTACCTGCCGATTGGCAGCCTGCGTGAGGCAATGAGTTATCCGCAGCCCAGCGATGCCTACTCGGATGAGCGTTATCAGGAGGTCTTGCAGACTTGCCGTCTGCCGCACCTGGCCGGGCGCCTGGAGGAAAGCAATCACTGGCAACGCATGTTGTCCCCGGGCGAGCAACAGCGCCTGGCCTTCGCCCGTGCGCTGTTGTATGCGCCGCAATGGCTGTTTATGGACGAGGCCACCTCGGCCATGGATGAAGAAGACGAAACAGACCTCTATCAGGCCCTGATCGATCAGATTCCGGGGCTGGGCATTGTCAGCGTCGGCCATCGCAGCAGCTTGAAGAAATTCCACCCACGGCATCTGCGGATCGAGCGTGGACATCTGGTCACTCAGGAAGCGGTCAGCGCATAGCCAACAGTGATCGTACAACCCGGTTGAGCTATGATGCGCGCTCAGCCGTTCAGCCGAGATAGATGTTCGATATGGAAAACCAGAGCGCCGGGCTTCGCCCGACCCGAAAGCGCCGTAGTCTTGCCCAGGAGCTGGTCACCGTGCTCTCCGAGCAGATCCGTGATGGTCAGCTCAAGCGCGGGGACAAGTTACCCACCGAGTCGGCGATCATGGAGGCCCATGGTGTCAGCCGCACGGTGGTGCGCGAGGCGATCTCGCGCCTGCAGGCGGCCGGGCAGGTGGAAACCCGCCACGGCATCGGCACCTTTGTGCTGGACACGCCGAGCCCCAGCGGTTTTCGGATCGATCCGGCGACGGTGGTGACCCTGCGCGATGTGCTGGCGATCCTGGAGTTGCGGATCAGCCTGGAAGTCGAGTCGGCGGGGTTGGCGGCACAACGGCGCAGCGCCGAGCAGTTGGCGGCGATGCGGGCGGCGCTGGACGCGTTGAATGAAAGCGCGGCCCATGCCAGCGATGCGGTGGCTTCGGATTTCCAGTTCCACCTGCAGATTGCCCTGTCCACCGGCAACCGCTACTTCACCGATATCATGACCCACCTGGGCACCAGCATCATTCCCCGGACCCGTTTGAATTCGGCGCGGCTGGCCCATGATGACCAGCAGCACTACATGAATCGGCTGGGGCGCGAGCACGAAGAGATCTATGAGGCGATTGCCCGCCAGGATTCCGATGCGGCGCGGGCAGCGATGCGCCTGCATCTGACCAACAGCCGCGAGCGGTTGCGCCAGGCCCATGAAGAGGCCGAGGCGCAGAAAGGCTAGTTTCTCAGGGGGTGTAGAGATCCGTCTCAAGCTCTACTCGGAAGGTATCGTCCAGCCTCACCTCATAGGTCTTTTGGGTGACGATGTAGGTGAACTCGGGAAAGACTTCAAATCTGAGAAGGTCGCCTCGGTTTATGGAGTCGTCCAGGGTTATCTCCTTGACGGAGGCCCCCTTGGAAACTTTGTTTTCGGGTAACTTGATCCTATATGAATGCGCCATGACGGGTTTCCTTCCACCGGACCTGAAGTGATTTCAGGCCTTCTGAAATCATTCAATTCCCCCGTGAGATTTGTCGCTACCGTCAGAAATGACAGTAGCGACAAACGGTCTGCTCCTGGATCAACCGCCGTTGAGGATCGTCCGATCCACGCGCACGGCCCATTTCGTGGCTTTTGCCTGCACATCAAATGCCACTTCCCCCGTCGCATCCGCTGTCGCACGGGGATCTGACCGTTCGTCGTAACTGTTATTTCTGACAGTTACACCAAGACGCATCCTAGGTTTAGGCTTCTCACACCTGAAAGCGTATTTTTGTTTTTCAGGCCTCCATTGAATTAATCGATATTCAATAAATGATGAAAGGGTGCCAGTATGAAAACTCAGCCAGAAGCCTGGAACATAAAAATTTTTCTTGGTGATGTTCTCGTTGAAATGCCTGAACCCCGAGAGCAATATGAAGCTGCCCTCATCAGGATAAAGGTTGGAGAGATTTTATATATAAAAGGCCAAAAAGTTAGAGTCGTTAACAAAGACGTTGTGTCGGCCTTGAGTATTGCCAATAGAAGCTATCGAGTGAACGTTGCTTTTGTGGCAAATGTCAGCACGGAAGCAACCTCGCCTGAATCCGGCTTGCCTAGGTCGAAAGCCAAGAAAGAAAGTCACCAGGAAGAGCCTGTCACCGTAACAAAGATTAAAGATGGAAGTATCATGGCAAGTTGGGGGTCGTGGGAGAATTTTGCTTCCGCCTATTTGTCAAAAGGCGACATCATCACCTACGCGGCGTACCCTGATCAACGCAATGAAATAATCGGTGTTGAGTATTATGACTTCGCGGAAGATGGGTTTCTTATACGACAAGTTACGGAGCTATTGAACTAGGCCTGAAAGTTTGACGTGGCGGCTGATGTATTCGTTTTTTCTCCCTCGGAAAATTTTTGACCTTGACCCTCTTTGATGCAGTGAATGTTTTAATCAGTCGGCATGCTCCTGACGAGGCTGAGTTGCAGAAGAACCAGGCGTTTTTGCCGTTTATGATGTTGTCTGGTCGTACGTCTTCGCGGGCAAGCCCTGCTCCTATAGTTTGGTGTCGTTCACTGGTTTTGTGCACGACACCAAACTATAGGAGCAGGGCTTGCCCGCGAAGAACGATAACGTGGTGCCCTTGGCGGATTACCGCTTCAGAATCGTCCGGTCCACACGCACCGCCCATTTCGCGGCTTTCGCCTGGGTGGCGAATACCACTTTCCCCGTCTCATCCGCCGTCGCCCGGGCAATCGCCACGCCATCGGCCAGCAGTTCCAGCGGCATATCCTTGAGTGACTGACCGGAAGCCAGTTCGAGTTTTACGGTAAAGGTCATGACTGATCTCCCTGTCACTGATGGTTGTCGATAAAGGTGGTGGCCTGGCCGTCCAGCGTGCCGATCAGCTCCGGCGAGCCACCACGGAACTGACGGAACACATTACGTCCCGTCCCGCCCACCGGCACATTCAACGTCGGCTGAAAGCGATCGGTCAGTTCGGCATAGGCCGTCCACGGGCCGATATAGGACTCATCCAGCCCCTTGGTGTAACTGAAGGCATAACGCACGGCATTGCCCGGCAGCCAGTTGGGTTCGCTGGGCGTGCGGCTCTGCCAGCCATCGGCCTTGAGGGTCGGGGCCACGCCGGGCGGGTTGAGGTAGCCGGCAGGCAGGTTCGGCTTGTAGTCCTTGAGCAGCAGGTAGGTACTCCAGCCCCACCAGCTGTCGCTCTGGCTCCGGTCGTTGAGGTTGTTGACGTCGTTGCGGCGCAGCACGGTCTTGCCCTTGAGGGCGAACAATGGAGCGAAATTCAGGCTGTCCTGGCTGTTTTCCACCTTCGTCAGGTCCGGCACCGAACGTAGCGCGGCATAGGCTTCGGGAGGTACGACGACGCCACTGAGAAACACCGCGAAGACTTCATCCACCGATTGCTGCACCGCCTGTTTGACCCGCAGTCGGTTGCTGCTGTCGACCGTGTCGAAATAGCGCTTGTCGCCGTAGCAGTTCCAGCGATCCCCCTGGGCGTTGCTGACTTTCAGGCCGAACTTGCTGTCTTCGTCGTGCATGAAACGCGAGATCAGCGAACCCACATCGCTGGGGGTGACGCTGTCGGCCAGTTGCTTGCGCGGCACCCGCAGATGGCCGCCGGAGAACAGGTCGGTGAGGAAGTGGTCGGCAAAGGCGTTCATCGCGTAGGCCAATTCCAGATCCTGGTCGACGCCGCTCTTGTGCGCCAGGGCGGCCTGTTGCAGGGCGGCGGCGTGCCCGGCCTGGTAAGCCAGCAGAGCCCATTCGCCGAAGTGGTCCCAGTTGCTCGCGGCCAGTTTCAGGTAGCGGCCAAGGGGAAACAGCGGCGAGGCAAGGCTGCCGCCACCGGTGATCTTGTTCCACTCGCCGGAGAGGGTATCGCCCAGTTCGTCGTAGGCTTCGTGAGGCTGCTTGCCGTCCTTGATCGCCTGGTTGGCGGCGTTGATCTCGGTTTTCATCACCTGCAGGATTTTCTGCGCTTCGTCGCGGGAGGCGGGCAGCACTGCCAGGGAGTTGAAGGACGCGGTAAAGCGCGCCTGCCGGTCGGCCGGGGTGCTGCCGTCGGCGATCGGCCGGTCCGCAATCCCGTAGAAATCACCACCCAGGGCGACGATCTGGCCGTAGGTCAGGGCCAGGCCGTTGGTCAGGTGCAGTTCGACCTGCCAGGCCGGAATGGCGGGTGCGTCCTTGGCAAAACGCAGCTGGGCGCTGTCGCCGATGGCGGTGTGTTCACCGCCTTCGAAGCGCGCCTGGGGCTTGCCCTTGAGCGCGCTGTCGAACGCCGTTGGCTGGTGATACTTGAGGGTGTGATGACCTTCGGCGAGAAGAATCACCGCCGCGCCATCGCCCGGAATGGCGATGCCTTGCTCGGTGAAAAGGGTGTCCAGCTCGGCAATGACCTTGCCGTCGTGCAGCAGGAAATCCTGTGCGTGCTGTGGAGTGGCTGACATGTCTGGCTCCTTGATATGTCGTTTTTATCGTTCAAATTAACTGTATGTATATACAGTTAAAGTTGAGCTTAGATGAAAAACTTCCTACGTCAAGGAGGGAGATTCTTGTGGGATCGGCTGAGCGATTCCTGTTGACCTTTATTATTTAAGTTGTACGATGACGTACGACATCAGCCAGTCTGCGCTGTCTCTTTCATCACAACGTGCTTCCCAGGGTGTTCGAATAATGAATCCACAAGAACTGAAGTCCATCCTCTCCTCCGGCCTGCTGTCCTTTCCGGTGACCGATTTCAATGCCCAGGGCGATTTCCATCGCGCCGGCTACGTCAAGCGCCTGGAGTGGCTGGCCCCTTACGGCGCCACCGCGCTGTTCGCCGCCGGCGGTACCGGTGAATTTTTCTCCCTGGCAGCCAGTGAATATTCCGAAGTGGTGAAAACCGCCGTCGATACCTGCGCCGGTAGCGTGCCGATCCTCGCCGGTGTCGGTGGCGCGACCCGCCAGGCCATCGAGTACGCCCAGGAAGCCGAGCGTCTTGGCGCCAAGGGCCTGCTGTTGCTGCCGCACTACCTGACCGAAGCCAGCCAGGAAGGCGTTGCCGCCCACGTTGAAGCCGTGTGCAAGTCGGTGAAGATCGGCGTGGTGGTGTACAACCGCAACGTCTGCCGCCTGACGGCTCCGCTGCTGGAACGCCTGGCCGAGCGCTGCCCGAACCTGATCGGCTACAAGGATGGCCTGGGTGATATCGAGCTGATGGTGTCGATCCGTCATCGTCTCGGCGATCGTTTCAGCTACCTGGGCGGCCTGCCTACCGCGGAAGTCTATGCCGCGGCCTACAAGGCCCTCGGTGTGCCGGTCTACTCCTCGGCGGTGTTCAACTTCATCCCGAAAACCGCGATGGATTTCTACCACGCCATTGCCCGGGACGATCACGCCACCGTCGGCAAGATCATCGACGATTTCTTCCTGCCGTACCTGGATATCCGCAACCGTCGTTCCGGCTACGCTGTGAGTATCGTCAAGGCTGGCGCGAAGATCGCCGGTTATGACGCCGGTCCCGTGCGTACGCCGCTGACCGATCTGTTGCCGGACGAATACGACGCCCTGGCCGCGCTGATCGACAAGCAAGGCGCACAGTAAGAACGAATAAACAGGCCGCTGAGCAATCAGCGGCTTTTTCGGTTCAGGAGGTTTTCCGTGGCAGATGCAAAACGTTTCGACAACTACATCGGTGGCCAATGGGTCGCCGGTGCCGAGTACTCGGCCAATATCAACCCGTCGGACTTGTCCGATGTCATTGGTGAGTACGCCAAGGCTGACCTGGTCCAGGTGCAGTCGGCTATCGACGCCGCTCGTGAGGCGTTCCCGGCCTGGTCCACTTCCGGCATCCAGGCCCGCAGCGATGCGCTGGATAAAGTCGGTTCGGAAATTCTCGCCCGTCGCGAAGAGCTGGGTAACCTGCTGGCCCGGGAAGAGGGCAAGACCCTGCCCGAAGCCATTGGCGAAGTGAGTCGTGCCGGTAATATCTTCAAGTTCTTCGCCGGCGAATGCCTGCGTCTCTCCGGCGACTACCTGCCGTCGGTACGTCCCGGCGTCAACGTCGAAGTGACCCGTGAAGCGCTGGGCGTGGTCGGCCTGATCACCCCATGGAACTTCCCGATCGCGATTCCGGCCTGGAAGATCGCTCCGGCCCTGGCCTACGGTAACTGCGTGGTGCTCAAGCCGGCCGAACTGGTGCCGGGTTGTGCCTGGGCCCTGGCGGAAATCATTTCCCGCGCCGGTTTCCCCGCCGGTGTATTCAACCTGGTGATGGGCAGCGGCCGTCTGGTCGGCGACGCCATGGTCAACAGCCGGAAAGTCGACGGTATCAGCTTCACCGGTTCGGTCGGCGTCGGCCGGCAGATCGCGGTCAACTGTGTATCGCGCCAAGCCAAGGTGCAGTTGGAGATGGGCGGCAAGAACCCGCAGGTCATCCTCGATGACGCCGACCTCAAGCAGGCCGTCGAACTGGCGGTGCAGAGCGCGTTCTACTCCACCGGCCAGCGTTGCACGGCGTCCAGCCGTTTGATCGTCACCGCCGGGATTCACGACAAGTTCGTCGAAGCCATGGCCGAGCGCATGCGTTCGATCAAGGTCGGCCACGCCCTCAAAAGCGGTACCGACATTGGTCCCGTGGTGTCCCAGGCGCAACTGGAGCAGGATCTGAGCTACATCAACATTGGCCAGTCCGAAGGCGCACGCCTGGTCTCCGGCGGTGAGCTGGTGACCTGCGATACCGAAGGCTATTTCCTCGCGCCGACCTTGTTTGCCGACAGCGAAGCCTCGATGCGCATCAGCCGTGAAGAAATCTTCGGCCCGGTGGCCAATATCGTCCGCGTCGCCGATTACGAAGCCGCGCTGGCCATGGCCAACGACACCGAGTTCGGCCTCTCCGCCGGTATCGCCACCACTTCGCTGAAGTACGCCAATCACTTCAAGCGCCACTCCCAGGCCGGGATGGTGATGGTCAACCTGCCGACCGCCGGCGTGGATTACCACGTGCCGTTCGGCGGGCGCAAAGGTTCGTCCTACGGTTCCCGCGAGCAAGGTCGCTACGCCCAGGAGTTCTACACCGTGGTCAAAACCAGCTACATCGGTTCGTAATCCGCTTTACCCGCACGGGGCTCTTGCCTGAAGCCTCGTGCGGTACATCACTGAATGTTTTACCCGCGTAAAAAAATAAAGAGTGGGAGTACATCTACATGCAAGCGACCAAGCAGACACATGTCCGCTATTTGATTCTGCTCATGCTGTTCCTGGTGACCACGATCAACTACGCCGACCGTGCCACCATCGCCATTGCCGGCTCCAGCCTGCAAAAAAGCCTCGGCATCGACGCCGTCACCCTCGGTTATATCTTCTCCGCCTTCGGCTGGGCCTATGTGCTCGGGCAGATTCCCGGCGGCTGGCTGCTCGACCGTTTCGGCTCGAAAAAAGTCTACGCACTGAGCATCTTCACCTGGTCGCTGTTCACCGCCATGCAAGGTTATGTCGGCGAGTTCGGTGTCTCCACCGCGGTGGTCGCGCTGTTCATGCTGCGCTTCCTGGTGGGCCTGGCCGAAGCGCCATCCTTTCCCGGTAACGCCCGTATCGTCGCGGCCTGGTTCCCCACTGCCGAACGCGGCACCGCCTCGGCGATCTTCAACTCCGCGCAATACTTCGCCACCGTGCTGTTCGCACCGCTGATGGGCTGGATCGTGTTCACCTTCGGCTGGCAGCATGTGTTCCTGGTGATGGGTTGCCTGGGCGTGGTGTTCTCGCTGATCTGGCTGAAAGTTATCCACAGCCCGCGCCAGCACCCGATGATCAACGACGCCGAGTTCAACCATATTGCCGAGAACGGCGGCATGGTCGACATGGACCAGGGCAAGGCCGCCGGTGGCGGTCCGAAGTGGGACTATGTGCGCCAGTTGCTGACCAACCGCATGATGCTCGGTGTCTACCTCGGCCAGTACTGCATCAACGGCATTACTTATTTCTTCCTGACCTGGTTCCCGGTGTACCTGGTGCAGGAACGCGGCATGACCATTCTCAAGGCTGGTTTTATCGCCTCCTTGCCGGCCATCTGCGGTTTTATCGGCGGCGTGCTGGGCGGGATCATTTCCGATTACCTGCTGCGTCGCGGCCATTCCCTGACCTTTGCCCGCAAGGCGCCGATCATTGGCGGCCTGTTGCTCTCGACCACTATCGTCGCCTGCAACTACGTGGACATCGAATGGATGGTGGTGGGCTTCATGGCCCTGGCCTTCTTCGGCAAGGGCGTGGGTGCGCTGGGCTGGGCAGTGGTTTCCGATACCTCGCCGAAGCAGATTGCCGGTTTGAGTGGCGGCCTGTTCAACATGTTCGGCAATATCGCCTCCATCACCACGCCGATCGTGATCGGCTACATCATCAGCGCCACCGGTTCGTTCAAGTGGGCCCTGGTGTTTGTCGGCGCCAATGCGTTGTTGGCGGTGATCAGCTATGTGGTGATCGTCGGTGAGATCAAGCGCGTCGAACTGCGCGATCCGCCCGCCGGTCCCAAGCTCAATAGCGAGCCCCGTCTGTCCCAAGCCCATTCCTGAGGAGCGGCGTCATGCAGTTGATTGAACATTCCGACTCGCCGCGCTATATCCGCCTGCACGAGCGGGACAATGTGGTGATCGTGGTCAATGACCAGGGTGTACCGGCCGGTACCGAGTTCCCGGACGGCCTGGTGACCCGCGAGCACATTCCCCAGAGCCACAAGGTGACGCTGGTGGATATCGCCGAGGGCGGCGAAGTGATCCGCTACGGCCAGGTTATCGGTTATGCGTTGCTGCCGATTCCCCAGGGCAGTTGGGTCAAGGAAGATCAACTGCGCATGCCTACCGCGCCGCCGCTGGACAGCCTGCCGCTGTCCACCGATGTGCCGGCGGCCCAGGCGCCGCTTGAGGGTTTCACCTTCGAAGGTTATCGCAATGCCGACGGTACCGTCGGTACGCGCAATATCCTCGGCATCACCACCACGGTGCAGTGCGTCACCGGTGTGCTGGACCATGCGGTCAAGCGTATCAAGGATGAATTGCTGCCCAAGTACCCCCATGTCGATGACGTGGTGGCATTGACCCACAGCTATGGCTGCGGCGTGGCGATTACCGCGACCGATGCCTATATCCCGATCCGCACCGTGCGCAACCTGGCGCGCAACCCGAACCTGGGCGGTGAAGCGCTGGTGATCAGCCTGGGCTGCGAGAAGTTGCAGGCCGGCCAGGTGATGCACGAGGGCGACAGCTCGGTGGATCTGAGTGAGCCCTGGTTGTATCGGCTGCAGGATTCCAGTCACGGGTTTACCGAGATGATCGAGCAGATCATGGCGTTGGCGGAAACCCGTCTGAAGAAGCTCGATCTGCGGCGTCGGGAAACCGTGCCGGCGTCGGAGCTGATCCTCGGCATGCAGTGTGGCGGCAGTGATGCGTTTTCCGGGATCACCGCCAACCCGGCCTTGGGTTATGCCTCCGACCTACTGCTGCGGGCCGGGGCGACGGTGATGTTTTCCGAAGTGACGGAAGTGCGTGATGCGATCTACCTGCTGACCTCGCGGGCAGAAAACCTGCCGGTGGCCGAGGCGCTGGTGCGTGAGATGGACTGGTACGACCGCTACCTGGCCAAGGGCGAGGCGGACCGCAGCGCGAATACCACGCCGGGGAACAAGAAGGGCGGGTTGTCGAATATTGTCGAGAAGTCCCTGGGCTCCATCGTCAAGTCCGGCAGCAGTGCGATCAACGGCGTGCTTGGCCCTGGCGAACGTTTTACGCGCAAGGGCCTGATTTTCTGTGCGACGCCTGCCAGTGATTTTGTCTGCGGTACCTTGCAGCTGGCGGCCGGGATGAACCTGCATGTGTTCACCACCGGGCGGGGTACGCCTTATGGGCTGGCGATGGCGCCGGTGGTGAAGGTTTCGACCCGTACCGAGCTGGCACAGCGTTGGCCGGACCTGATCGATATCGATGCCGGGCGGATTGCCACCGGGCGGGCAACGATCGAGGACCTGGGTTGGGAGTTGTTCAACTACTACCTGGATGTCGCCAGCGGCCGGAAAAAGACCTGGGCCGAGCAGCACAAGCTGCACAACGACATTACCTTGTTCAATCCGGCGCCGATTACCTGAGTCTCAAGGACGCCATCAATCCTGTAGGAGCATGGCTTGCCAGCGAAGGGGCCCGTAAAATCGCCAAAAGCTTCGCGGGCAAGCCCTGCTCCTACAGGTTATTTGGCGTTTTCAATATCTCACTTCCTTAACTGACTGGTATTTGAGCAACCCCGCTCGCCACATTGTGGTGTTTTTAAAACACCGACCAACCAATCCGCTCGCTCAGCAGCTCCAACGCCGCCATCCCCACCAACGAGTTGCCCGCCACATTCAGCTCCGGTGCCCAGACGCACACGGTAAAGCGTCCCGGCACCACCGCGACAATCCCTCCACCGACACCGCTCTTACCCGGCAAGCCGACGCGATAGGCAAAGTTCCCGGCCTCGTCATACAGCCCGCTGGTGGCCATGATCGAGTTGACCTGCTGGGTCTGGCGCCGGGTCAGGATCTGCTCGCCGCTGTGCTTGCAGAAGCCGTCATTGGCCAGGAAACCGAACGCCCGCGCCAGGTCGATGCAGTTCATGCGCAGGGCGCAGTGGCTGAAATAGCTGCGCAGCACGGCTTCGACATCGTTGTGAAAATTGCCGAATGACTGCATCAGATAGGCCATGGCCGCGTTGCGCGCCCGGTGCTGGTACTCCGACTCGGCCACCTTGCCGTCCACCATGACCTGCATATTGCCCGACAGGCGCCGGGCGAAATCGCGCATCGACAGTGCCGGCGCGGCGAAGCGCGATTGATTGATATCGCAGATCACCAGGGCGCCGGCGTTGATAAACGGGTTACGTGGGCGACCGCGTTCGAACTCCAGCTGCACCAGCGAGTTGAACGGCTGTCCGGAGGGTTCATGGCCCAGCCGCTCCCAGATGGCCTCGCCGGAGTGGTTGATCGCCTGCACCAGGCTGAAGACCTTGGAAATACTCTGGATCGAGAACGGCGTCTGTGCGTCGCCGGCGCAGAACATTTCGCCGTCGTTGCCATACACGGCAATACCCAACTGATTGGCCGGCACATCCGCCAGCGCCGGAATGTAATTGGCCACCTTGCCCTGGCCGATCAAGGGCCGGACTTCATCGAGGATCTCGTTCAACAGCGCTTGCATGCTCGGGCTCGCAGTCACTTCCCGCCGGGTTGCGGGGCTACATGCTGCTAGACGCCGCGTGCGGGCTTCGGAGCACAGTTTTTACGCTCGGGGTTGAGCCGTTGGCGCCTGTGTGGACCGGATCAGTTCGTACTCGTTGAGACCGGAGCAGAGGCGGGGGTAAACTGCCTGCCCCGTGTAATGTCTGTTGGCTGGAGCCGGTAATGCGCAAAGATAAGAAACAGGTGATTGGTGACGAGATCGGCGATGCGCAGATCAAGTTGTTTCTCGATTTCGAGCCGGTCGACGCCACTTCGCCGTCCCTGCACAAACTGATCAAGGCCTACCGTGGACTGCGTATCGACGATTTCGAGCGCTTCCTGGGGTTCTTCAAGGAAGCCGGTTACGACCTCGACGGTAAAGACGAGCACGGCCAGGACTTCGTGAGCCTGATCCGCGACCAGCGTAATGCCGGCGACTATATCGAGTTGATCGACAAGGCTCGCGGGTAAGATTCAAGACCGCGTTGCCTGCATCGCGAGCAAGCTTGCTCCTACAATGCTGCGGCGAACCGACATTTCGCGTACGGCGCCATTCCTGTAGGCGCAAGCTTGCTCGCGATGAACGATAACGCGGGCTTTCGTTGAATCCTGACCAAAAAAAACGCCCCGCTCTTCAACCGAAGAGCGGGGCGTTTTTTGTCAGCGATCACCTCAAGCGTAGCTTTCGGTCTCGCTGCTCGGCTCAACCAGTTCCAGGCGGACGTTGTTCTGCGCATTGATCTGGCGATACAACGCTGCATCCGTCTCCAGGACTTTTTCCCGTGCCGGGAAGATTTCGTGGAGCTTGGCTGCCCACTCACCCTTGGCCTTGTCCGCGAAGCAGCGCTCGATCAGTTCCAGCATGATCGACACGGTCACCGAAGCGCCCGGCGATGCACCGAGCAGGGCGGCCAGCGAGCCGTCCTTCGCCGCCACCAGTTCGGTACCGAACTGCAGGACGCCGCCTTTCTTCGCGTCTTTCTTGATGATCTGCACCCGCTGGCCGGCCGTTTCCAGGCGCCAGTCCTCGGCTTTCACCTCCGGGTAGAAGCGGCGCAGGGATTCCAGGCGCTGCTCCATGGACTGCATCACTTCGCTGATCAGGTACTTGGTCAGGTCCATGTTGTCACGGGCCACGGCCAGCATCGGGCCGATATTGCCGGCGCGTACCGACAGTGGCAGGTCCATCAGCGAACCGTGCTTGAGGAACTTGGTGGTGAAACCGGCATAAGGCCCGAACAGCAGGGATTTCTTGCCATCGACCACGCGGGTGTCCAGGTGCGGCACGGACATCGGTGGCGAACCCACGGCGGCCTGGCTGTAGACCTTGGCCTGGTGGTGCTTGACCACATCCGGGTTGTCGCAGCGCAGCCATTGGCCGCTTACCGGGAAGCCGCCGAAACCCTTGCTTTCCTCGATGCCCGAAGCCTGCAGCAGCGGCAGCGCCGCGCCACCGGCACCGAGGAAGACGAACTTGGCATCGACGTCACGGCTGTTGCCGCTGTTCACATCCTTGATGCTTACGGTCCAGCCGGCGCCATTGCGCTTGAGGCCGGTGACGCGCTTGCAGTACTTGACCTGGGCATCGGGTGTGCTGGTCAGGTGCTTGAGCAACTGATTGGTCAGGGCGCCGAAGTTGACGTCGGTGCCTTTCATCACGCGGGTCGCGGCAATCGCCTCGTCGGCCGCGCGGCCCGGCATCATCAGCGGCATCCACTCGGCCATCTTCGCGCGGTCTTCGGTGTACTCCATCTCGGCGAAGGCATGGTGCGGATGCATGGCTTCAAAGCGCTTCTTGAGGAACTCCACGCCTTTTTCGCCCTGGACGAAACTCAGGTGCGGCACCGGGCTGATGAAGGATTTGCACGAGCCGAAGGTGCCTTTCTGGGTCAGATAGGCCCAGAACTGCTTCGACACCTCGAACTGGGTGTTGATGTGCACGGCTTTCTTGATGTCGATGGAGCCGTCAGCCGCCTGCGGCGTGTAGTTCAGCTCGCACAGCCCGGCATGGCCGGTGCCGGCGTTGTTCCACGGGTTGGAACTCTCCGCGGCACCGGAATCCATCAGCTCGACGACTTCCAGCTTGATCGCGGGGTCGAGCTCCTTGAGCAGCACCGCAAGGGTGGCACTCATGATGCCGGCCCCAACCAGGACCACATCAACTGCTTCGTTATGCGCCATTAACGCGTCTCCAAAATCTGCAGCACCACATTGACGGCATGGCTGCCGGGCATGGGCGGGGCACGTTTGACGTTAGCCCAGCAATGACCCGACCAGGATGGCCATGTCCGATTCTTCGCAATTTCTTGCAACTTCAGCGGACGCTGCCGGTGGGCCCAAGGTGCGTATGAACGCATGTGTGGGCAACACGGGCAATTCGACTTATGGTCAAGAGCGTCCGATTCGTGCAACCAAATCCGTAAGCGAACAGGCGTCAAGCACCTGTCGGGGTGTATCGGGTCCTGTGTGATGAGGCCGTTGGGGACGCTGATGGTGCCTGTTCAGACGCGAAACTATTCATTTGTTCGCCACACTCTCGTGAAGTTGTGAAAACCCGTTTTTTCACGCTCTTTTGAAGACGTGAACCTCAAAAAAGGGCTGCCGCGGTCTGTCACCGGGCCCGCGGTGCGAATACCCGCCGGGAAGGGCAGGCGGCACGGGCCAACAACTCAGTGAGCGAGCACAAGGGCAGCTCTGGCAGATTCGCTGAAAACGGTGGTTTGCGCAGGTAACAGCAAGCTCGCCGGCTTCACTCGATCTGTGTGGGCGGCTCTCTGTGGGCAATACGAAGGTGCCGATGCAAGCGCATTGGCGGTGCTGCGAGGCCCGATCAGGAGACGTCCTTATAATCGGGGGGAGATTGTAACTAAGAAACGGGGGGAAATGGTCGTGTTTAATGACTTTTATTCGACATCTGGTCAGATGCCGGGCAGCGGCATCGTTCAGAGGCCGTGCGCAGGGTTGCAGAACCCTGTGACAGGCTTGTGACGGGAACGCTGGCCGGCCGGGTTTGTCAGACTTTTCAGCAAGCCGTGGTGGCGCTGGTGAGCGACGCCCGGGCCCCGCTATACTCAGCGTCTGAATGATGCCTGGTCCTTGGAGAGATGAGCATGTTGCAACGCCTGTTGTTCGGTTTGATCACTGTAACCAGTTTGACACTTGTCGGCTGTGCCAACAGCCCGCAACAACTCAGCCCGCAGCCCACGCTCACTACTCAACTGGCGCCGGTCGGTCATGGCCAGCCGGTGGTGGTGCGGGTGGTGGACGGTCGTCGTTCGCCGGTATTGGGCACGCGGGGCGGTCTGTACCCTGAAACCAGCGCGATTACCGTGCAAGGCGCCGACCTGATCCCGAAACTGCAGGCCCAGGCTGAAGCGGCCGTGCGCCTGTTGGGTTTTACCCCTTCGCCGAATGCGATGAATGCGCCGACCCTGACCGTGACCTTGTCCGACCTGACCTATCAGTCGCCGAAAGAAGGCGTCTACGTGACCGAAGCGACCATCGGAGCCAACTTCCGCTCCGATGTGACCAACGCCAACCGTCGTTACAGCGGTAGCTACGGGGCGTCGTTGAACCAGCGTTTCGGCATGGCGCCGAACGAAGAGTCGAACACCAAGTTGATCAGCGACGTGTTGAGCGATGCGCTGACCCGGGTGTTCAAGGACCCGAAAATCGGCCAAGTGCTGAGCGAGTAAGCTGAGTGGTGTGGAGCCGGCTCACGCCGCCTCCACATAAAGATCCAGCATGCTCACTCCGGTCAGCAGATCGGCTTCCGGCAGGTCGGCGTGCTGGTGCCCGCCCAGGGCGCAATAGACCAGCCAATGGCGGTCCTGGACATTGAACGACATGGCGTCCACCAGGGCTTGCTGTTCGTCACTGGGGGCGATCAGATAAAGCCGATCCTGGTTTTCTGCGTGCAGCATGACAAGCTCCGTGGGCTATCGAGGGGCGACAGACTGGCTTGTTAAGGTGACGTTCCGGTGACAACGGAAATTAACCCGACCAACAGAAACAACAACGGCGCCCGTGGGCGCCGTTGTTGTTTGCAGATCGTGGCTATGGAAGCCCCAGACCGGCTTTGACCCGATACTGATTACGCACCGGCGTGGCGTATTGCTGCACCAGGTACGGACGGTGCTCGACCGGGCAGGCGTCCAGGCGTTCCTGCCATTGCGCCTGGGCCTTGGCCAGTTCGTCGGCGGCAAACACCTGGGCGGCGCCCGGTACCTGCAATTGCGGATCGGCGTTGCTCCACTGGGCATACGCCAGGTAATGCACCGGGAACAGGCGATAACCTTCGAGGATCTGCCGGTCCATTTCCGTGGCCAGGACCTTGGTGTCCTCGAACTCACCGGTCAGTGGCGCGGCGAAATTCACATGGACCCGGCCCTTGTAGCCGGTGATGCCCTTGGCGATGCTGACGTCATCCTCGCCTGGCGCCTTGGTGTAGCTGCCGGTGGTGGCGCGGATATACAACTCGCGGGCCTTGGCCTGGTCGCAGGGATCATATTCGTAGCTGATGGACACGGGAGTCAGGTTCAGCGAACGGATGACCTCGGCGAACGGCTCGTCCTTGCGGCTCATGTGGAACATTTTCAGGATCGCCGATTCGGTACGGTCATCACCGTCCTTGGCCCGGCCTTCGGCCTGGGCGATCCAGATCGACTGGCAATCATGACGGATCGAATGGTTGATATAGGCCGAGAGCAATTGATAGGCGGCCATCTTTTCCCGCCGTCCGGCGATCGAGCGGTGCACGATAAAGCTCTTGTTCAGGCGCATCAGGTCGCTGACAAACGGCTTCTGCAGCAGGTTGTCACCGATGGCGATACGCGGTGTGGGCAAACCGGCGTGATACACGGCATAGTTGACGAACGCCGGGTCCATCACGATGTCCCGGTGGTTGGCCAGGAACAGGTAGGCCTGGCCTGACTTGAACTGTTCGACGCCGGTGTAGGTGACGCCGTCGGTGGCGCGCTCGATGGTCTGGTCGACGTAGACCTCGACCTTGTCCTGCAAGGTGGCGACCGAGGTCACGCCGGCGAACTCACGGCGCAGGCGGTGGGCGATCAAGGGTCTGAGCAGCCAGCCGAAGGCACCGGCCAGGCGCGGGAAGCGGAAGTGGGTGAGGATATCTAGAAACGCCTGGTCGCCGAACAGCCGGGCCATGACGGCCGGTACTTCACTGTCGTCGTAAGGTCGGATGGTATCGAATTCGCCCATATTCTCTCTTGTTGGAAACGGCTAGGGTAAGTAGAGGTTTGAGTGATAAATAACAAAGCCCGGTCTGGAAAATAAAGCCCAGACATAAAATAGCCTTGCAAATAGACCGGCGATTATACGCACAAGTCACTTCGGAGGCCGCGATGCTGGAAACTGAGCGTTACGAATGTCCCTATTGTGGTGAAATCGGTGAGGCGGTCCTGGATCTGACTGGCGGCGACCAGAGTTATATCGAGGACTGTGCGGTGTGTTGTCGACCGATCACCTTTGTCCTGCAGACCGATGGCGAGGAATGGATGCTCGACGTTTACAGCGAGAACGAGCGATGAGGGCGCCCCCATGCAGCGTATCTACGAGCCGGAAAACCTGATGGAAGGCGAGCTGCTGCAAGGCATGCTCGCCAGTGAAGGGATTCAGGCGCACCTGGCGGGGCGTGACTTGCTGGGTGGGGTGGGAGAGTTGCCGGTCTTCGGCTTGCTGGCCCTGGCGGTGGACAATGACCAGGCGCAATGCGCGCGGGAACTGATCGCCGCGTACAATGCGGCGTTGCCGCTGGCCGGCGACGAGCCGGAGAGTTTTCCGGATGTGCTGGTCTGTTAGTTTCTTGAAAGCACCGCGCACCTTGTGGGAGCCGGCTTGCTGGCGATGGCGTCCGTCAGGGCGCTGCAAGGCTCAAGGGCCTCATCGCAGGCAAGCCAGCTCCTACAGGGGCTGTGTTGTACCTTGATTGCCCCGCGTTTTTGAAAAGAGCCGTATTGCCCCATGTGTGGACGTTATGCCCTGTTTCGCTGGAACCCCACCTTCGCGGCCTTGCCCGGCTTTCCCGCCGACCAGCAGGCGCAGTGGAATATTTCGCCCAATGATTCGGTGCTGATCCTGCGTGTCGCCGAGGGGCAGCGTGAGCTGGCCCGTGCCCGCTGGGGGCTGACCCCGGCGTGGCTGACCGATCTGTCGAAGACACCGGCCCATGCCCGGGCCGAAACCCTGGCCGAGCAGCCGATGTTTCGCCAGGCGTTCCGCGAGCGGCGTTGCCTGCTGCCGGCCAACGGTTTCTACGAGTGGCGCGGAACCCAGCGCAAGCGGCCTTATTGGCTGACGCCGGCGGAAGGGTCGAGCCTGTTTTTTGCGGCGATCTGGGAGGCCTATCCGGTGGATGGGCATGTCTGGTTGAGCACCGCGGTGGTGACCCAGGCGGCGTCGAATCAACGGCGGCCGCTGATCCTGGATGCGGCGGGGCAGGAAACCTGGTTGTCGGCGCAGGCCTCCATGACGGATTTGCAGGCGCTGCTGGCCAGCCCCCAGGCGCCCTTGCGCGAGCGGGTGCTGGCCAATCTGGTGAACGATCCGAAGCTCAATGCGCCGGAGTGCCTGACGCCGGGTTGATTCGGTGAAGTCCTACACCCTGAACTGATTGATCAATCGCCGCTGCTGCTCCGCCAGCTTGGTCAATTGCGCACTGGCCGCGCTCGACTCGTCGGCGCCGCCCGCTACTTCATTGGCCACCTGGCCGATATTGATCACGTTGCGGTTGATGTCGTCGGCCACCGCGCTCTGTTCCTCGGCCGCGCTGGCGATCTGGGTGTTCATGTCGTTGATCACCGACACCGCCTGGGTGATGCTTTCCAGCGCCTGGGCCGCCTTGGCCGCGTGCTGCACGCTTTCGTCGGTCTTGGCCTGGCTGTCTTCCATGACCTTGACCACGTCGCGGGTGCCTTGCTGCAACTGCTGGATCATCGACTGGATTTCTTCCGTGGCCTTCTGGGTCTTCTGCGCCAGGTTGCGCACTTCATCGGCCACCACCGCAAAGCCTCGACCCTGCTCGCCGGCCCGGGCGGCTTCGATGGCGGCGTTGAGCGCCAGCAGGTTGGTCTGTTCGGCAATGCCGCGGATGGCCGTCAGGATTGCATTGATGTTCTCGCTGTCCTTGGCCAGGGTCTGCACCACGCTGACCGCGCGGCCGATCTCCAGGGCCAGGGCGCCGATGGAGGTCGAGGTGTCCTTGACGATGCGCATCCCGTCGCTGGCGGCCATGTCGGCATGGCTGGCGGCCTGGGCCGCCTGGGTCGCATTGCGCGCCACGTCCTGGGCGGTGGCGGTCATTTCCTGCACGGCGGTGGCCACCTGGTCGATCTCGGCCATCTGCTTGTGCACGCCCTGGTTGGTCCGGATCGCGATATCCGCGGTGTGTTCGGAGGAGTCGCTGACACTCTGCACCGAGGTCACCACCTGGGTGATCATCGCCTGCAACTTGATCAGGAAGGTGTTGAAACCCTTGGCGATCGAGCCCAGTTCGTCGGCACGGTCGCTGCTCAGGCGCCGGGTCAGGTCGCCTTCGCCCTGGGCGATGTCGTCGAGCATGGCGACCATCTGCTTGAGGGGACGGGCGATGCCGTGGCCCACCAGCCAGATCACCAACAGTCCCAGGCCAGCGATCACCAGGCCGACCATGGCCATGCCGAAGACATCGGCCTTGCGCTGGGTGTCGAGGTCGCCTTGCAGCTTGTGCAGGTCAGCCATGACGGCGTCCAGCGGCAGCTGCATCATCAGGGTCCAGCGCGCGTCGGTCTGGCCGATGCCGAAGGGCAGGTAGAGCTCGATGGTGCCTTTGTCCTTGTCGACGTTATAGGTCACTTCGCCGCGATTGAGCTTGCCCATGGTCGCGACCTTGTCGGCCCCGAGCACGTCCCCGGCCTTCTCGCCGAATTTGCTTGAGTCCTTGGTGTAGGCCACCAGGCGACCATTGCTGCCCACCAGCGCCATGTTGCCGGCACCGCCATAGAGTTTCTGGTTGGCGGCCAGCAGCATGTCCTGAATGAAGTTCACCGACAGGTCGGCGCCGACGATGCCCTGGAACGCGCCGTTGAGCAGGATCGGCTGGATAAAGGAGGCAAGCATGACCATCTTGTCGCCGACCTTGTAGGGCGCCGGGTCGATCACGCAGGACTTCCTGGTTTCCTTGGAGCACAGGTAGTACTCGCTGGCGCGGATGCCGGTGGAGAGCAGTTTCTGGTCGTCCACATCCACCAGGCTCGACTCGCCGAGGGTGCCGTCGTCGTTACGGAACCACCAGGGCAGAAAGCGGCCGTCCTTGGGGTCGATACCGGCGACCTTGGTGTCGACATAGGCGGCGTCGTTGTGGTCCAGGGCGTTCTTTTCCCAGCCGATATAGGTGCCGAGGATCTTCGGGTTCTGCTGGACGTTTTCCTTGACCAGGCTGATCAGTTGTTCGCGGCTGAGGCTCAAGGCGGGCTTGCCGTCGGCGCCGGTGGTGCCGATCAGGCTGTTGACCCGGACCAGGCCGCCGGCAATCAGCAGCGGCGCTTCGAGTTCGCGCTGGATCTGGCTGACCTGGGTGCGGGCCAGCGCATCCAGGCGCTGCTGGATCACCTGTTCGAATTGCGCCTGGGTGCGCTGTTGCACCATGTCCTGGGTCCTGGCCCCGGAAAACAGGGCGTAGACCACCAGGGCCCCGACCACGCTGAGGATAATGGCCCCGGCCAGGGCCGCGACGGAAAACTGGATCGACTTGAATTTCATGGGAGCCCCGGACGCAAGGAGTGACATCTGCCAATTTGTATCGGCTGCATTTTTCACGAGCATGAGGGGCCAGTGACGAAATGACTGCTTTGGATGTGTGCAGGTCGCAAATGGATAGGTACGCAGGCCCGCTCCGCGCGGCTTTGTCGGATTTATGAATCTTTTCCTACGGGAGGTGCGTGATGTATCCGAAATTGATGTGCTACACGTCGTTTGTATCTGGCATTGATACAAATCACCGCCTAGGATAGCCGCAGTTTTCAGGGAGAGTGTTCATGGCTAGAGCTTGGGTGTTGGGCGCGTTGAGCGCGAGTTTGCTGTTGGGCGGATGCCAGGCTGTTAACACCACCAACGCGGGGGCGGTCGGGGTTGAGCGCAAGCAGTACATGTTCAGCCTGCTGTCGAGCCAGCAAGTCGACCAGATGTACGCGCAGTCGTATCAGAAGACCCTGGGGGAGGCGGGTGGCAAGGGTGTTCTGGACAAGACCAGCGCCAATGCCAAGCGGGTCCAGGCGATCGCCAAGCGCCTGATCGCCCAGGCGCCGACCTTCCGTCCGGATTCGGCGCAATGGCAGTGGGAGGTCAATCTGATCAAGAGTGACGAGCTCAATGCCAACTGCGGTCCTGGCGGCAAGATCATCTTTTACAGTGGCCTGATCGATAAGCTCAAGCTGAGTGACGACGAGATTGCCGCGGTGATGGGCCATGAAATTGCCCACGCCTTGCGCGAGCACGGGCGTGAAGCGATGTCCAAGGCTTATGGGGTCGAGATGGCGAAGCAGGGCGCGGGCGCCTTGTTCGGCCTGGGACAGGACAGCCTGGCGCTGGCCGATACCGTGGCCAACTACGGCATGACCTTGCCCAACAGCCGGGCCAATGAGAACGAGGCGGACCTGATCGGCCTGGAGCTGGCGGCTCGCGCCGGCTACAACCCGAACGCGGCCATCAGCCTGTGGAACAAGATGGGCAAGGCGGCTGAAGGTGCGCCGCCGGAGTTCATGAGCACCCACCCGGCGTCCGATAGTCGTATTGCTTCGTTGGAGGCAGCGATTCCGAAGGTGATGCCGTTGTATCAGCAGGCCAGGAAGTCCTGACCCTGTGTAGCGAGAGGGCAAACCCTCTCGCCACAAGGAACCTGCTTTAGATCCAGCCGCTGCTCTGCATCGCCTTGTACACCGCGACCACCGCGAGGATGAAGAACGCTGTCGCCGCCAGGCGACGGATCAGGGTCAGCGGCAGCTTGTCGGCGGCGAAGTTGCCCGCCAGTACCACCGGGACGTTGGCAATCAGCATACCCAGGGTGGTGCCGATGATCACCAGCCACAGCTCCGGATACTGCGCCGCCAGCATCACCGTGGCGATCTGGGTCTTGTCACCGATTTCCGCGAGGAAGAACGCGATCAGGGTCGTCAGGAACGGGCCGAACTTGCGCGCCGTGGTGGTCTCGTCATCGTCGATCTTGTCCGGCACCAGGGTCCACAGGGCGGTGGCGGTAAAGCTCGCCGCGAGGATCCAGTGCAACACCGCATCGGAGAAGAAACTGCCGAACCAGGCGCCTACCGCGCCGGCTGCCGCATGGTTGGCCAGGGTCGCCGCCACGATACCGGCAATGATCGGCCAGGGCTTGCGAAAGCGTGCAGCCAGAATGAGCGCGAGCAACTGCGTCTTGTCGCCGATTTCGGCCAAGGCAACGATTGCGGTGGGGACGAGCAGGGAATCCAGCATCAGGTTTTCCTAAGGGGCGGGTCGACACGGCTATGACACGTACAGCCTCCCCGCCCCGGGTAAGGTGTTCGTGTCATAGGTCTTGTCAAACCCCGGGCCCGTCTGTGCGGACCGTGGGTCGCATGCGCCATGGCCTGTTGACCAAGTATGTTGACGCATGCCGGACGAGCGTGGCGCTCGTGGGAGACTACTCCCCTAGGACGGAGCGGATTCTGCCTAGGCGGAATCCATTGCGCAAGCCTTCTTTTTCAACCGCGCTTGGCGCTGTAGACCCGGAAGCCCTGTCCCTCGGCCTTGGTCACGCAGCGTCCGAGATGCTCTTCGATCAGTGGCTGATAACGTAGGAAACTGTTCGCCACCAGCCGAAGTTCGCCGCCGTTTTTCAGATGTTTTGCTGCTTTTCGCAACAAATTCTCCGTCGCCAGGTAATCGGTGTGAACCCCGACATGGAACGGCGGATTGCTCAGGATCGCACTCAAGCCCATGGGCGCGGCGTCGATACCGTCACCGGTCAACACCTCGGCGTCGAGGCCGTTGGCGGCCAGGGTCAGGCGACTGCTGGCGGTGGCAAAAGCGTCGACGTCGAGCAGGATCACGTGGTTGTGCGGGTAACGCCGCTTCACGGCCGCGCCGAGGACACCGGCGCCGCAACCGAAGTCCAGCAGGTTGCCGCTCGGCAGTTTGTCCAGGTGTTCCAGCAACAGGGCACTGCCGCGATCCAGCCGGCCGTGGCTGAATACCCCGGGCAGGCTGACCACCTTGAGCGACCCTTCGGCCAGGTCCAGCTGGTAATGTTGCGCCAGGCTTTCCAGCGTTTTGGCGACCGGTGCTTCGGCCACGGTGACCTGCCACAGCTGGCAATGTCGGGCGCTGTCGAGCTTGCGCGGCTTGCCGAAGGGGTTGAGCTGCTTGGCCGCGCCTTCGATACCGCTGCGTTTTTCCCCGACCAGGAACACCTCGCCACCCGGCAGGCGCGAGGCGATGGCGTTGAGCAGGTAGTCGGTCAGGTCCTTGGACTTGGGCAGGAACACCACGGCGCTGTCGAACGGGATCTCGGGGATATGCACGCCAAAATGGCTGCGGCCTTCGAAGCGCGCCTCCAATGCCGCCTGATCGCCGGCGTGCCAGCACCAGCCGTGGGCGTTGGGCAGGCGTCCGAGCAGGTCGTCGGCGGGCAGCCCGGCGAGCAACAGCTTGCCCTGGAAATAATCGGCCTGACGAAGCAGTACTTCACTGCGCGGATCCATGGTCTGCTCCCTGAAAAAAGTGCCGCAGTCTATCAACTGACAACCCGCAACGCTGCCCCGTTGAAGAAACCCAGGGCGTTTTCCGCCAACTGGCCGACAATTCGTTGCCGGGCCTCGCGGCTGCCCCAGGCGTTGTGGGGGGTGACGATCAGGCGCGGAATGTCGCCGGCCAGCAGCGGGTTGCCGTTGGTTGGCGGTTCGACGCTCAGCACATCGGTGGCGGCGCCGCCCAGGTGGCCGCTGCGCAGGGCGTCGGCCAGGGCCAGTTCGTCGATCAGGCCGCCGCGGGCGGTGTTGACCACAAAGGCCCCGGGCCTGAGCTGCGCGAGTTCCGAGGCACCGATAAAGTGGCGGGTGTATTCGTTGAGCGGGCAGTGCAGGGTCAGCGCATCGACCTGCGGTAGCAATTGTTCCAGCGGTACGCGATCGGCCCGGGCCGGGCGACCGGGAATCTGCCCGAGCAATACACGCATGCCGAAGGCTTCGGCGAGCCGCGCCACCGCGCCGCCGAGTTCGCCATGGCCGAGCAGGCCGAGGGTCTTGCCCTCCAGTTCGACAATCGGGAAGTCCAGCAGGCAGAACTGCTTGGCCTGCTGCCAGCGGCCTTCACCGACGGCTTTCTGGTAATCGGTCAGGCGCGTGGCCAGGGCCAGCAGCAACATCAGGGTGTGCTGGGCCACCGACGGCGTGCCATAACCCTGGCAGTTGCTCACGGTAATGCCCTGGGCGCGGGCGGCGGCCAGGTCGACATTGTTGGTGCCGGTGGCGCTGATCAGGATCAGCTTCAGCTCGGGGCAGGCGGCCAGGGTGGTGGCGGTCAACGGGACCTTGTTGCTGATGGCGACGCTGGCGCCTTTCAGGTGTTCGATGACCGTCTCCGGCGTGGTCGTGGCATACAGGCACAGCTCGTCGAAGCAGGCCCGCAGCGGATCGAGGTCAAGATCGCCGAGATCCAGGGAAGGGTGATCGAGAAATACCGCGCGGCGGGAGTTGCTCATCAACTGTACCTTTTGTGCTATTGGATGAACGCGTAAGGTGACGAGCCTAACAGACATATTCAGTTACCGAGGAGCCCATCGCCGTGTCCATCTACCTGACGGAATTCCTGACCGTTGCCCTGATTCACCTGCTGGCGGTGGCCAGTCCCGGCCCGGACTTTGCCGTGGTGGTGCGCGAGAGCGTGACCCATGGTCGACGTGCCGGCACCTGGACCGCGCTGGGCGTCGGCACGGCGATTTTCCTGCATGTGGGCTACTCGCTGCTGGGGATCGGCCTGATCGTGTCGCAATCGATCGTGCTGTTCAACGCCTTGAAATGGCTGGCGGCGGCCTACCTGCTGTACATCGGTTTCAAGGCCATCCGCGCCAAGCCGGCCCAGCCGGTGAGCGACGAGCTGGCCTTGCAGGTCGGTGAGCGCACCGCGCGCGGCGCCTTCACCTCGGGCTTTGTGACCAATGGCCTGAACCCCAAGGCCACGCTGTTTTTCCTCTCGCTGTTCACCGTGGTGATCAACCCGCACACGCCGCTACTGGTCCAGGCCGGCTACGGCGTTTACCTGGCCGTGGCCACCGCGCTGTGGTTCTGCCTGGTGGCGATGCTGTTCAGCCAGCAGCGTGTACGCGCCGGTTTCGCCCGCATGGGCCACTGGTTCGACCGGACCATGGGCGCGGTGCTGATCGCCATCGGCGTGAAGCTGGCCTTCACCGAGATGCATTGATCGAACTGAACTGGTTCAGGGCATTCAGGTAGTCCCGCGGGTTGTCGCCAAGCAGGCGACGAAACATCGAACTGAAGGCCCGGGCGCTGCCATAGCCCAACACCTTGGCCACGTGCTGCACGCTTTCCCCGGCGATCAGGCGTGGCAAGGCCTCCATCAGGCGCAGTTGCTGGCGCCAGGCATTGAAATTCATCCGCACTTGCTGCTGGAACAGCCGCGCCAGGGTCCGGGTGCTGGCGCCGACCTGCTGTGCCCAGTCTTCCAGGCTGTTGGGGTGATCCGGGGTTTCCAGCAGGGCCAGGCAGATCCGTTGCAGGCGCCTATCCGTTGGCATCGGGATATGCAGCGGCAGGTTCTCCAGGGCCGCCAGCTCCTCCAGCATCAGTTGCTGGATCAGTGGGTTGCTCGCCTGTTCCGGCCCTTGCACCGCACGCACGATCAACTCCCGCAGCAACGGCGTCACCGCCAGCACACAGCAACCGTGGAGGTTGGCCGGGGAATACTCGGCGGCGATAAATAACGACCGCATGCGCACTTCGCCGCTCATGAAAATCTCATGCTCGACCCAGGGCGGAATCCACACGGCGCGGGTTGGTGGGATGATCCACGCGCCTTCGGCGGTGACCAGGCGCATGACCCCGCACACGGCATAGAGCAACTGCGCTTCCTGATGGACGTGCAGTTCCTGGTGTGCACCGTCGACGTAGTCGCGGGGATAGGCGCTGACTGGGCCGTGTAGGAAGTGGCTGATTAGCATGTCTGATTCTACAAGTCTGTCTGGTTTGATGAGTTTGTTGGCAGAAATGCGTTTTGCCGCCAACTTAGCATAACGGACCGATAACAATCCTGACGTGTGTGCCGCGATGAACCAACCCCGAAACGTAATCCGCTACATCAATGCAGCTCATGTGATCGACCACATGTTCATGCTGATTTATCCCGCCGCCGTGCTTGGCATGGGCCAGGCCTTTGGTCTCGACTTCGCCCAGATGATCGGCCTGTCCCTGGGCGGCTTCATTGCCTTCGGCGCCTGTTCGCTGCCGGCCGGCTGGCTGGGGGACCACTGGAGCCGGCGGAGCATGATGCTGCTGTTCTTCTTCGGCATCGGCGCCGCATCGATCTTTACCGGCCTGAGCAGCACGGCACCGATGCTGACCCTGGGGCTGACCCTGGTGGGCGTCTTCGCCGCGATCTACCACCCGGTGGGCACGGCGATGCTGGTCAGCTACGCGCAGAACCGTGGCCGTGAAATCGGCGTCAACGGCATGTGGGGCAACCTCGGCGTGGCGTTTTCGGCGCTGGTCACCGGCTTTCTGGTGGCGCAGTTCGGCTGGCGTTCGGCGTTTATCCTGCCGGGGGCGGTGTCGATCATCCTCGGTGTGCTGTTTGCCTTGCAGGTGCGCGAAGAACCGATCCCGCTGCAGCCCCATGTGAAACTGCGCAACGCCAGCGGCCAGCAGATTTCCATGGTCATGGTGTTCAGCGTCCTGGCACTGGTCACGGCCACCGGCGGGGTGGTGTTCAATGCCACCACCATGACCTACCCGAAACTGTTCCAGGAGCGCCTGCATGAGTGGCTCGCTTCGCCGCAGTTGCTCGGGGTGATCGTCAGCCTGGCCTACGCCTTTGGCGCGGTGGCGCAGTTGAGCATCGGGCGGATGCTCGACCGCATGAGCCTGAAGTGGCCGTTCGTGGTGCTGACCCTGTGCCAGGCACCCTTGCTGTTCGGCCTGGCCTACGTCGACGGCCTGTCGGTGATGGTCCTGGGCGCGGCGCTGATGTTCGTGGTGTTCGGCCAGGTAACGGTGAATGATGCGATGGTCGCCAATTTTGTCGCGCCGCAGTGGCAATCGCGGGTCTTTGCCTTGCGCTACTGCCTGTCGTTCGGGGCCAGCGCGACGGCCATTCCATTGATCGCCTTTGTCGAACCGCGCCAGGGTTTTGCCGGCCTGTACCTGATCCTCGCGGGCTTTGCCGCACTGACCTTTGTCGCCGCGCTGGTGTTTCCGCGCACCCCGGCCCAGCAGCCCGCCGGACAGCCGGCCTGAGTCTTGGCGGAGGTTCAAGTGGGTGCTGGCTGTGAGCTAGCACTCACGTTCGTCTGCAAATCATTCCTTTGGGTGATTTAGTGGATGCGCGGTGGCTCTAGAGTGCCTATCTTTAGCTTCGACCGTGCAGACAGACCAAGGAAGCTCCATGTTGCAGACTCGTATCATTCCGCCCGCCGAAGGGGCTTATCAATACCCCCTGTTGATCAAGCGCTTGCTGATGTCCGGCAGCCGCTACGAGAAAACCCGCGAGATCGTCTATCGCGACAAGCTGCGCTACAGCTATCCGACCTTGAGCGAGCGCGTCGCCCGCCTGGCCAACGTACTGACGGCGGCGGGGGTCAAGGCCGGCGACACCGTCGCGGTGATGGACTGGGACAGCCATCGCTACCTGGAATGCATGTTCGCCATCCCGATGATCGGCGCGGTGATCCACACCATCAACGTGCGCCTCTCGCCCGAGCAGATCCTCTACACCATGAACCACGCCGAGGACCGCTTCGTGCTGGTCAACAGCGAGTTCGTCGGCCTGTACCAGGCGATCGCCGGGCAACTGACCACGGTGGACAAGACCCTGCTGCTCACCGACACCGAGGACAAGAGCGCCGAGTTGCCGAACCTGGTGGGTGAATACGAGCAACTGCTGGCGGCGGCGAGTCCGGTCTACGACTTCGAGGATTTCGACGAGAACTCGGTCGCCACCACCTTCTACACCACCGGGACCACCGGCAATCCGAAAGGCGTGTACTTCACCCATCGCCAACTGGTGCTGCACACCATGGGCGTGGCGACCATCATGGGCAGTATCGACAGCGTGCGCCTGCTGGGTACCAACGACGTCTATATGCCCATCACCCCGATGTTCCACGTGCACGCCTGGGGCCTGCCCTATGTGGCGACCATGCTCGGGCTCAAGCAGGTCTATCCCGGCCGCTACGACCCTGAGCTGCTGGTGGAGCTGTGGCGCAAGGAAAAGGTCACGTTCTCCCACTGCGTGCCGACCATCCTGCAGATGGTGCTCAACGCCAAGGCGGCCCAGGGCACCGACTTCAAGGGCTGGAAGATGGTGATCGGCGGCAGTGCGTTGAACCGCACGCTGTATGAGACCGCCAAGAGCAGGGGCATTCAACTGACCGCCGCCTATGGCATGTCGGAGACCGGTCCGCTGGTGTCCTGTGCCCACCTCAGCGAAGAATTGATGGCCGGCAGCGAGGACGAACGCACCACCTACCGGATCAAGGCTGGCGTGCCCGGGCCGTTGGTGGAGGCGGCGATTGTCGACGAGGACGGCAACTTCCTCCCGGCGGACGGCGAGACCCAGGGCGAACTGGTGCTGCGCGCGCCCTGGCTGACCGAGGGGTATTACAACGAACCGCAGAAGGGCGCCGAGCTCTGGGCCGGCGGCTGGCTGCACACCGGCGACGTGGCGACCCTCGACAGCCTGGGGGTGATCGATATCCGCGACCGGATCAAGGACGTGATCAAGACCGGCGGCGAGTGGATCTCCTCCCTGGCCCTGGAAGACCTGGTCAGCCGCCACCCATCGGTACGTGAAGTCGCGGTGGTGGGCATTGCCGATCCGCAATGGGGCGAGCGTCCGTTTGCCCTGCTGGTCTTGCGTGAAGGCCATGAAATCGGTGCCCGGGAGCTCAAGGAACACCTCAAGCCCTTCGTCGAGCAGGGGCACTTGAGCAAGTGGGCGATTCCGAGTCAGATCGCCCTTGTTACGGAAATTCCCAAGACCAGCGTCGGTAAACTGGACAAGAAGCGCATCCGTATTGATATCGTTCAATGGCAGGCCAGCAACAGCAGCTTCCTCTCGACCCTTTGAGGTGTCCCCACCACGCCCGAAAGGGCGTGGCAGCCCCACCAAGCAAGTGCTTGGCTTGTCGAATCCGAATTTTCAGTCATTCTTGCCCGCCGCTTTTCAGCGGTTTGGCGAACGCATTGTTTGTGCAGTGACCTCAGGGTGCAAATCACACTTTAGAGGGATCAAGCGGTACTACCTGCTGGATATAGTCCGCTGACGGATTTTCAGGAGTGGGGCGGGCCAGCGATAAGCCGCCACTTCGGGCGAGGGTTGGGAGTGTCTGCTTCCCTTTCGTCCGAGGCGTTCCTGAAGGTACTCACTGCCAAAACAATAAAGCACATGGAGTATGTCGATGATCGCGCTAAACCCGTTCTGGCGCCGGGCGAAACTGCCCTTGGCCGTCAGCCTCGCCTCTACACTCGCCGGTCCCGCCTTTGGCGTCAGCTTCAATGTCGGTGAAATCGAAGGCAGCTTCGACTCGTCCCTGTCCCTGGGGGCCAGTTGGTCGACGCAGAATCCCAACAAAAACCTGATTGGCGTCAACAATGGCGGCGCGGGGTTGTCGCAGACCTCCGATGACGGGCACCAGAACTTCAAGGCCGGGGACACTTTTTCGAAGATCTTCAAGGGTGTGCATGACCTTGAATTGAAATACGGCGATACCGGCGTGTTCGTGCGTGGCAAGTACTGGTACGACTTCGCCTTGCAGAACCAGGACCTCGACTTCAAGAACGTCAGCAACGACGGTCGCCAGGAAGGTGCCCGCTCTTCCGGCGCGGAAATCCTCGATGCCTTCGCCTATCACAACTACAGCATTGCCGACCTGCCGGGCACGGTGCGCCTGGGCAAGCAGGTGGTGAGCTGGGGTGAAAGTACCTTTATCGGTGGCGGCATCAATGCGATCAACCCGATCGATGTGTCCGCGTTCCGTCGTCCGGGGGCCGAAATCAAGGAAGGCCTGATTCCGGTCAACATGTTCTACATGAACCAGAGCCTCACCGATAACCTCTCGGCGGAAGGCTTCTACCAGATCGGCTGGGATGCGACGGTCACCGACAACTGCGGCACCTTCTTCTCGCAGTCGGATATTTCCTCCCATGGCTGTAACAACAACCTGCGGGTCTTGAATTCGACCGCCACGATCAGTCCGGCCCAGCAAGCAGGCCTACGGCCGTTTGGTGTCGATATCAACGGCGAGGGTGTGTTGGTTCGGCGCACGCCCGACCAGGATCCCAGCAGCGGCGGTCAGTTCGGCTTGGCCATGCATTACAACTTCGAGCCGCTGGACACCGAGTTCGGCGCCTATTTCATGAACTACCACAGTCGCGCGCCGATCTTCAGTGCCAAGGGCGCCTCCCAGGCGGTTTTCAATGCTGCTCCGGGTTTCGGTGCCGCGGCCCCCTTGGTGGTGGCCGGCAACTCCAGCTACTTCATGGAGTACCCGGACAATATCCGCCTGTATGGCTTGAGCTTCTCCACCACCTTGCCCACCGGCACGGCCTGGAGCGGTGAGTTGAGCTACCGGCCGAATGCGCCGGTGCAGATCAGCTCCACCGATATCCTCTATGCCGGTGTCACGCCATTGCCGGGCCTGGGGAATGCCTCGATCCTCAAGGGCTCGCCGGGTCAGACGATCAACGGCTATAACCGCAAGGAAATCACCCAGTTCCAGACCACCTTCACGCATTTCTTCGACCAGGTCATGGGGGCCAGTCGCCTGACCCTCGTCGGTGAAGCGGGGATCACCTATGTGGGCGGTCTGGAAAGCCGTGACAAGGTTCGCTACGGTCGGGATCCGGTCTATGGGCCGGGCACCTTGCCCAATGGTTTTTGCCCAACCCTCAATGGCAGCACCATCGCTGGCGCGGGTCCCGGCGCGGATGCCAGCAACCGCAGCACCAACTGCAACAACGACGGCTTCACCACCGCCACCTCCTGGGGTTATCGCGCCCGGGCCATCTGGGAATACCCGGATGTCTTCGCCGGGGTGAACCTCAAGCCCAACGTGGCCTGGTCCCATGACGTGAAAGGCTACTCGCCGGGCCCTGGCGGCAACTTCGAACAAGGGCGCAAGGCGGTCAGCCTGGGCCTCGATGCCGAGTACCAGAACACCTACACCGCGAGCCTGAACTACACCAACTTCTTCGGCGGCGACTACAGCACGGTGGATGACCGTGACTTCGTGGCCCTGAGCGTTGGCATGAACTTCTAAGACCGTTGCACTTGAAGGAATAACAACAAGATGAAAATCACCAAGAATCTGCTTCAGGTCGGTGTGTTGGGATTGTCGTTGCTGGCCACCGGCGTAATGGCGGCGGTGTCCGCCGACGAGGCGGCGAAACTGGGCGCAAGCCTGACCCCGATGGGCGCGGAAAAGGCCGGCAACGCCGCCGGCACCATCCCGGCCTGGACGCCGATGGCCAAGACCATCGGCACGGTCGACAGCAAGGGTTTCCTCTCAGACCCCTACGCCAATGAAAAACCGCTGTTCATCATCACCGCGCAGAACGTCGAGCAGTACAAGGACAAGCTGGCCCCGGGGCAATACGCGATGTTCAAGCGTTACCCGGAGACCTTCAAGATGCCGGTCTACCCGTCCCATCGCGGCGCCACCGTACCGGATGATGTGTTTGCCGCGATCAAGGAAAACGCCACCAGGACCAACCTGGTCAGCGGCGGCAACGGCCTGGAAAACTTCAAGACCGCGGTGCCGTTCCCTATCCCGAAAAGCGGTGTGGAAGTGATCTGGAACCATATCACCCGCTATCGCGGCGGCAGCGTGACCCGCCTGGTGACCCAGGCCACGCCCCAGGCCAACGGTTCGTACAGCCTGGTGTATTTCCAGGACCAGTTCGTCTTCCGCGACAAGATGAAGGACTACGATCCGGCCAACCCGGGCAATATTCTCTTCTACTTCAAGCAGAAAGTGACCGCGCCGGCGCGTCTGGCCGGTGGCGTGCTGCTGGTCCACGAAACCCTCGACCAGGTCAAGGAACCGCGTTCGGCCTGGGTCTACAACGCCGGCCAGCGCCGTGTGCGCCGGGCCCCGCAAGTCTCCTATGACGGCCCGGGTACTGCCGCCGACGGCCTGCGCACCTCCGACAACCTGGACATGTACAACGGCGCGCCGGACCGCTACGACTGGAAGCTAGAAGGCAAGAAGGAGATGTACATCGCCTCCGACAGCTACAAGCTCGATTCGCCGCAACTGAAGTACGCCGACATCATCAAGGCCGGGCATATCAACCAGGACCTGGCGCGCTACGAACTGCGCCGCGTCTGGCACGTGGTCGCGACCTTGAAGGAAGGCCAGCGGCACATCTATGCCAAGCGTGACTTCTATATCGACGAAGACACCTGGCAGGCGGCGGTGATCGACCACTACGACGGTCGCGGTCAGCTCTGGCGTGTCGCCGAAGCCCATGCCGAGAACTACTACGACAAGCAGGTGCCTTGGTACGCCCTGGAAACCCTCTACGACCTGCAGTCCGGCCGCTACCTGGCGCTGGGCATGAAGAACGAAGAGAAGCAGGCATATGACTTCGGCTTCACCGCCACCACCAGCGACTTCACCCCGGCCGCCCTGCGCCAGGACGGCGTTCGCTGAAACCCCGTTGCAAGCGCAGGCGCATCCTGCGTTGAAACGCCCCGGCTGATTCGGGGCGTTTTTTTGCTCGCGGGATATGTGTGGCTAAATATTTCAGATTCGATGCTTTTCGACAAAATTACGACAATAAGCCTTCATTACGGCGCTTTTTACCGCTAGTCTGCGGACATCTGCCTGCCGATAACAGCCCTTCAACAAGAGCCGGCCATGACTGATCTGTCCCGTGTGCAAGGTCCCGTGGGCCCGGCCATACCTGCCCTGGAAGGACGCTTCTACCGTCCGCCACTGCCGGACGGCTATGTATTGCGGCCGCGCCTGTGCGAACGCCTCGGCGCCGGGTTACACGGCCGCCTGCTGCTGATCAGTGCCCCGGCCGGCTTCGGCAAGAGTTCGCTGGCGGTGGAGTTCTGCCAGGGCCTGCCCGGGCATTGGCAAAGCCTGTGGCTGGGGCTCAGCCCGCGGGACAACGATCCGGGGCGTTTCCTCGAGCGCCTGCTCGATGGCCTGCAACATTACTTCCCAGGCGTCGGCAGCCAGGCGCTGGGCCTGTTGAAAATGCGCCAGCGCCATCAACCCTTCGCTTTCGAGGAATGGCTGGACGGCCTGCTCGACGAACTGGCATTGCATCTCTCCAGCACCGCGCCGCTGTTGCTGGTGCTCGACGACTACCATCTGGCCCAGGGCCCGGTGCTGGATCGTTGCCTGCAGTTCTTTCTCAATCACCTGCCCGCCGGTCTGCTGGTGCTGGTCACCAGTCGACAGCGGCCGGAGTGGCACCTGGCGCGCCTGCGGTTGTCGCGGCAACTGCTGGAATTGAACGAGCAGGACCTGCGCCTGACCCACGACGAATCCCTGGACCTGTTCGAGCGCCACAGCAGTTCCTTGCGTGGCGAAGCGCTGAACAACCTGATCGAACGCAGCGAGGGCTGGGTGGCCGGCCTGCGCTTCTGGCTGCTGGCTGCCGCCCAGGCCAGCAGCGATATGGCGTTGCCCCAGGTCCTGCAAGGGGGGACCGGGCTGATTCGCGACTACCTGCTGGAGGAGGTGATCGATTGCCTGCCGCCCGAGGTCCAGGCCTTTCTCTACGACACCGCGCCCCAGGAGCGCTTTTGCAGCGAACTGTGCGACGGGATTCGCGAATCCCACGACAGTGCGCAGATCCTCAGCTATCTGCAATCACACCAGGTGTTCCTGGTACCGCTGGACGAACACGGCCATTGGTTCCGTTATCACCACCTGTTTTCCGACCTGCTGCGCAGCCGCCCGCCGAGCAATGCCCTGGTCCCCGCCGCCAGCCTGCATCTGCGGGCCTGCCGCTGGTTCAGCACCCAGGGCCTTTTCGATGAAGCGGTGGAACAGGCACTGCGCGCCGGGCATCTGGATGTGGCGGCCAACCTGGTGCAGAACCTCTCGGAAGAACAACTGCTGGCCGAGCAGAACGTCGGCATGCTGCTGCGCTGGAAAACCGACTTGCCCGACCGCCTGCTGGTCAGCACGCCGCGGCTGATCGTGCTCTATGCCTGGGCCTTGGGCCTGGCCTGCCAGCTGGACGCGGCCGAAGAACTGGCCAGCCATCTGAGCCGCTTCCTGCCCGCACCTTCGGCCACGGCGCAGAAGTCCATGCTTGCGCAATGGCTGGCCCTGAGCGGGATCATCGCCCGTGGTCGGGGCGATCGCCAAAAGACCCAGGCCTATTGCGGCGAAGCCTTGCTCAGCCTGCCGCATAAACGTTACGGCCAGCGCCTGGTGTGCCTGTCGACCCTGTCCAACCTGGCGATTGCCGATGGCGACCTGTGGCGCGCCCGTGGCCTGAATCGTGAGTCCCTGGAGCTGGCCCAGCGGGTCGGTAACCCCTTGTTCGAGGCCTTGGCCCATTACGACCGGGCGCGGGTACTCCAGGCCCGTGGCGAGGTGCTGCGCGCGCTGGATGAGGTCCGCCAGGGCTTGCGGCGCCTGGAGGGGTTATCCGCCCAGCGGTTGTACGCCGCCCGTGCCCGGTTGACGCTGTACGAGGGGTATCTGCTGACCCTGCGCCTGCAACCCGAAGCCGGGCGCATTCGCCTGCTTGCCGGCCTTCACGAGGCGCGGGCCTGCCGGGATATCAGCGTATTAGTCGGGCATTGCGTGATTGCCAGCCAGGACGGGCGCAATGGCGAGTTCGCCAAGGCCTTTGCCGAACTGGCCGAGGCCGAGCGCTTGATGCATATCTGGGACGTGCCGCCGATCTACTACCTGGCAATGATCACCCTGATGAAATGCCAACTGTGGCTGGCCCAGGGCCGTATCGACCTGGCCGAAGTCTGGCTGGGGCGTCTGGAACAGACCTATAACGGCGATCAACCGGCGGCGGCACCGGAGTTCCATCTGCAACTGCCCCTGCATATCCAGTTGCAGCAGGCGTTGCTTGAAGCCTTGCGCGACAAACCGGCGGCCGCGCGGCAGCGGTTGGCTAAGCTGGTGGAGCAGGGCCAGGCCAGCGGCGGCCAATTGCTCAGCGTGATGGCCTGGAACCAGTGGGTGCTGGTGTTGCTGGCGACGGCGCGGGAGGCCGAAGCCCGGCCGCTGTTCGCCCGCGCGGTGGAGGCCACCACGGGCGGCGCGCTGTTGCCGTTCCAGGCCCTGGTGAAGGCGCATCCGGAGTGGATGCGCGAGCAACTGTTACACGGCCCCGACACGCCGCTGCGACAAAGCCTGCTGGCGCTGCTGCCGGCCCCGACGGTGCGTGAAGCGGGGGAACTGGCGCAGCCGGTCGAGAGTCTGAGTACCCGTGAGCTGGCGGTCCTGCACTTGATCGCCCAGGGTTGTTCGAACCAGGAGATCAGCGACCAGTTGTTCATTTCCCTGCACACAGTGAAAACCCATGCCAGCCATATCAACAGCAAGTTGGGGGTCGAGCGGCGGACCCAGGCCGTGGCGCGGGCGCAGGAGCTGGGGTTGCTGGGCGAATCGCGCTGAGCGCTTCGGCCTACCGTTCGCCCCGCGAGCCGTCGAAGAAGCTTCGACGGGGTGGCTATGTGCCTTGCGTCAGCTATAACCAATAGACGTCAGCACTCACTTTCAACGCCTTGAACGACTGAAGGCTGACGAGGGGGGAGGAACGGCGCCACGTCAGCGCTCTTTGGTCATGAATTACAAAGGAATTGCCTGGGAGCAAGGAATGCGCGAGTCCACATTTAGTCCCTCTCCGGTTGTCCTGATCGTTGACGACCAGGCGACCGAAGCGATGATTCTCCGCGAGTCGGTGCGGGACCTGGCCCAGGTGCATGTCGCCACCAGTGGCGAGGAAGCGCTGCGAGTGGCACGCCAATGCCGTCCCGATGTGGTCCTGCTGGATATCGAGATGCCCGGCATGAACGGCTTTGAGGTCTGCAAGGCGCTGAAGGCCGATCCCAAGCTGTCCGACGCCGCGGTGATTTTCGTTACCTCCCATGCCCAGGCCGATTACGAGCTCCAGGCCTTGGGCTACGGCGGTATCGATTTTATCCAGAAACCCCTGAATATCCCGGTGGCCAGGGCGCATATCAACGCTCATATCACCCTGCGCAACGAAGCCAAGCGCCTGGCCAACCATGACGCCCTTACCGGCTTGCCCAATCGCA
Source organism: Pseudomonas sp. MWU12-2319 (assembly GCF_023242525.1). Taxonomy (NCBI): domain Bacteria; kingdom Pseudomonadati; phylum Pseudomonadota; class Gammaproteobacteria; order Pseudomonadales; family Pseudomonadaceae; genus Pseudomonas; species Pseudomonas sp. MWU12-2319. The sequence continues at coordinate 86,919 of NZ_JALJES010000023.1, forward strand.
TGCTGTTGCAGGATCGTGCCGAGCAGGCGCTGAAAATGGCCCGACGCGATCACGGGCGGCTGGCGATGTTGTTGCTGGACCTGGACAATTTCAAGGCTATCAACGACTCCATGGGCCATTCGGTTGGCGACCAGATGCTCAAATATGTGGCGACGCGCCTGTCGATGCTCCTGCGCGGCATGGATACCCTCAGTCGCCAAGGCGGCGACGAGTTCATCATCCTGCTCTCGGAGGTGGACGGTTTCGAGGCGGTGGGCGATTTCGCCGAGCAGGTGCTGGCGGCCATTTCCAGCCCGTTTTCATTGCAGGGCACGCGCTACGACCTGAGCGCCAGTATCGGCATCGGGGTGTTCCCGGAAGACAGCGATGATCTCGAATCGCTCTACCGACATGCCGACGCCGCGATGTATCAGGCCAAGCTGGCGGGGCGTAACCGCTACCTGTTTTTTTCTCCCGGTATCGAAAGCGGCATGCGTGCCCGCCACTTGCTTGAACGGCATATGCGCGCGGCCATCGAGGAGGGGGTGTTCGAGGTGTTCTACCAGGCCAAGGTCGATGCCCAGGACCAGTGCGTGGTCGGCATGGAGGCACTGATCCGCTGGCGCAACGGCGACGGCAACCTGGTCTCGCCAGCGGACTTCATTCCGCTGGCCGAAGAAACCGGGCTGATCATCCCCATCGGCAAATACGTGCTGCTCCAGGCCTGCAAGGACACCTGCAAACTCCATGAGCTGGGCTATCCGGTCTGCGTCAGTGTGAACATCAGCGCCGTGCAGTTTCGCGAAGAGTCGTTCCTTGGCATGGTCAAGGGCATCCTCCTCGACTCGGGCCTGGAGCCGCGCTGGCTGGAGCTAGAAATCACCGAAGGGGTCCTGGCCCGGGACATCGACAACGCCCGCGAAACCCTGGTGGCGCTCAAGGAATTGGGCGTGCACGTGGCCATCGACGATTTCGGCACGGGGTATTCGAGCCTGGCCTATCTCAAGCGGTTTCCCATCGATGTGTTGAAGATCGACCAGAGCTTTGTACGCGACATGCTTACCGACAAGAGCGACCTGGCCATTGTCGAGGCGATCATCAAGTTGGGGCAGGCACTGGGCCTTGAACTGGTGGCCGAAGGCGTGGAGACCCCGCAACAGGCCGCCCTCCTGCTGGAACGGGGTTGCCGGATCATGCAGGGCTATCTGTATTGCCGACCAATTCCGTTTACCCAGATATGCGCCTTCCTGTCTTCATGGCCACGAACGGCATGAGGGCCGTGGGGCCAGTTGCCGCCGATCGATATCCCGACCCTCGGGATCGCCGCACTGCTCAAGGGAGCCCCAGTGTTGAAACGAGCTAGCCTGTCTGCCCTGAATGGGCGTGTCGCGATGATCCTGGCCCTTGGGCTGGTGGCGACGGTCGTGGGATGCCTGATCCTGCACAATAGCAATGAGCAACGTACCCGCGAAGCCCTCGACGCCGAGGCCGAAAGTGCGGTGCAGTCGGTGTTGACCCGGCTGCAGCTTTACCAGTACGGCTTGCGCGGTACCCGTGGCGCGATGATCACCGCCGGCGTGGATGGCATGACGCGGGAGATTTTCCACCGCTATAGCCAGATGCGTGACGTGCCCAAGGAGTTTCCCGGGGCCCGCGGGTTCGGCTTTATCCGCCGGGTACCGGTTCAGGAACTGGATGCGTTTGTGCGCCGGGCCCGGGCCGATGGTGCACCGGACTTCACTATTCGCCAGTTTGCGCCTCATGACGGCGACCTCTATGTGATCCAGTACCTGGAGCCGAACGCCGATCAGTCGGCGGCCTTCGGCCTGGACATCGCCTCGGAGGCCGACCGGGCCGAGGCAGCCCGGGGGGCTGCACGTAGCGCAAGCGCGCGCATCACATCGCCGATCACGCTGGTACAGGCGTTGGGCAGCCCGGAACAGTCGTTCCTGATCCTGTTGCCGATCTACAAGGACGGTATCGTCCCGCCCACCGAGGCGGAGCGCGAGGCGGCGGTGGTGGGCTGGGGCTACGCACCTTTGCTGATCGAGAGTGTGCTGGGCGGTTTGTTACCGGAAAGCGAGGCCGTGAACCTGCGGCTCACGGACATTACCGTGCCGGGGAAGGAGCAGCAGTTCTACCAGACGAGCTATGCGGCGGGGGCGCAGCCGGTGGGGTTGATGACCCAAACCCTGGAGCGCGACATCTTCGGTCGGCGCTGGCAGGTCCAGTTGGAGGCGTTGCCGCTGTTCGCCCAGCGCCTGCACCTGGTGTCGCCAACGGTGGTGTTTTTCCTCGGTGTCCTGGCGACCTTGCTACTGGCCGCGCTCGCGGCCATTGCCGGGATCAGCTCCCAGCGTCGTCTGCAGGTGATCACCGAGCAGGCGCGGCTGGCCTCGATCGTCGAGGGCTCGGCGGACGCGATCATCGGAAAGACTCTGCAAGGTGTGGTGACCAGTTGGAACAAGGGGGCGCAGAAGCTGTTGGGTTATACCGCGCAGGAGGCGGTGGGCCTGCCGCTGGTGAAGCTGATCGTACCGCCCGAGCTGGCTCCGGAAGAGGTCGATATCCTGGCGCGTATCGCACTCGGCGAGACGATTACCAACTTCGATACCCTGCGGCGGCGCAAGGACGGTTGCAATATCCATGTGTCGGTCAATGTTTCCCCCATCTGCGACGAACACGGTCGGGTGGTCGGTGTTTCCAAGATTCTTCGCGACATCAGCGCGCAGAAGGCCGCCGAGGCGCGGATTCTCGAACTCAACTCCAGCCTCGAAGAGCAGGTGGCGGCACGCACCTCGGAGCTGCGGCGGATCAATCTGCTGTTCAGCAGTGTGCTGCGTTCGGCCTCCGAGGTGTCGATCATCGCCACCGATCTGGACGATGTGATCAGTGTGTTCAACGAAGGCGCCGAGCATATGCTCGGTTATCGCGCCGAAGAGTTGCTGGGCAAGACCACGCCGGCACTCCTTCATCTCGAACAGGAAGTCACCCGCCGTGGGGCTGAGCTCAGCATTGAGTATGGGCAGGTCATCGAAGGTTTCAGGGTCTTTACCCACAAGCCGGAGTTCGAACACTCGGAGACCCGCGAGTGGACCTATGTGCGCAAGGATGGCTCCCATGTGCCGGTCAGCCTGGTGGTGACGTCCCTGCGCGACGACGAAGGGCAATTGATCGGTTACCTGGGCATCGCCGTCGATATCACCCAGCGCAAGGCCGCCGAGCATCAGCTTGAGTTGAGTCTGCAAGCGAGCCGGGTGATCCGGGATCAATTGTTGATGGCCGCCGATGTGGCCGAGTTGGGTATCTGGACCTGGACCCTGGCGGACAATGGCTTGCAATGGAACGACCGGATGTTCGAGTTCTACAGCCAGCCGCTGACCCTGCGTGATAACGGCTTGAACTATGCGCACTGGTACGAGCGGGTTCACCCCGAGGACGTCGAGGCGGCCGCCGCGCAGTTGGCGGCCGCCGTCGCCGGGGAGGGCGTGTATGACCCGATCTTCCGCGTGCAGGCGCCGGACGGCCGGATACGTTTCATTCAGGCCGGCGCCCAGGTCGAGCGTGATGCCCAGGGGCAAGCCCTGCGGGTCACCGGTATCAACCGCGATATCACCGCCCAGCGCGAGTTGGAGTCCTATCTGCTGCGGGCCAAGAACCAGGCCGACAGCGCCAGTGCGGCCAAGTCGTTCTTCCTGGCCAATATGAGCCATGAAATCCGCACGCCGATGAACGCGGTGCTGGGGATGTTGCAGTTGGTCCAGCACACCGACCTCAAGGCCCGCCAGCGCGACTACGTGGTCAAGGCCCAGACGGCGGCCAGATCGCTGCTCGGGCTGCTCAACGACATCCTCGACTACTCCAAGATCGAGGCCGGCAAACTGCGCCTGGACCCCCACCCCTTCGAGCTCGAGCCGCTGATGCGCGACCTGGCGGTGGTGCTCGCGGGTAACCAGGGCAGCAAGGAAGTCGAGGTGATGTTCGACCTGGACTCCGACCTGCCCGGCAGCCTGGTGGGCGACAGCCTGCGCTTGCAGCAGGTGCTGATCAACCTGGCCGGCAACGCCCTGAAGTTCACCCAGCAGGGCCAGGTGGTGGTCAGTATCCGACAGTTGAAGCGCCTGCCGGGCTCGGTGAAGGTTCGGGTCGAGGTGTGCGATACCGGCATCGGTATCAGTGCCGAACAACTGCAGCGGGTGTTTGACGGTTTCGCCCAGGCGGAAGCTTCGACCAGCCGCCGTTTCGGCGGCACCGGGCTGGGCCTGGTGATCTGCAAGCGCCTGGTCGGCCTGATGGGCGGTGAGTTATTGGTCGAGAGCGAGGTGGGGGTCGGTAGTCGGTTCTGGTTCGATATCAGCCTGGATGTGGCCCGCGAGGAGGCCCTGCGGCTGTCCTGTCCCGGTGTCGATTCGACGATGCGCCTGCTGGTAGCCGACGACAACTCCATGGCCTGTGAACTGCTGCTGCGTACCGTGCGCTCCCTGGGTTGGACCGCCGACACGGTGAGCGGTGGCACGGCGGCGGTCGAGGCCGTGCGCGCAGCGCAATTACGCGGCGAACCCTACGATGTGGTGCTGATGGACTGGCGCATGCCGGATATGGACGGCCTCAGCGCCGCCCGCTTGATCAGCTTGCAGGAACGGGCCGCGCCGCCACCGATGGTGATCATGATTACCGCCTACGGGCGTGAGGTCCTGGCGGATGTACACCACGAAGGCGATGCGCCCTTTGTGGGCTTTCTCACCAAACCGGTGACGCCGCGGCAGTTGGCCGATGCGGTCCAACGTGCCTTCAGCACCAGCGAGCCGCTACCCGAGGCCTTGCCCGGGCCGGTCAGGCCCCGGCGCCTGGCCGGCTTGCGCTTGCTGGTGGTGGAAGACAACGCCCTCAACCGTCAGGTCGCCGACGAGTTGCTGAGGGGCGAAGGTGCCCAGGTCATCCTGGCGGAAGGTGGGTTGGAGGGCGTCAGCCAGGTGATGTCGGCGTCGACGCCGTTCGATGCGGTGCTGATGGATATCCAGATGCCGGACATCGATGGCCTGGAAGCGACGCGGCGGATTCGTCGCCACCCGCATTTTGCCCTGTTGCCGATCCTGGCGATGACCGCCAACGCCTCCAGCAGCGACCGTGAGGCCTGTATGGCGGCGGGCATGAACGATCATGTGAGCAAACCCATCGACCTTGAACAACTGGTGCTGAAGTTGCGCGTCCAGACCGGGCGCGAGGCGCCTCAGCCGTTGATGATGAGTGAGGTGCGCCAGTATTCGACGGAGTCGGTGATCGAACCACGGGATTCGATCATGAGCCGCTTCGGTGGCAATCTCGAACTGATCTGCACCGTCCTTTACACCTTTGGCGCGGAGCTGGAAAAACACCTGGCGTTGCTTCCGACACACCTGCAGGACCGTGACGGGCCGGCGGTGGCGGCGGTGCTGCATGCGATCAAGGGCAGTTCCGGCACTGTCGGTGCGCGGGCCTTGTCGCAGCGTGCCAGTGCCCTTGAACGCGAGCTGATGTATGGTGATGCGGCGGCGGTGCTGCGGGTGCTGGAGGACCCGCAATGGTTGCCGGAACTCAAGGAACTGCTGGTGCGCAGTGTCGAGCAGTTGCAGACGGCGTTTGGCACCGGGTATCGAGGGGATTCGCCCAGGGAGGTGGCTTCGGGGCCGTTCTCTTGAGCCTTGGTCCTGGTTTGGAGAGGGATTGGACTCGCATGCTTGATGAAACTGTTTAGACCTTTACTGCAGCGACCGGTGGCCTTGCTGTGGGGAGGGCTGGCGCTCTCGGCCATCGGTGATGAGTTGTTCGCGATTGCTGTTGCCTGGATGGCGGTGCAGGTCGCGGGCAGCGATGCCAGTTGGCTCGGTGCCTTGCGCGGCACGGCCGCATTGGCGGGGGCATTGCTGGGCGGGATCTGGGCCGAGCGCTGGGACCATCGACGCACGATGATCGGCGCCGATCTGGTGCGCGCCGGGTTTGCCCTGATACCGATGCTGGCTTGGGCGTTGGGCTTTATGAGCCTGTGGACCCTGGCGATACCGGTCATGCTGATGATGATCGTCAACTCCCTGTTCGAACCGGCGTTGCGCGCCAGCCTCCCCCGGATTGTCGCGGCGCCGGGGCAGTTGCAGGCGGTCAACGCGCTGTTCGACGTGATCCTCCGGGTGGCGCGGGTGATCGGGCCGATGCTGGCGGCGGCCATCACCCTGCTGATTCCGCTGGAGCAACTGTTTACCCTCAACAGCCTGACGTTCCTGATCTCGGCCTGGGCGCTGATGAAGCTGGGCAAGGCCCTGCCGCGTCAACCGGCCAAAATGATCAGCCGGCGCGCCGCGTTTGCCGCCGGTTGGCGCAGCCTGGTCGGCCGGCGGCGGATGCAGGTGGTGTATGTGTGTGCCGGGTTGGGCAACGTCGCCTGGAGCCTGGGGATGTCCATCGGCATGGCGCTGGCGGTGGTCAAGTATGATATCCAGGGCTTTGGCTTCCACGGCTTTGCTGTCTACGGCCTGATCATGGGGGCTTATGGCGCGGGCAACCTGATCGGCATTTTTGTCGTCGGCAACCTGCAGATCCGTCGCCTGTATGGTGGTTTCAGCTTCGGTTCGGTGCTCAATGGCCTGGGCATTGCGATCATTGGCGCGGCGGTGCTGTACCTGCCGGCGGAGCACGTCCTGGCCGGCATGATGTTCGGCGCCGGTCTGGCCGCGCTTGGCGGTCCGGTGATCGATATCTCGTTTATCCTGCTGATTCAAACCACTTTCAGGCAGAGCGAAATCGCCGGTCTGGCCAGGCTGCGTTTTGCCGCGATGGGGGCCTCGATCCTGATTGCCGGCGCGTGTGGCGCGGCGCTTTATGCGCGCTTCGAACCGGGCAGTGTCATCGTCGGGAGTGGGATTCTAGAAGTTATCGCTGGTGTGTTGGTGTTGCTCGTGCCCAAGGGCAGTGGCCGTGCCGGCGTGAACAGCGATGAATTAAGCCAGACACAGTATTGTCCCCAGCAGCAGGAATGAACCCCGGGCTGAATCAAACCCTACTAACTTCACAGTGAACACCTATGGACGCTGCAAAACCTAGCCTGATTCGCGAAACCTTCCCCGTCGGCCCCTTGCAGTGCAACTGCACGCTGATCGGCGACCCGATCACGAAAAAGGCCATTGTCGTCGACCCGGGCGGCAACCCGGAACTGATTCTCGCCCGGCTCGAAGCCCATGGGCTGAAACTGGTCAGCATCATCCATACCCACGCGCATCTGGATCACTTCCTGGCCTCCGGCCAACTCAAGGAAAAAACCGGCGCGACCCTGCACCTGCACAAGGAAGACCAGTTCCTCTGGGACAACCTGGAAATGCAATGCAACCTGTTCGGCGTGCCTTACGTACCGGTGCCGTCACCGGACCAGTGGCTGGCCGATGATGAGGAATTGGCCTGCGGCTGCGGGGTGGCCCTGCATACGCCGGGGCATACCCCGGGCTCCATGAGCTTCTGGTTTGCCGAGGCCAAACTGTTGATTGCCGGTGACACGCTGTTTCGTCGCGGGATTGGGCGCACGGATCTGTGGGGCGGCGACCAGGCCACGATCATGCGTTCGATCAAGCAGCGTCTGTACACCCTGGACGAAGAGGCGACGGTGGTCACCGGGCACGGCCCCGACACCCACCTGGGCGAGGAGATGCGTGAGAACCCTTTTGTGCGCGGCTGAAAAGTTTCATGGAATTTTTACCATTCGTCATGTTCCAAGGCCAGCAGGAGTCTATTGTCATCGACTGTTGCACCTTAAATGAGTAGGAGCCTGATTCATGTTCACCTCGCGTCGCTTGATTATCGTCGCTACCGCCGTCGCCCTCGTGTCCGGCTGTGCATCGCAAAACCCAAACCCGTATGACAGCCAGGGACAGGCACAGCAGCAACAAAGCTCAGGGGGCATGAGCAACACCGCCAAGTACGGCGGCATTGGCGTGCTGGCCGGGGCCGCGGCCGGTGCGCTGATCGACCACAAGAACCATGGCAAGGGAGCGCTGATCGGTGGTGCCCTGGCTGGCCTGGCGGGTGCCGGTTACGGCTACTACGCCGACCAGCAGGAAAAGAAACTGCGCGAGAGTATGGCCAACACTGGCGTCCAGGTGCAGCGCCAGGGTGATCAGATCAAGTTGATCATGCCCGGCAGCATTACCTTCGCAACCAACTCCGATGCGATCGCCAGCAGCTTCTATCAGCCACTGAACAACCTGGCCAACTCCCTCAAGGAGTTCAGCCAGAATCAGATCGAAATCGTCGGCTACACCGACAGCACCGGCAGTCGCCAGTTGAATATGGACCTGTCCCAGCGCCGCGCCCAGAGCGTTGCCAACTACCTGACCTCCCAGGGGGTCAGCGGGGCCAATCTTTCGGCTCGCGGTGCCGGCCCGGATAATCCGGTGGCCAGCAACGCCGATGTCAACGGTCGGGCGCAGAACCGTCGGGTGGAGGTCAACCTGAAGGCGATTCCCGGCCAGAACTACGGCCAGCCTCAGGGCCAACCTCAAGTTCAGCCGTATCCGCCACAAGGCCAGCCGCAGTACCAGCAGCAGGGCCAACAGTACCAGCAACAAGGTCAGCCGCAATACCAGCAGGGCCAGCAGTACGGTCAGCCGGTGCAGCAATACCCTTGATTGCCTGACTGAACCCCTGGTGTAAAAAAGCCCGCCCGATCACTGATCGGGCGGGCTTTTTAATAGCGCTGGAAACCGGCTTATTTTTTCAGGCCGTAGTGCTCATCCAGCATGCCGGGCGCATTGGGCGCCTTGGGGGCGTAGTCACGTGGCGGCTCCTGGCTGCGCGGTGGTGTCAGGCGTTCCCGAGGGCTCTGTACCGCATCGGCGTGCAGGGCGGCGAGCAGGCGTTGGCGGGTCTGTTCGTCGAGGGCCAGGCGGTTGGCACCCTCGGCGAGATGGTCTTGCACTTCCTGGTAGCTCTGGGTGAGTTTTTTCACCAGGTTCGCGGTGCTGTTGAAGTGGGTGACCACTTCGTTCTGATAACTGTCGAAACGTTCCTGGATATCGTCCAACTGGCGCTGCGTGCTGCTCGGAGCGGCACTCGGAACCAGACGGGCGACCAGGAAACCAATGGCGACACCGGCAACCAGGGCAAGAGTCGGCAACAACCAAACTAAGAGCGAGTGTTCCACGAGTCCTTCCTCTATAAACGGCTTTGCTTTACGTTAACGGCTCGGACCTGCGCTGTATACCGCGATCTTAAGGTCGCAGTCATGTCAGGCACAGACTTTTAGCTAGACGAGTCGACCCCTTGAGAGGTCACGGAGTTCCTTCCTTGCTGATGCGTGAAACCCCTGTATTGATCGATGGCCCTGTCGGCCAACTGGAAGCCTTGTACCTGGATATCCCCGAACCACGGGGCCTGGCGCTGATCTGCCACCCCAATCCGGTGCAGGGCGGCACGATGCTCAACAAGGTCGTCTCGACCCTGCAGCGCACGGCGCGAGATGCGGGCCTGATCACCTTGCGCTTCAACTATCGCGGCGTCGGCGCCAGTGCCGGCAGCCACGATATGGGCCACGGCGAAGTCGATGACGCCCAGGCCGCCGCGCAATGGCTGCTCGAACGGCACCCGGACCTGCCCTTGACCCTGTTCGGTTTTTCCTTTGGCGGTTTTGTCGCGGCGAGCCTCGGCGGTCGCCTGGAAGCCCAGGGCCAGACCTTGCAGCACCTGTTCCTGGTGGCCGCGGCGGTCATGCGTTTGCAGGCGGTCGACCGTCTGCCGGAAAACTGTCCGCTGACCCTGATCCAGCCGGAAACCGACGAAGTCATCGATCCGCAGCTTGTCTATGATTGGTCCGCCGCGCTGGAACGTCCCCATGAGCTGCTGAAAGTGGCAGAATGCGGACACTTTTTCCACGGCAAGCTGACCGATCTCAAGGATCTGATCCTGCCGCGCCTCTCGAATTGAACAAGCGACCCTCCATGACCACACGTACGCGCATCCTTACCGGTATCACCACCACGGGCACGCCGCACCTGGGCAACTACGCCGGCGCTATCCGCCCGGCGATCCTCGCCAGCCGTGACAGCAACGCCGATTCGTTCTACTTCCTGGCCGACTACCACGCCCTGATCAAGTGCGATGACCCGCTGCGCATCCAGCGCTCGCGCCTGGAAATCGCCGCGACCTGGCTGGCCGGTGGCCTGGATGTGGACCGCGTGACCTTCTATCGCCAGTCGGATATCCCGGAAATCCCCGAGCTGACCTGGCTGCTGACCTGTGTCGCCGCCAAGGGCCTGCTGAACCGTGCCCATGCCTACAAGGCCTCGGTGGACAAGAACGTCGAAGGCGGCGAAGACCCGGATGCCGGGATCACCATGGGCCTGTACAGCTACCCGGTGCTGATGGCCGCCGACATCCTGATGTTCAACGCCCACCAGGTGCCGGTCGGTCGCGACCAGATCCAGCACGTGGAAATGGCCCGCGACATCGGCCAGCGCTTCAACCACCTGTTCGGCCAGGGCAAGGAATTCTTCGTCATGCCCGAAGCGCTGATCGAGGAAAGCGTCGCCACGCTGCCGGGCCTCGACGGCCGGAAAATGTCCAAGAGCTACGACAACACCATCCCGTTGTTCAGCAGCGCCAAGGACATGAAGGAGGCGATCTCGCGGATCGTCACCGACTCCCGTGCGCCGGGCGAAGCCAAGGACCCGGACAATTCGCACCTGTTCACCCTGTTCCAGGCGTTTTCGACCCCGGCGCAGGCTGCCGAATTCCGTGGCGAGCTGCTGGCGGGCCTCGGTTGGGGCGAAGCCAAGAGCCGCCTGTTCACCCTGCTGGACAACGATCTGGGCGAGGCCCGCGAGCGTTATCACGAGCTGATCACCCGTCCGTCGGACCTGGAAGACATTCTCCAGGCCGGGGCGAAGAAAGCCCGTAGCGTCGCCACTCCGTTCCTCGGCGAACTGCGCGAGGCGGTGGGCCTGCGCTCCTTCGTCAACCAGACCCAGGTGGCCGCGAGCAGCAAGAAGAAAGCCGCCAAGGCTGCGCGTTTTGTCAGCTTCCGGGAAGACGACGGCAGTTTCCGTTTCCGCCTGCTGGCCGCCGATGGCGAACAACTGCTGTTGTCGCGGCACTTTGCCGATGGCAAGGCCGCCGGTGCGGTGACCAAGCAATTGCAAGCCGGCCAGGCCCTGGATATTCGCAGCGAGGCCGGGCGTTTCAGCGTCTGGCTGGAAGGCGAGTGCGTGGCCGACAGCGCCGAGTTCGCCGACGAAGTGTCGCGTGACGCGGCCATCGAGGCGTTGCGGGTCGCGTTGACCCCGGCACAGGATTGATTCGAGGCCTTCCCGACCAAGGGTTGATTGCCATTCCCACGGGCCGTCGCTAAAGTGACGGCCCGTTTTTGTTACCTTGCTAACGAAATTATGACGCCCCTAGAACGATATCAAGCTGATCTGAAACGCCCCGAGTTCTTTCACGACGCGGCCCAGGAAACGGCAGTGCGCCATTTGCAGCGCCTGTACGACGACCTGATCGCGGCCTCGCAGAACAAGCCGGGCCTGCTCGGCAAACTGTTCGGCAAGAAAGACCAGGCGCCGGTCAAGGGCCTGTATTTCTGGGGCGGCGTCGGTCGCGGCAAGACCTACCTGGTGGACACCTTCTTCGAAGCGCTGCCGTTCAAGGAAAAGACCCGCACGCACTTCCACCGCTTCATGAAGCGGGTGCACGAAGAAATGAAGACCCTGACCGGCGAGAAAAACCCGCTGACCCTGATCGCCAAGCGCTTTGCCGCCGAGACCCGGGTGATCTGTTTCGACGAGTTCTTCGTTTCCGATATCACCGACGCGATGATTCTCGGCACCTTGATGGAAGAGCTGTTCAGGAACGGCGTGACCCTGGTGGCCACCTCGAACATCGTGCCGGACGGTTTGTACAAGGACGGCCTGCAACGCGCGCGCTTCCTGCCGGCGATCGCCCTGATCAAGCAGAACACCGAGATCGTCAACGTCGACAGCGGCGTCGACTATCGCCTGCGGCACCTGGAGCAGGCCGAGCTGTTCCACTTTCCGCTGAACGAAGCGGCCCAGGAAAGCCTGCGCAAGAGCTTCCGCGCGCTGACGCCGGAATGCACCCAGGCCGTCGAGAACGACGTACTGATGATCGAGAATCGCGAGATCCGCGCGATCCGTACCTGCGACGACGTGGCCTGGTTCGACTTCCGCGAACTGTGCGACGGCCCGCGCAGCCAGAACGACTACATCGAACTGGGCAAGATTTTCCATGCCGTGTTGCTCAGCGGTGTCGAGCAGATGAGCGTCACCACCGATGATATCGCCCGGCGCTTTATCAACATGGTCGACGAATTCTACGACCGCAACGTCAAGCTGATCATCTCGGCGGAAGTGGAACTCAAGGATCTCTACACCGGCGGGCGCTTGAACTTCGAGTTCCAGCGCACCTTGAGCCGTTTGCTGGAAATGCAGTCCCACGAGTTCCTGTCGCGGGCGCACAAGCCTTAACCGCCATCCCCGGCGCGGCCCACGAGCCGCGCAGTATTGGGGGTTACCCGGCGGTGGGGAAGGTCAAGACCTCTCCATCCCTGGGAATCAGCAGGCGCGCTTCGACGCCGGCCACCTGCGCCGCGTCGGCCAGCGAGCGGCGTTTCACCGGGCAGTGGCTGAGGGCTTCCAGGTGATTGGCGATCACCAGGCCCGCTGACCGCTGGGTGAACTCGATCACCTCTTCAATGCCCATGATGATGTCCCCGCCCAGATCGAAACGCGCGCCGCCCGCCGGCACGACGGATAACTGTGGCCGATGCTCGGCGACGAACGCCTTGACGGTCGGGGTGAGCAGGGTATCGCCGCTCAGATAGAGACTGGGCTCGCCGGGCATTTCAATCAGATAACCCACCCCGTGTTCCATCAGCTTGCCCACCAGTCCCTGGCCGTGGGTGCAGCGAACCGTACGGATCTGACCATCGAGGAAGGGGCTGGGGTGTTCGTGATCGCTGGGCAGCGGCTGCACGTTCAAGTCGTGGGTGGCCAGATAGGCCGCGTCGTGGGGCGTGCAGATCACCGGTGTGCCGGTGTCGCGCAGCCATTTTTTCGCGGCGCGATCGAGGTGATCGAAGTGGCCTTTCTGGCAATGGGTGATCAGGCAATGGGTGACCGACTGGAGTGCCTCCGTGGCCGATACCGGCAATTCGACCAGCGGGTTGCGATTCCTGGCGCGAAATACGCGTAACGATGGCAGGGCGTTTTTACGCGCGAGCATCGGGTCGACCAGAATACGATGGCGGCCGAACTCCAGGATAATCGTCGCATTGCGTAGCTGATGGATGTGCATGCTCATACCTCTGGGAAGAGGTTGCATTGTCTTCGACCGGGCGGTCACGCAGAATGGCGGGATTGGACATAATGGATTCAGTTTCTGCCATGAGCCGGCCTCTTCGAATTGGATTACTGCTGTACCCGGGTTGCATACCGTCGGGGCTGCTGGCCTTTGCCGATCTTTTGTATGCCGCCAACCGTCGCGCTTCGCAGACGCTCTTCGAAACCGTGTTTGTCGCCTTGCAGGCAGGCCCGGTGGCATGTGCCGGTGGTGTGTCGTTGCAGGTGTCCCAGGCCTTGTCGGAGGCGGACGTTGATGCGCTGCTGATTGCCGGCTTCTGGGCCGAGTCTTCCCGGCAGGTCGAGAAGGTCGTGAGCGATAACAACGCTTTGGTGTTGGCCTTGGCGGCTTGTTCGAAGCGGGTGCAGTTGTGGAGTTATTGCACGGGTGTCTGCCTGATCGCCGCGAGCGGGCGGCTGGAGGGGCAGGCGGCGACGGTGACCTGGTGGCTGGCGGGTGCCATGGCTCAGCGTTATCCCAAGGTGGACTGGCAGAGCCAACGTCACTGGGTGATCAATCCGTCGACTGCGACGGCTTGCGGGGTGACGGGCTATTTGCCGATTGCGCAGGCGTTGATCGAGCGGGCGATCGGTCAGGAGCTGTTTCACGACCTGGCCAAATTGATGGTGTTGGCGCGTCCGGTCCAGGCGCATCCGGCCTTTGCGGCGATGAGCCTGATCGAGCAGTCGAGTTCGTTGTTGCGGCAGTTGCACCGGTGCGTTGAACAATCGCCGGCGGAACAGATCACCGTGCAGCGGTTGGCGGAGCAGTTGGGTTTGTCCCCGCGCACGTTGGCGCGCAGGGTGAGTGCGGAAACCGGTGTTGCGGTGGCGGCCTATGCGCGTTGTATCAAGCTCAACCAGGTCAGTGAGCGGCTGATGCTGACGTCCACGGCGGTCAATACCATCAGCGCTGATTTGGGGTTCAGCAGTGATTCGAATTTGCGGCGGATGTTCAAGGAACTGACCGACTTGACCCCGCTTGAGTACCGGCAGCAGTTTGGGCGGCGTTGAGGGCCTCTTCGCTGCGATGCGGCGTCCCGACAAGCCAAACTCAGCGTCGGACACAGATCTTTTGTACGGCATGGACCTGTAGGAGCAGGGCTTGCCCGCGAAGCTTTTGGCGTT
>NZ_JALJES010000024.1:0-97910 GCF_023242525.1 Pseudomonas sp. MWU12-2319
AACGACAGAAGACTGTAGGAGCAGGGCTTGCCCGCGAAGAGGCCCGTGAGCCTTGCATCGCCTGATCGGGCCTCATCGCTGGCAAGCCAGGCTCCTACAAGAGGCGGGCAGCCCGGCATCAATTGGGGACCAATGGGTAATAAAATAGAATATACAAATAGTTTTTTATTATTTTATAGAATATTAAGCGCTCGCTATAGTCGCGGCGCAGGCGATTTGGCGCGAGACGCCGGCGCCGCTTTAAGGCAGGATTGACGCTGCTCTTCAGAGCGTCAGTTTCGCGTTCCTTCCCATAAGAAAACACACGGGGCTCGTCATGAATATTTCCGCATTTCGCAAGCGTCTGCTGGTCGGCAGCCTGGGGTTGGTACTCGGTGCCGGACTGCTCGGCCAGGCCTTTGCCGGTGAGCAACTGGACAAAATCAAGAAAGACGGCGTTATCAACGTCGGCCTGGAAGGCACCTACCCGCCGTTCAGCTTTATCGGTGCCGACGGCAAGCTGGCCGGTTTCGAGGTCGAGTTCTCCGAAGCCCTGGCGAAAAAACTGGGTGTGAAGGTCAAGCTGCAACCGACCAAGTGGGACGGGATTCTCGCCGCCCTGGAGTCCAAGCGCCTGGACGCGGTGATCAACCAGGTGACCATCTCCGAAGAGCGCAAGAAGAAGTATGACTTCTCCGAGCCTTATACCGTTTCCGGTATCCAGGCCCTGGTGCAGAAGAAGGACGCCGACAAGTTCAAGACCGCCCAGGATCTGGCGGGCCACAAGGTCGGTGTCGGCCTGGGCACCAACTATGAACAGTGGCTCAAGGACAATGTGCCGAAAGCCGTCATCAAGACCTACGACGATGATCCGACCAAGTACCAGGACCTGCGCGTAGGCCGTATCGACGCGATTCTGGTGGACCGTCTGGCAGCCTTTGAACTGATCAATAAAACCAACGGCACCCTGGCCGTTTCCGGTGAGCCGTTCTCCCGTCAGGAAGCCGGTATCGCCCTGCGTAAAGGCGAACCCGAGTTGCTGGCCGCGGTAAACAAGGCCATCGACGAACTGCGCGCTGATGGCACCTTGAAAAAGCTGTCGGAAAAATACTTCAACGCTGACGTCACTCAATAATGGAAGCAGCTTTTCAGCTTGCGTTGGACTCCGCGCCCTTTCTGCTCCAGGGCGCGTACTACACGGTCATCCTCAGCCTGGGTGGAATGTTCTTCGGTTTGCTGCTGGGTTTCGGCCTGGCCTTGATGCGTCTGTCGCGCTTCAAGACGGTGAGCTGGATCGCCAGGGTCTATGTGTCGTTCTTTCGCGGCACCCCCCTGCTGGTCCAGCTGTTCGTGATCTATTACGGACTGCCGCAGATGGGCATCGAGCTGGATCCGCTGCCCGCCGCGTTGATCGGCTTCTCGCTGAACATGGCGGCCTACGCCTGTGAAATCCTGCGGGCCGCCATCAGCTCCATCGAGCGCGGCCAGTGGGAAGCGGCGGCGAGCATCGGCATGTCGCGGGCGCAGACCCTGCGCCGGGCGATCCTGCCGCAAGCCGCGCGCACGGCTTTGCCGCCGTTGGGCAACAGTTTCATTTCCCTGGTCAAGGACACGGCATTGGCCGCGACCATCCAGGTGCCGGAACTGTTCCGCCAGGCCCAGCTGATTACCGCCCGGACCTTTGAAATTTTCACCATGTATCTTGCCGCCGCCCTGATCTACTGGGTCCTTGCCAGCCTGCTCGCGCACTTGCAGAACCGTCTGGAAGAGCGGGTCAATCGGCATGACCAGGAGTCTTGACAGCATGATTGTGGTTGAAAAACTGACCAAGCAATTCAAAGGGCAGACCGTGCTCAACGGTATCGACCTGACGGTCGAGGCCGGCGAGGTGATCGCGATCATCGGTCCCAGCGGTTCCGGCAAGACCACCTTCCTGCGTTGCCTGAACTTTCTCGAGGAACCCACCAGCGGCCGGATCAAGGTCGGCGACATCGAAATCGATGGCAGCCGCCCGCTGAACCAGCAATTGGGCCTGGTGCGCAAGCTGCGCCAGCAGGTCGGTTTCGTGTTCCAGAACTTCAACCTGTTTCCCCACCGCACGGCACTGGAGAACGTTATCGAAGGCCCGCTGGTGGTCAAGAAGACCCCGCGTGACCAGGCCTTGGCCCTGGGCCGCAAGCTATTGGCCAAGGTTGGCCTGGCAGGCAAGGAAGACGCCTATCCGCGCAGGCTTTCCGGTGGTCAGCAACAACGGGTGGCCATTGCCCGGGCGCTGGCGATGGAGCCGCAGGTGATCCTGTTCGACGAGCCGACTTCGGCCCTTGATCCGGAACTGGTGGGTGAAGTGCTGGCAACCATTCGTGGCCTGGCCGAAGAAAAACGCACCATGGTCATCGTCACCCACGAAATGAGCTTTGCCCGGGATGTGGCCAATCGGGTGATCTTTTTCGACAAGGGCGTGATCGTCGAACAGGGTGAAGCCAAGGCGCTGTTTGCCAATCCCAAGGAAGAACGCACCCGGCAGTTTCTCAGCAAGTTTCTCGGTAATACGTAGGACACTTCTTGACTCAATAAGGCGTACTCAGGGAATGAGTACGACGGTTTCGAAAAGTTGCTTTCCCGGCTATCCGACAATAATTGTTTACTACCGCCTTTCCCCGGCTTCTTCTTTCACACGAACGACTGCGAAAGTAGGAAGTGTCCGAATTCCCGGGCGATCCCCGCCCTGACGGCTTAATGGCTTGACACCTTCCCGGCAAAACTCTTAGCTGCACTTCACAACCTGCACGACGTTATCAGGACTGTATGCACCTTTCGGCCAACTGTTCGCCGGACTGCGCGTGCGCCTTCCAGAATGTTCGACGGTAAGGACGCCTATTAAGGTTCAAGGACAACGGTTGTTTATGCGGCCCAGGCCTGCGCCTGCACGTTGGACTTTTCGTTACCCTACAAAAAGGATTTTTGCATGACTCATTTTCAGGAAACCCTGCGGCTGGCTCCGCCTGTCGTCCCCCAGGCCCATGGGCGTGGTATTGGCCTGTTGGCCGCCGCGCAGTTGTCGATTGTCATCCGGCCCTATGTCGGCATGGATGAGGGCGACCTGATCGAGTTGTTCTGGGACGATTGTTATGTGACGGCGCGGCAGGTGTCGGCCGATGATGTGGGCCAGTCGCTGAGTTTGCGGGTGCCGGAAAGCTTCGTCCTGGACGGGCTGGCGCGGGTTCACTATCGGGTGCTGCGGGTGGGCAGCGCCGGCGCCTGTTCGCGTCGGCTCGAGGTGCCGGTCAAGCTTGCCTGTCCGGGTGGCCAGCCCTTCGGTGAGGAAAACCAGGGCTTGGCGCCGCTGATCATTCCCGCGCCGATCCAGCGCTACGGGGTCAACCCCAGCCAGATGCGCCGAGGCGTGCCGCTGACCCTGGCGCCGTATCTGAACATGGCCGCCGAGGACGAAATCACCCTGCTCTGGGGCGATGTGCGCCTCGACCTGCCCAAGCTCGCCGGCGAGGACGTCGGCAAGCCGGTCAGGGTCTTCGTGCCGCCGGCGGTGATCCAGGAAGCCGGTGAAGACAGTGGCCTGGACCTCACCTACTGCGTGATCGACCGGGTCGGCAACAACTCCCGTTGGGCGCCGGCGCGGCGGCTCCGGGTGGGCAGCGCCCGGCATTACATCAGGGCCCCGCGCCCGGTTTTCCCCAAACTCGCCCAACCCTGCCGAGGCTGAGAAGCTGACCTTCTATGTATATTCCCAAAAGTTAGTTTATTTAATTTTTATACGCGCTTAGGGTATATGCACCGGACCACCGGACTTGTTTGATTTCGCTGGCGTCGCGCTTTCGCGACGCCTCCAAAGAGAGATGAGGACGGTATGGTCAGGAACACAATCACCCTTGTGCGGATCGCCAGGGCATTGCGCACGCCACGGAGTGGCGTTGATGTCTAACTTGCATGAAGCACAGGTCCGGAGCGACCTGGATATTGCCCCGTTGTTGCTCCCGGCCCGGGTGCTGCGCAACGACGCCGAAGCCCTGCAGGCCGCCCGTGAGCTGGCCGAGGCTGCCCGTTTGCAGGCCGCGCGCCGCGACCGTCAGCGCAAGCTGCCCTGGGCCGAGATCGAGCAGTTCACCCGCAGCGGCCTGGGCAGCATCACCATTCCCCGCGAGTACGGCGGCCCGCAGGTTTCATTCGTGACCGTGGCCGAGGTCTTCGCGATCATTTCCGCCGCCGACCCGGCGCTCGGGCAGATCCCGCAAAACCAGTTCGGCATTCTCCAGTTACTGCAGGGCACCGCCACCGAGCGCCAGAAAAAGCAGCTGTTCCTGAGCGTGCTGGAAGGCTGGCGCATCGGCAATGCCGGGCCTGAACGCGGCACGAAAAACACCCTGGAACTCAAGACCCGGATCACCGCCGACGGTGACGGTTTTGTCATCAGCGGCCAGAAGTTCTATTCCACCGGCGCCCTGTTTGCCCACTGGGTGGCGGTCAAGGCGATCAACGACGAAGGGCGGCAGGTCATGGCCTTCGTGCGGCGCGGCACGCCGGGCCTGCGCATCGTCGACGACTGGTCGGGCTTCGGCCAGCGCACCACCGCCAGCGGCACCGTGTTGCTGAATCAGGTGCGGGTGGAAGCGGAAGACGTCGTCGACAACTGGCGCCAGGGCGAGGTGCCGAATATCCAGGGCGCCTACTCGCAACTGATCCAGGCCGCCATCGACGCGGGCATCGCCCGTGGGGCCATCGATGACAGCATCGCCTTTGTCCGCGAGCGTTCGCGGCCGTGGGTCGATGCCAAGGTCGAGCGCGCCAGTGACGACCTCTACGTGATTGCCGATATCGGCAAATTGAAAATCGAACTGCACGCCGCCGAGGCGCTGTTGCGCAAGGCCGGGCAGGTGCTCGATCAGGTCGGCGCCAAGCCGGTGGATGCGGCCTCTGCCGCGCGTGCCTCGATTGCGGTGGCCGAGGCCAAGGTCCTCACCACCGAAATCGCCCTGCTGGCCAGCGAGAAACTGTTCGAGCTGGCCGGCAGCCGCGCCACCCTGGCCGAATTCAACCTCGACCGACACTGGCGCAACGCCCGGGTGCACACCCTGCACGACCCGGTGCGCTGGAAATACCACGCCGTGGGCGCCTATCACCTGAACGGCAGTTTGCCGGCCCGGCATTCCTGGATTTGACGACCAGACCTCTGGAGAAGCACATGACTTTTTCCCAACACGTCGCGGTCATCAGCAGCGACGAGCAAGCCCTGATCGTGGCCAGCGACCTGGCCGAAGACTTCAAGCGCGACAGCATCCTGCGCGACCGTGAACGGCGCCTGCCGCTGGCCGAGCTGGAGGTGTTTTCCCGCTCCGGCCTCTGGGGCATCAGCGTGCCGAAAGCCTACGGCGGTGCCGGCGTGTCCAACGTGACCCTGGCCAAGGTCACGCAACTGATCGCCGAGGCCGATGCCTCTCTGGGACAGATTCCACAGAACCATTTCTATGCCCTGGAAGTGCTGCGGGTCAACGGCAGCGAGGCACAGAAACAGCGCCTGTATGCCGAGGTGCTCGCGGGGCGGCGCTGTGGCAATGCCCTGGCCGAACTGGGCACCAAGACCGCCCATGACCGTGTCACCAGCCTGCGCCGGGACGGCGACGGTTACCGCATCAACGGTCGCAAGTTCTACGCCACGGGGGCCTTGTATGCCCAGCGCATTCCGACTTCGGTGGTGGATGAACAGGGTGTCCAGCAACTGGCCTTTGTGCCCCGTGACAGCGCCGGCCTGAACGTGATCGATGACTGGAGCGGCTTTGGCCAGCGCACCACGGGCAGCGGTTCAGTGGTGTTCGAGGACGTGTATGTCGCCGCCGAAGATGTGATCCCTTTTCAGACGGCATTCGAACGTCCGACCCCGGTCGGCCCGCTGGCGCAGATTCTCCATGCGGCCATCGACACCGGTATTGCCCGCGCGGCCTATGAAGACACCTTGCACTTTGTCCGCACCCGCACGCGGCCCTGGATCGATGCCGGCAGCGACAAGGCCACTGAAGATCCCTTGACCCTCAAGAGCATCGGCCACCTGAGCATTCGCCTGCACGCCGCCGAGGCCTTGCTGGAGCGGGCCGGTGAATACCTCGACCGGGCCCAGGCCGAGACCAACGCCGAAACCGTGGCGGCGGCTTCGATTGCCGTTGCCGAAGCGCGGGCCATCAGCACCGAAATCTCCCTGGCGGCCGGCAGCAGCCTGTTCGAACTGGCCGGCAGCCAGGCGACCCTGGCCGAACACGGGCTGGATCGCCACTGGCGCAATGCGCGGGTGCACACCCTGCACGACCCGGTGCGCTGGAAGTACCACGCGGTGGGCAACTACTACCTCAATGCGCAAAACCCACCGCTGCGGGGGACGATCTGATGGCGAAGAAAAAGATCCTGCTCAACGCCTTCAACATGAATTGCATCGGGCATATCAACCACGGTTTGTGGACCCATCCGCGGGACAACTCGACCCAGTACAAGACGTTGGAGTACTGGACCGAGCTGGCGCAGCTGCTGGAGCGTGGTTTGTTCGACGGTCTGTTTATCGCCGATATCGTCGGGGTCTACGACGTCTACCAGGGATCGGTGGAGGTGCCGCTGCGGGAGTCGATCCAGTTGCCGGTCAACGATCCGCTGCTGCTGGTTTCGGCCATGGCGGCGGTGACGAAAAACCTGGGTTTCGGCCTGACCGCGAACCTCACCTACGAGGCGCCGTACCTGTTCGCCCGACGTATGTCGACGCTCGATCATCTGAGCCGTGGGCGGGTCGGCTGGAATATCGTCACCGGTTATCTCGATAGCGCCGCCCGGGCCATGGGCCTCAAGGAGCAGGTCGAGCATGACCGACGCTACGACCAGGCCGACGAGTACCTGGAGGTGCTCTACAAACTCTGGGAAGGCAGCTGGGAAAACGACGCGGTGCTCAATGATCCGACCCGGCGGATCTACGCCCAGCCGGAGAAAGTGCACAAGGTGCAACACGCCGGCGAGTTCTATCAGGTGGAGGGCTATCACCTTTGTGAGCCGTCACCGCAGCGTACGCCGGTGCTGTTCCAGGCCGGCAGTTCGGAGCGTGGCCTGGAGTTCGCCGGGCGACATGCCGAGTGCGTGTTTATCAGCGGGCAGAACAAGGCCGCGACCAAGGTCCAGGTGGACAAGGTGCGGGCCAGTGCGGTGGCGGCGGGGCGTGATCCCGATGGCATCAAGGTGTTCATGGGCTTGAACGTGATCGTCGGCGAGACCGAGGAAGCGGCCTGGGCCAAGCATGCCGAGTATCTGGGGTATGCCAGCGCGGAGGCTGGGGTGGCGCATTTTTCCGCGTCCACCGCGATCGATTTTGCCGAGTACGAACTGGATGAGCCGATCCAGTATGTGAAGAGCAACGCGATCCAGTCGGCGACCAGGAACTTGCAGAACAACGACTGGACCCGGCGCAAATTGCTTGAGCAGCACGCGTTGGGTGGGCGCTATTTCACTGTGGTCGGCTCGCCCGGGCAGGTGGCTGATGAGCTGGAATCGTGGATCGCCGAAACCGGGCTGGATGGTTTCAACCTGACCCGCATTGTCACTCCGGAAAGCTATGTGGATTTTATCGAGCTGGTGATTCCGGAGTTGCAGCGGCGCGGCTCGTACAAGACCGCTTATGACAGTGGGACATTGCGCGAAAAGCTGTTTCACGGTGAGGCGCATTTGCCGCAGCAACATGCTGGGGCGGGTTATCGCCGGTCCTGAGAGCCTGAGTCACCCTTTGATGTTGCTGTGCCTGTTCCGCCGTCTTCGCGGGCAAGCCCTGCTCCTACAGTTTCGAGTCGTACCCGAATCTTGTGTACGACCACAAAACTGTAGGAGCAGGGCTTGCCCGCGAATAGGCCCGCCCAGACACCCCAAACCTATGACTGGAAACCCATCATGAAAACAACACGCCTCTCTCAACCAGTCAAAGCACTGGCCCTGGCCCTCGGCCTCTTCAGCGCTATCGCTCACGCCGCCGACGCCCCACTCAAGGTCGGCACCACCGCCGCCTTCGCCATCCCCCTGGAAGCCGCTGTCGAAGAAGCCGGCAAACAGGGCCTGAAAGTCGAGCTGGTGGAATTCACCGACTGGATCGCGCCCAATGTCAGCCTCGCGGCCGGCGATATCGACGTGAACTACTTCCAGCACATTCCCTTCCTGGAAAACGCCAAGGCCGCCGCCGGTTTCGACCTGGTGCCCTTTGCCCCGGGGATCATCAACAACGTCGGCCTCTACTCGAAGAAATACAAAAGCTTCGACGAGCTGCCGCAAGGCGCCACCGTGGCCATCGCCAACGACCCGATCAACAGCGGTCGTGGCCTGCAACTGCTGGCCAAGGCCGGCTTGATCACCCTGAAACCCGGCGTCGGCTACAAGGCCACCGAAGACGACATCATCGGCAATCCGAAAAAAATCAAGATCCTCCAGGTTGAAGCCGTGCAACTGGTGCGGGCCTACGATGACGCCGATCTGGTCCAGGGCTACCCGGCCTATATCCGCCTGGCGAAGACCTTCGATGCCGGCTCCGCGCTGCTGTTCGACGGTCTCGATCACAAGGAATACGTGATCCAGTTCGTGATCCAGCCGAAAGAAAAGACCGACCCGCGGCTGATCAAGTTCGTCGATATCTACCAGCATTCGCCGGTGGTCCGCGCCGCCCTGGATAAAGCCCACGGCAAGCTGTACCAGGCCGGTTGGGAAGGCTGACATGAGTGTCGTCAACCTCCAGCGCCCGCGTGAGGAAACGCCGCGCAGTGCCGAGCAATCCGAACTGCACCCCGAACTCAATCGTGCCCATGTGCGTTTTATTGGCCTGGGCAAGACCTACGAAGGCCGCCAGGGCCCGGTGCATGCCTTGCAAGGCATCGACCTGGCGATCCAGCGTGGCGAGGTGTTCGGCATCATCGGCCGCAGCGGCGCCGGCAAGTCGTCGTTGATCCGTACCATCAATCGCCTGGAACAACCCAGCGCGGGGCGGGTGCTGATCGACCAGGTCGATATCGGTGAGTTCGACGAAAACCGCCTGGTGGAACTGCGTCGGCGCATCGGCATGATTTTCCAGCACTTCAACCTGATGTCGGCCAAGACGGTCTGGCAGAACGTCGAACTGCCGCTGAAGGTGGCCGGGGTGCCGAAGCTGCAACGGGAGCAGAAGGTTCGCGAGCTGCTGGATCTGGTCGGCCTGCGGGACAAATACAAGGCTTACCCGGCGCAGTTGTCCGGCGGGCAGAAACAGCGGGTGGGGATTGCCCGTGCGCTGGTCCATGACCCGGCGATCCTGCTGTGTGACGAGGCCACCTCGGCGCTGGATCCGGAAACCACCCAGTCGATCCTTGGCTTGCTGCGCGAGATCAATCAGCGCCTGGGCCTGACCATTGTCCTGATCACCCACGAGATGGCGGTGATCCGCGAAATCTGTGATCGGGTGGTGGTGCTGGAGCATGGTCGGGTGGTGGAACAGGGGCCGGTCTGGCAGGTGTTCGGTGATCCGCAACATGAGGTCAGCCGGACCTTGTTGGCGCCGTTGCAACACGCCTTGCCGGCGGAGCTGCAAGAGCGTTTGCAGGCGCGGCCCGAGTCAGCGGCATCGGCGGTGGTGTTGCGTCTGCAATTGACCGGCAG
Organism: Pseudomonas sp. MWU12-2319; assembly: GCF_023242525.1. Taxonomy (NCBI): domain Bacteria; kingdom Pseudomonadati; phylum Pseudomonadota; class Gammaproteobacteria; order Pseudomonadales; family Pseudomonadaceae; genus Pseudomonas; species Pseudomonas sp. MWU12-2319. The sequence continues at coordinate 9,628 of NZ_JALJES010000024.1, forward strand.
CGCTGCCGACGAACCGGACCTGGCGGCGTTGTTCAGCGCCCTAGGTGGGCGGGTGCGCTTGCTACAGGGCGGTGTCGAACGAATCCAGGGGCATGCGCTGGGGCAGTTGCTGCTGTCGGTGAGCGGCTCGTCCCTGGGGGCCGAGGAACTGCGTCAACGGGCCGGGCGTTGGGCGCAACAGGTGGAGGTGCTGGGTTATGTGGCTTGATCGATTATGGCAGGGAGTGATCGACACCTTCCTGATGGTTGGCGTGTCGTCGCTGATCGCCTTGCTGCTGGGCATTCCGCTGGCGGTGATCCTGGTCACCAGCGACAAGGGCGGGATCTATGAAGCGCCGATGGTGAACCGGGTACTGGGGGCGTTCGTGAACCTGTTCCGTTCGATCCCGTTCCTGATCCTGATGGTGGCGTTGATTCCCTTTACCCGGCTGATCGTCGGCACCACCTATGGGGTGTGGGCCGCCGTGGTACCGCTGACCATCGCGGCCACGCCATTCTTTGCGCGGATTGCCGAGGTGAGCCTGCGGGAGGTCGATCATGGGTTGATCGAAGCGGCTCAAGCCATGGGCTGCCGGCGCTGGCATATCGTCTGGCATGTGCTGTTGCCTGAGTCGTTGCCGGGGATTGTCGGCGGTTTCACCATCACCTTGGTGACTATGATCAACTCCTCGGCCATGGCCGGCGCCATTGGCGCGGGCGGGTTGGGGGATATCGCCTATCGGTATGGCTACCAGCGTTTCGACAGCCAGGTGATGCTGACGGTGATCGTGTTGCTGGTGATCCTGGTGGCGGTGATCCAGTTGGGTGGGGATCGGTTGGCGAAGGTGCTCAACAAACGCTGAGCATTAAGTTATTCTCCGCGCCGATTGATCTGCGGCAGTCGGTGCGGATTCACAGGGAATCAAGGAATTAGCCAGTTGGCATGGAGCTTTATTATTCAGATTCTCTGTAATGGATGAAGAGAGAGGCCCATCGCTGGCACACGCCTTTGCCGAAGCCGTTCGTGGGCTGAGAGTACTCGGTCGCAAATCCTTGCTGGCGCTGTTTGGGATTGCCGTAGGCTGTGCCGCTATCATCGCCCTGGTCAACATCGGGCATAACGCGGAAATTGAAGCGATCAGTGCATTCCAGAACATGGGCATTGATACCTTGGTTGCTTCATTTCCGGGTTCCACTTCGCAACAAAGTATCGCTCCCGAAGCGCTTGATTTCGCCAGGCTTCGCCAGAAGCTACCGAATATATCCTACGCCGCCCCCATGGCGATTTATGCGACAGACATCCGCTACAACGGTCGCTCCACCGGTGCCACTGTCGTCGGCAGCACAAGTGATTTGTCGGTGGCGCTGAAGTTCAATGTCTTCAGTGGGAGGGTCTTGTCGGATTTCGACCGACATGCCACCTATGCCGTCGTCGGCAGCCAAGTGGCGCGCGCGCTCAGCCAGCCTTCCGACGAACTGTTGATTGGGCGTCAGTTGCAAATTGAAGGTTATATCTTTCAAGTGGTGGGTGTGCTTGAGGATCAGTTCGATAATCCGCTGATTCCGATACAAATAAATAATTCGATATTTGTTCCGATCGAAGGAATGAAAAGGCTGACCTCCAGCCCGCAGGTCAGTGCGATTGTTATCAAGGAACGGGATGCCGCGGATATGGAGCGCCATGCCAAGTCGCTGCGGGAGTACCTGGTCGGTGTCCTGGGGGAGCGTAATATCCTGATTCAAATACCTCAGCAACTGCTGGACAGTATCAAACAGCAGACGAGGACTTTTTCCAATCTGCTGGCAGGGCTGGGTGCGATTTCGCTGCTGGTGGGCGGTGCGGGCGTGATGAACGTGATGCTTTCAAATGTTACGGAACGCCGTAGAGAGATTGGCATTCGGATGGCCTTGGGCGCGCGCCGTCGAGACATTCTTAATTTATTCTTGATGGAAGCCGTTTGTCTTTCTATCAGCGGTGCGTTGATAGGCGCCGTGCTCGGTCTGGTCGGCACGCTGATTTTTGTATCTTTGTCTGGCTGGACCTTTGCCCTGTCTATTGTTTCTGTGCCGATGGGCATTGGCAGTTCAGTGTTGATCGGCCTTTTCTTTGGCATTTACCCAGCTGTTTCGGCGGCTAGATTGGAGCCGATAAAAGCCTTGCGCGATGATTGAGCGCACAGGCGAGTGGGCAACATAAGCGTGGCCGGCTTGCTTTGGCAGCGTCGGCCTCTTGCTTCCCCATGATTTGGGCTCGCTGCTTTTCGGGTGCCAAGCGTATAGTCGCTGCATCTCAGTCTTGCATGCCGCTGCCATGAAACTTGCTCCCGACGCTCTCGTTACCATCACCGCCACCACGCTCGGCCACTACAACCGCACGGCCGAAGGTTTTCGTGAAGGCACCCGCGATCACGATGTGAGCCAGAACATCGATGCGTTGTTGCGGCATATCCAGGGTGAGGAGCCGTTTACCGTGCTGGATTTCGGTTGCGGACCGGGTCGTGATCTCAAGACCTTCACCCGCATGGGCCATATCGCGGTCGGTCTCGACGGCTCCGAACGTTTTGCGCAGATGGCTCGCGAGGACAGTGGTTGCGAGGTGCTGCAGCAGAACTTCCTCGAACTCGAGTTGCCGTCTGGGCGCTTCGACGGAATCTTCGCCAATGCCGTGTTGTTCCATATTCCGCGCCAGGAATTGCCGCGAGTGCTGGGGCAATTGCACGGTGCCTTGAAACCCGATGGCGTGTTGTTCAGTTCCAATCCGCGTGGGGAAAACCAGGAGGGTTGGAATGGCGAGCGTTATGGCTCGTACCACGACCTGGAGGCCTGGCGGGAGTTGCTGACGGCGGCGGGTTTTGTCGAGCTGGAACACTATTACCGCCCCACCGGACTGCCGCGAGAGCAACAGCCATGGTTGGCGAGCGTCTGGCGCAAGGTCTGACGCCAGATACCGCCCCCTGTAGGCGCCGGCTTGCTGGCGATGGCGTCTGCATAGGCGGCGCAAGGCTCCGGGGCCTCTTCGCGGGCAAGCCCTGCTCCTACAGTTTTGTGCCCTACACAAAATCGGTGAACGACGGAAGACTGTAGGAGCAGGGCTTGCCCGCGAAGCTTTTGGCGGCCCTCAGGCCTCCAGAAAGGGACCTGTACAGCGCCTCAGTGTTGTTGTGCGAGCAAGTCATCCACCTGGCTCTGCGCCAGCTCGATCAGATGCACCGAGGCCATCGCCAGTTGGCGAGGCGTGCCGCTCAGATGATCGGCGGACTCATACGCCGTCGCGGCGGCCGAACGCAGGATCGAATCGAGATTGTTCAGGGTGTCTTCGGTGTTCGGGAGGGGCGATTTGCGCACAGGCTGATCTGGCAATCCATAGTGAGCGAAGGCACGTTCGGCGGCCTCGGCATCTACAAAAGATGCATTCTGTACGGGCGGATCAGGAACGATTGTTTTCATGGCAACTCCTTGATTGATGGAGCCGACACTGATCGCTACCAAACGATATGGGTGGCGGCTATACGCAGGTTGGTAGACCGGGAATCAAGGAACCCAGCGCACTCGAAAGTGCCCTGCGCAGAGCCGCCATAGACGAAAACCGCGGGCAATAAAAAACGCCAACAGAGAATCGACTTGGTGGCGCTATGCGCCTTGATTGACCTCGGGCTACCAAACCCGATCACTGTGTTTTTGCAGTGACAGGTCCAAGCCTAGGTCCCGAGAATCGCAGGCGCAAGCCGAAAGGATTTTCTAGGAAAGTTCACGCAAGGGAAAGGGAATAGTCCTCGGTCTGTGCCCAGAACACCTCCCTGTAGGAGCATGGCTTGCCAGCGAAGGGGCCGGTGAGACCGCCAAAAGCTTTGCGGGCAAGCCCTGCTCCTACAAGGTTACGCAGTGTTTTCAATACCCCACAAAGAGCATGACTGGCGCTTCAGTGCTGTTGCGCGAGCAAGTCATCCACCTGGCTCTGCGCCAGCTCGATCAGATGCACCGAGGCCATCGCCAGTTGGCGAGGTGTGCCGCTCAGATGATCGGCGGATTCATACGCCGTCGCGGCCGCTGAACGCAGGATCGAGTCGAGGTTGTTCAGGGTGTCTTCGGGGTTCGGAAGGGGCGATTTGCGCACTGGATGACGTGGCAATTCATAGTGAGCGAAAGCGCGTTCGGCCGCCGCCGTGAAAGCCGGATCGTTCTTTTCCAGCGATTGAACAGGCGGGTTGGGCGTGACTTTGAACATGGTGATTCTCCTGACATATTGAGAACCCATCACTTTCGTGGCCAAACGAAAGGTGGCGGGCGGTACGCAGGTTGGCCAACCGGGATGTCAGGCACCCGGCGCACCCGAAGGTGCCCCGCGCACAGCCCACCATAAAGCGACAGACACAAAAAAGCGCCTGAGACCGTAGTGGCGCTGGTGCGCCTGACATTGGGCGGGTGACCAAACCCGATCACTGTGTTTTGCAGTGACAGGTCCAAGCCTAGGTCCCGAGAATCGCAGGCGCAAGCCGAAAGGATTTTCTAGGAAAGTTCATTCAAGGGAAAGGGAATAGTCCTCGGACGGTGCGTGGAACACCCTCTTTGTGGCGAGCGGGCAAGTGTGTATTCAGCCGTCGCGGTATGTTGACATCAATCTCGTCTGTGGCACCCTTGGCGGACCACTCAACCCCGTACGCAGCGATTCAGTTCACTGGCCGTTGGGGTAAAAAAAAACCGGCCCTGCGCCGGTTTTTTCGATCAAGGGACGGCATCTGTCCCTCTCGCCAAAAAAGAAAATCCCGAAGGGCCAAGCCCTTCGGGGCTATAGGTATCCATCGCTTACAGCTTGGCGATGGACACCTCGGTGGATTTCACAAACGCGATCACTTCACTGCCGATCTGCAGTTCCAGCTCTTTCACCGAACGGGTGGTGATCACCGAGGTGACGATCCCCGAAGCGGTCTGTACGTCGATTTCCGAGAGCACGTCGCCGGTGACGATTTCCTTGATGGTGCCCTTGAACTGGTTGCGAACGTTGATGGCTTTGATGGTCATGGCATTGATTCCTGTCGTGGATTGAGTAGGCAAGGCATGGGTTACAGCGCCCAACGCAACTGCGTGGGCAAGGGCGATACAGGTTCCGGCTCGGGCGGTACGCCCGGCAGCGACAACACCCGGTTCAACACTTCGGTCTCCAGCGCCGCCAGGCGATGGGAGCCACGCGCCCGTGGACGCGGCAGTTCGACGTGCAAGTCCAGGCCGACCTGGCCGTCTTCGATCAGGATCACCCGATCGGCGATGGCCACGGCTTCACTGACGTCGTGGGTCACCAGCAACACGGTAAAACCATGCTGCTGCCAGAGACGTTCGATCAACTGCTGCATTTCGATCCGGGTCAGGGCATCCAGGGCCCCCAGCGGCTCGTCCAGCAACAGCAGGCGCGGTTTGTGGATCAGGGCGCGGGCCAGGGCCACGCGTTGCTTCTGGCCACCGGACAGGGCCGCCGGCCATTCATGGGCGCGGTCCGCCAGGCCGACCGCTTCCAGCGCTTCCAGCGCCTGCGGTCGCCAGTTGCCCTTGAGACCCAGGCCGACGTTGTCGATCACCTTTTTCCAGGGCAGCAAACGCGCTTCCTGGAACATCAGCCGGGTGTCTTCGCGGGCCTCGCTCAGCGCGGCGGAACCGGCCAGCAATTCACCACCGCTAGGTTGGTCGAGACCGGCCAGCAGGCGCAGCAGGGTGCTTTTACCGCACCCGCTACGGCCGACCACCGCGACGAATTGCCCGGCCGGGATATGCAGGTCGATCTCCCGCAGCACCTGGCGTTGGCCGAAAGTCTTTTGCAGGTTGCGCACCGCCAGCGGAATACCCCGCAGCAGGCGTGGAGGTTGTTGAGCCGTCATTGCACACCGCCCTTGCTCACTTGATAGGCCGGATGCCAGCGCAGCCAGACCCGCTCCAGGCCGCGGGCCGCGAGGTCCGCCAGTTTGCCGAGGACGGCGTAGAGAACGATGGCCAGCACCACCACGTCGGTCTGCAGGAACTCCCGGGCATTCATCGCCAGGTAGCCGATGCCGGAACTGGCGGAAATGGTTTCCGCGACGATCAGCGTCAGCCACATGAATCCGAGGGCAAAGCGCACCCCCACCAGGATCGAGGGCAGGGCGCCTGGCAGGATCACCTGGCGAAACAGGCTGAAACCGGACAGGCCGTAGCTGCGAGCCATTTCCACCAGCGCCGGGTCGACGTTGCGGATGCCGTGATAAGTGTTGAGGTAGATCGGGAACAGGGTGCCCAGGGCCACCAGGAAAATCTTCGCCGACTCGTCGATGCCGAACCACAGGATCACCAGCGGGATCAGCGCCAGGTGTGGCACGTTGCGGATCATCTGCACCGAGCTGTCGAGCAGGCGTTCACCCCATTTCGACAGGCCGGTGATAAAGCCTAGGGCCAGGCCGATGCCGCCGCCGATGGCAAAGCCGATACCGGCGCGCCAGCCACTGATGGCCAGGTGTTTCCAGAGATCGCCGCTCTTCACCAGGGCGATGCCGGCTTCGACCACGGCGCTCGGCGCGGGCAGGATCCGGGTCGACAGCCAACCGGCCGACACCGACAGTTGCCACACCGCCAGCAACAGCACCGGCAGGGCCCAGGGCGCGAGTTTGTGGGTAAGTCTGCTCAAGGTCGTCATGGCCGGCCTCAGCTCTGGGACAAGGCTTTGGGCAGGATGTCGTTGGCGACCATCTCACCAAAGGGGCTGACGTAACCGGCGCTTTTCGGCAGTTCCGGACGTTCGATATCCAGGTGCGGGAACAGCAGTTCGGCGACTCGGTATGACTCTTCCAGGTGGGGGTAACCGGAGAAGATAAAGGTGTCGATACCCAGATCGGCGTATTCCTTGACCCGCGCGGCCACGGTCGGGCCGTCGCCCACTAGCGCCGTGCCGGCACCGCCGCGGACCAGGCCGACGCCGGCCCAGAGGTTGGGGCTGACTTCCAGGTTGTCGCGGCTGCCGCCGTGCAGGGCGGCCATGCGTTGCTGGCCGACGGAGTCGAAACGCGCCAGGGATTTCTGCGCGCGGGCGATGGTCTCGTCGTCCAGATGGGAGATGAGTTTGTCCGCCGCTTGCCAGGCTTCGGCATTGGTTTCACGGACAATCACATGCAGGCGAATGCCGAAGCGCACGGTGCGCCCGAGCTTGGCGGCCTTGGCCCGCACCTGCTCGATTTTCTCGGCAACGGCGGCAGGCGGTTCGCCCCAGGTCAGGACCATTTCCACCTGTTCGGCGGCGAGGTCCTGGGCGGCTTCCGACGAGCCGCCGAAGTACAGCGGCGGACGCGGTTGCTGGATCGGCGGATAGAGCAGCTTGGCGCCTTTGACGCTGATGTGCTGGCCGTCATAGTCGACGGTTTCGCCTTCCAGCACACGACGCCAGATACGGGTGAATTCCACCGAGGCCTGGTAGCGCTCTTCGTGGCTGAGGAACAGGCCGTCGCCGGCCAGTTCGTCCGGGTCGCCGCCGGTCACCAGGTTGAACAGCGCCCGCCCGCCGGACAGCCGGTCGAGGGTTGCGGCCTGGCGCGCCGCCACTGTCGGGGAGATGATTCCGGGGCGCAGGGCGACCAGGAATTTCAGGCGCTGGGTCACCGGGATCAACGAAGCGGCCACCAGCCAGGAGTCCTCGCAGGAACGTCCGGTGGGGATCAGCACGCCACCGAAACCGAGACGGTCGGCAGCCTGGGCCACCTGCTGCAGGTAACCGTGGTCAACGGCGCGAGCGCCTTCGGCGGTGCCAAGGTAATGGCCGTCGCCGTGGGTAGGCAGGAACCAGAAAATATTGAGGCTCATGGAGTGGTCTCCTAAGGAATACGGTTCAAAGTGCTTTGGCAACGGCCGCCGGCGGGGTCCAGATCACGTCCTTGATGCTCAGCGGTTTGGGAATCAATTTGAGCTGGTAGAAGCTGTCGGCGATTTTCTGTTGCGCCGCGATCACTTCCGGGGTGAGGAACTGCGCGCCATAGCCCTGGCGGTTCACCGAGATCCGGGTGATGTCGGCGGGCAAGCCGAGCAGCGGTGCCACCTGGGTGGTGACTTCCTCGGGATTGGCCTTGGACCAGTCGCCTACTGCGCGGACTTCTTCCACCAGGGCCTTGATCACCTCGGGATGTTTTTCGGCATAGGGGCGGGTTGCGAGGTAGAACTGGTTGTTGTCCACCAGGCCGGTACCGTCACGCAGGGTGCGGGCCTTGAGCTGTTGCTCGGCGGCGGCCTGGTAGGGGTCCCAGATGACCCAGGCGTCGACGCTGCCACGCTCGAAGGCGGCGCGGGCATCGGCCGGCGCGAGGAATACGGTCTGGATATCGCTGTATTTCAGGCCGGCGTCTTCGAGGGCGCGGACCAGCAGGTAATGGACGTTGGAGCCTTTGTTGAGGACGACCTTCTTGCCCTTGAGCTCTTGCACCGATTTGATCGGCGAGTCCTTGGGCACCAGGATTGCTTCACTGGTGGGCGCCGGTGGTTCGGAAGCGACGTAGAGCAGGTCGGCACCGGCGGCCTGGGCGAAGACCGGCGGTGTTTCGCCGGTCACGCCGAAGTCGATGGAACCGACGTTCAGTCCTTCGAGCAGTTGCGGGCCGCCGGGGAACTCGGTCCATTGCACTTGCACGCCCTGGGCCGCGAGGCGTTTTTCCAGGGTGCCCTTGGCCTTGAGCAGCACCAGGGTGCCGTATTTCTGATAACCGATCCGAAGTGTCTCGGCTTGAGCTTGAGTAATGGCGCCGAAGGTGACAGCCGCAGCAAACAGAGCGACCAGACCGCGACGCAAAATGACAGTGCGCATGGCGCTCTCCTTTTTGCGGTGAGGGTTTTGGCTGCACCTGCTGGCCCGTTGGCGGGCGAGTAAGGCCAGTACATCGATGTCGGGTAAAGCGGCTCAGATGCTCCAGCGAGCCGTGAGCAGGCGGTCGTTGAGCAGTGTCGGGTCCAGGGGCTTGGGACGTCGTGCCAGGGCGCAGTGGAACTGTTCCAGGGCCTCATTCAGGCGTTGTTCCAGGGCCGGGGCCAGCTGCGCCTGGGCGCTGCCTTCGCCATAGGCGATCTGGTTGTCTTCGGCGAAGATGCCGTGGAGCATTTCCTGGGCCTTGAGCGCCGACAGCACCGGCTTGAGGGCGTAATCCACCGCGAGCATATGGGCGATGCTGCCGCCGGTGGCCATGGGCAGCACCACCTTGTGGCTCAGGGCACGTTCGGGCAGCAGGTCGAGCACGGTTTTCAGGGCGCCGGAGAATGAGGCCTTGTACACCGGCGTGGCGATGACCAGGCCGTCGGCCTGGTCGATCTGTTGCAGCAGGTCGATGATCTGCGGGCTGCCGAAGCGTGCGTGCAGCAGGTCTTCGGCCGGGAAGTCGCGGACCTGGTAACTCACCACTTCCACGCCTTGTTCGATCAACCAGCGCCTGGCCTGGTCCAGCAGTACCCCGGAGCGTGATCGCTGGCTGGGGCTTCCTCCAAGTGTGACGACCAGCATGTGGCTAATTCCTTAAGCGTTTGTCGGCGATTCGCGGGCTGCGATCTCACCGTGATGGACAGACCATATCAGCTGATTTATATATCTATAAATCTTATTTTTTCATTTGTTTATTCTTTAAATGAATATGCGGATGGCTTTCTTCCAGGCAAAAAAACAGGCCGTCGAAACGGCCTGAAACCCCTGCATCGTGAGTCGGTAAAAATCGGTTTCAGCGGTTGGGCTGTGGTGTCAGGCGCAGGTACGGCTTCACCGCGCGGTAGCCTTTGGGGAAGCGTTTCTTGATTTCGTCTTCGTCCTTGAGCGATGGCACGATCACCACCTCGTCACCGTCCTGCCAGTTGGCCGGGGTGGCCACCTTGTAGTTATCGGTGAGCTGCAAGGAGTCGATCACCCGCAGGATCTCGTGGAAATTGCGCCCGGTGCTGGCCGGGTAGGTGATGGTCAGCCGCACCTTCTTGTTCGGATCGATCACGAACAGCGAGCGTACGGTGAGGGTGTCGTTGGCATTCGGGTGGATCAGGTCGTAGAGATCGGACACCTTGCGGTCGGCATCGGCCAGGATCGGGAAGTTGACCACGGTGTGCTGGGTCTCGTTGATGTCCTCGATCCACTTGTGATGCGAGTCCACCGGGTCCACCGACAGGGCGATGGCCTTGACGCCGCGCCGGGCGAATTCGTCCTTGAGCTTGGCGGTAAAGCCAAGTTCGGTGGTGCACACCGGGGTGAAGTCCGCCGGGTGGGAGAACAGCACGCCCCAGCTGTCGCCGAGCCACTCGTGGAAACGAATCGTGCCGGCGCTGGAATCCTGTTCGAAGTCGGGGGCGATATCGCCGAGTCTTAGGCTCATGGTGCTGCTCCTGGTGAGTGCGTGATGAGCCTACTGTGCCTGCTGCAGGGTTTATTTAAAAAGAATAAATATCGATTTATCTAGATCGAAATTGAATATTAAAAACTTCTTCATTGGACGCCGGACGGGCGCAGGAGCAACCTTGTCCACAGCTTGTGAGAGGGCTAAGGGGATGTAACTCAGTGGGGTGCCGGGCGCCGTGATGTCGAAGGTTGGCGTTCGAGTCGAAGCTGAGAGGTAGTGTTAAGCGGTACGTGAAGCACTCAGCCCGGCATTGCGCCGGGCTGAGTGTGGATCTCGACTTTAAACGATCACGCTTCTTACAGCAGCGGGATTGTGTAGCTGACGATCAGACGGTTTTCGTCTTGTTCGCGCTGGCCGACGATATCGTTACGCCACATAGCATTTTTCCAGGCCACACCGACGTTTTTGAAGGTGCCTTCCGGTACCACGTAAGCGACGGTGATGTCGCGTTCCCACTCGGAACGGCCAGTGCCCAGGGCGGGTGCTGCTTGGGCGGTATATTCTTTGGCCGCGGTGTCTACGTTATTGCCGCGCAGGTAGATAACACCTGCGGTCAGGCCGGGCACGCCGACCTGAGCGAAGTCATAGGCGTAGCGAGCTTGCCAGGTACGCTCGCCGGCGTGGGCGAACTTCTGGATCTGCATATCGGTGATGGTGCTGTTGGACGAGCCGTCACCCTGGTTCAACCATGGGAAGTCGCTTTCGCCGTTGCTGTACTGATAGCCAGCACCGAAGGTGTGACCGGCAACCGAGTACAGGGCCAAGTAGCTGTACAGGTTGTTGTCGACCTTGCCCTTGCCCTGAGTGGCCAGGGTGGAGTTGTCAGGGTAGTAGCCGGTGGTGAAGTAACCGCTGGTATTGCCGTTGGCACCATTGTCGCGGCTACGGTAGTAACGCAGGTCGCTTTTCAGCACGCCTGGACCGATCGCCCAGTTGTGCACCAGACCCAGGAAGTTCTGCGAGTAGAAATCTTTCAGCTCGCCGAAGTAGTACGAAGCGACCAAGTCCTTGGTGACCTTGTAGTCGGCGCCAGCGTACTGGAACTTGTTGCTGAACCGGCCTGTAGTACCCTGAGAGTAGTTCGAGCTGCCGTTTGCGCCATTGATCGACAAATCTTCGTCGTTGCTCGAGTTACGGCCCTTGGCCTTCTCGACCTGGCCGAGGGTCAGGGTCAGGTCCTTGATCTCGTTCGAAGTGATCTGGCCGCCGGTGAAGGTTTGTGGCAGCAGGCGACCGTCGTTGTACTTGATCACCGGGTTGTTCGGCATCAAGGTACCGATCTTCAGTTCTGTCTGCGAAACACGGACTTTGCCGGTCAGGCCCAGGCTGCTGAAATCATTGACCGCCTTGGCGTTCTTGCCACCAGTGGCTTCAGTCGGGAATACCGTACCACCAGCGCTGGTTGGGGTTGCGCCGTTGGAGCCACCACCGCTGTCCAGTTTGATAGCGGTCAGGGCGATTACATCCAGGCCGAAACCTACGGTGCCTTGGGTGTAGCCGGAGTTGAAGCGCAGATCGAAGCCTTGGCCCCATTCCGAGTTCAGGCTCTGGCCCGCTTTGGCGGCGTCACGGTCACGGTTATCGGTGTTGATGTAGTAGTTACGCAGACCCAGGGTCGACGTAGCGCCTTCGATAAAACCTTTGGCATCCGCTTGCCCATCGGCATATGCGTGTTGCGCCAAAACGCCTACGGCCACTGCTAGGGCCAAGGTGGACTTCTTCATGGTACAGCTCCTCTCATTTCTAATTTTTGTGTGTCCTGGCCGGGGATCTAGCGTCCCTTTGTAGCCACAGATGCGCGATTAGCACCAGATCGTGACTGGTAAGTCAATCGTAACAAACCATGTCTAGACTTTGGTCTAACTCGCTGTGAATTTGGTCCCTGCAGGGTAATGAAACTTTTCATAAACCCAAAAAGAACTATTTCGTCCTTTTTAATACGATTCAGGAATAAATCGCCTGGGAATTCACCCTGGTCTGAAGCTTTTGTCGGCCTCCAGACTTATTTCTGAAAAGTATTTGTAGCAGCTTTTTTCGAGCAATCCGTATTTGAGAGCCGTTCTCATAGACAGGAAAGTTCACAAAAGCGACGCAATCATGGCTAAACGCTGCCACTCCCGTCAATTTATTACAGCATTTGGCTGATTAAGCCGGACCGCTGACATGTTGCTGTGCCAAGAACCATAGAAGAAAAAACGCGGAACGTGCCTTCATTCGTCGGGTTTAGTTATTTTGCGGATTTTCCGCTGAGCGTCTGATGGTACGGCGTCCCGCAGACACGAGCTGGCGCTGCAAGCGCTGGCCGCCGGCTGTCGCATGTCATATTTTGACTCATAAGCTAATGCAAATAAGTTATTTATTTTAAGATTCTTAGATCATTTAGTCTCTCTACATGCCGATTCCCGGTCGCCTGTCGAGGAACTTGTCCCATGAAACTCCCTGCTCCGCTCCGCCTTCTGGCGGCCTTGTCCCTGGCCGGGGCCAGTTGGTTTGCCCAGGCTGCCGATGTGACCGTGGCCTACCAGACCACCGTCGATCCGGCGAAAGTCGCCCAGGCCGACGGCGCTTATGAAAAAGCCACACAGGCGAAGATCGACTGGCGCAAGTTCGATAACGGCGCCGATATCATTGCCGCCATCGCTTCGGGTGATGTGCAGATCGGTTACCTCGGTTCCAGCCCGCTGACGGCGGCCATCACCCGCAAGGTGCCGGTGGAAACCTTCCTGATCGCCACCCAGATCGGCGGTGCCGAAGCCCTGGTGGCCCGTGACGGCTCCGGGATCAAATCGCCCCAGGACCTGATCGGCAAGAAAGTCGCCGTGCCTTTTGTCTCCACCGGGCACTACAGCCTGCTGGCCGCCCTGAAGCACTGGAATATCGATCCTTCGAAAGTACAGATTCTCAACCTCGCGCCGCCGGCCATTATTGCCGCCTGGAAACGCGGTGATATCGACGCCACCTACGTCTGGGACCCGGCCCTGGGCGTGGCCAAGGAAAACGGCAAGGTGCTGATCACGTCCGGCGAGCTGGCCAAGTTCGGTGCGCCGACCTTCGATGCCTGGATCGTGCGCAAGGACTTCGCCGAGAAGCACCCGGAAATCGTCAAGGCCTTCGCCAAGGTCACCCTGGATGCCTACGCCCAGTACCGCAAGGACCCGCAAGCCTGGCTGGCGACCCAGGGCAATGTCGACAAGCTGGTGAAGCTCTCTGGCGCCAAGGCGTCTGATATTCCCCTGCTGCTGCAAGGCAACGTCTATCCGCTGGCGGCTGACCAGGTCACCGTTCTCGGCAAGCCGACCGCCCAGGCCATCACCGACACCGCCGCGTTCCTGAAAGAGCAGGGCAAGGTCGATGCCGTGCTGCCGGACTACGCCCCTTATGTCAGCGCCAAGTTCATCACCAACTGATTCAGCCGAGGAGCCGCCGTCATGGCCTTGTTACAGCTGGAGCGCATCAGCGCACAGTACCCCGGCGCGGCCGAGCCGGTGCTGGCGGACATCTCCCTCAGCCTCGGCCCCCGGCAACTGCTGGTGGCCCTCGGGCCTTCGGGGAGTGGCAAGACCTCGCTGTTGAACCTGATCGCCGGCTTCGTCGAGCCGAGCGCCGGGCGCATCACCCTCGACGGCGTGCCCGTCAAAGGCCCGAGTGCCGAGCGTGGCGTGGTGTTCCAGGATGACGCGCTATTGCCCTGGCAGGATGTACTGGCCAATGTCGGCTTCGGTCTGGAGCTGGCGGGTGTGCCCCGGCCGCAACGTGAAAGCCGCGCCCGGGAGATGCTCGCCCTGGTGGACCTGGCCGGTTTCGACAAGCGTCGGATCTGGCAATTGTCCGGTGGTCAGAAACAGCGTGTCGGCCTGGCCCGTGCCCTGGCGGCGGACCCTCGGGTGTTGCTGATGGACGAGCCCTTCGGCGCCCTCGATGCCTTTACCCGCGAACAGATGCAGGAGCTGTTGCTGCAAGTCTGGCGCCGCACCGCCAAGCCGGTGTTCCTGATTACCCACGATATAGAAGAGGCGGTTTTTCTCGCCACTGACCTGATTCTGCTGGCGCCGAATCCGGGGCAGATCGTCGAACGCCTGAGCCTGGATTTCGGCCAGCGCTACAGCGCCGGTGAATCGGCCCGGGCGATCAAGTCCGACCCGCGTTTTATCGAAACCCGCGAGCACGTGCTGGCTCGTGTGTTCTCCCAACGCAGCGCCGCCCAGCGGCAGGAGTTCGTATGAGCAGCTATGAATTGCCGGTGACGCTGGCGGGCAAACCGAAAGTCATACCGGTTCGCCGCAGCCTGAGTACGCGCTGGATCAGTGTGCTGACCCTGTTGACCTTGGTCCTGCTCTGGTGGGCGGTGACCGCTGCGGGCCTTATCGAACCATTGTTTCTACCGCCACCTGGAGCGGTGCTGGAAAAAGGCTGGTTGCTGGCAACCAAGGGCTACATGGACTCGACCCTCTGGCAGCACCTGGGCGCGAGTCTTGGGCGTATCGGCCTGGGCCTCGGCTTTGCGGTGCTGACCGCGATTCCCGTGGGTATCGCCATCGGCCACAACCGCATCGCCCGGGGTATTTTCGACCCGCTGATCGAGTTCTACCGGCCCATTCCACCGCTGGCCTATCTGCCCCTGATCGTGATCTGGTGCGGGATCGGTGAGCTGTCGAAAGTGCTGCTGATCTACCTGGCGATTTTCGCCCCGATCGCCATCTCCACGGCCACCGGCGTGCGCACTGTCGATCCGGCCAAGCTGCGGGCCGCGCAATCCCTGGGGGCCACCCGTGCCCAGCTGATTCGCCATGTGATCCTGCCCAGCGCCTTGCCGGACATTCTCACCGGTGTGCGTATCGGCCTCGGTGTCGGTTGGTCGACCCTGGTGGCCGCCGAACTGATCGCCGCCACCAGTGGCCTGGGCTTTATGGTGCAGTCGGCGGCACAGTTCCTGGTGACCGATGTGGTGGTGCTGGGGATCCTGGTGATCGCCTTTATCGCCTTTGCCATGGAGATGGGCCTGCGCGCCCTGCAGCGCAAGCTGGTGCCGTGGCACGGCCAGGCTCACTGACAGACCGCAAGGTATTGACCACGCCGACAGCCCGGCGCGTATTTGAAGAGATCGATCATGAGCCTGACCATTACTCCCCTGAGCGCCGCCCTGGGCGCGCAGATCGACGGCGTTACCTTGAACCGGCCGTTGACCGTCGAACATCGCGACGCCATCCAGCAGGCACTGCTCAAGTATCAGGTGCTGTTCTTCCGTAACCAGCCGTTGAACCCGGTGCAGCAGGCGACCTTTGCGGCGTATTTCGGCGACCTGCATATTCATCCGATCTACCCGAACGTGCCGGAGCAGCCCGAAGTGCTGATCCTCGACACGGCGGTGACTGACGTGCGCGACAACGCGGTCTGGCACACCGACGTGACCTTCCTGCCGACCCCGGCGTTGGGCGCGGTGCTCAGCGCCAAGCAGCTGCCAGCGTTTGGTGGCGACACCCTGTGGGCCAGTGGCATCGCGGCGTTTGAAGCCTTGTCGGCGCCGTTGCGGCAGTTGCTGGACGGGCTGACGGCGACGCACAACTTCATCAAGTCGTTTCCTGTCGAGCGTTTCGGCAATACGCCCGAGGACCTGGCGCGCTGGGAGGAGACCCGCAGGAAGAACCCGCCGCTGTCGCATCCGGTAATCCGCACGCACCCGGTGAGCGGACGCAAGGCGTTGTTCGTCAACGAGGGTTTCACCACCCGGATCAACGAGCTGGAGGAGGCCGAGAGCGACGCGATTCTCAAGTTGCTGTTCGCCCATGCGACGCGTCCGGAGTTCACCATTCGCTGGCGCTGGCAGGAGAATGACGTGGCATTCTGGGACAACCGCGTGACCCAGCATTACGCGGTAGACGATTACCGGCCGAACCGCCGGGTGATGCACCGGGCGACCATTCTCGGTGATGCGCCGTTCTGACCCTGTGGCTCAGAGCGGGTGTTCGCGCCTCGGCAGATACGGCGGCAAATACAGCCCCAGGTACGCATCGAACACCCGCATCCCTTCTTCGGCCATGCGCGGCGTGATCTGGTCGTGCAACTGCACCGAGCGCGCATAGACCCGATCCCCCAGCTCCATCGCCAGGGCGAACACATCGACTTCCTTGGGCAGTGTCGGCAATTCGAAATGCCGGATAAACAGCTTGTGCATCAGGTCGCCGAGTTCGATGTCGTGCTGGCGGTCAGCCTGGGTCACTTCGGTCAGGCCGTGCTGCGCAAGGATCAACTGACGCGCCGCGGCATCCTCCTCGTAGATATTCAGCATCCGCTGCTCCACCAGCCGTGACAGGTCGCGCCAGCTGGTGAGGGCCTGGTGGTCGATGGGCGCCTGCAGGGTGGCGCGGAACGCCGCGTGGACATCGTTGGTCAGGGCTTCGAGCAGGGCCGGGACGCTGGCGAAGAAGTGATAGACCGAGGACGGCGGGATCTCGGCCCGTTCCGCCACGCTGTAGATCGACAGACTGGCCACGCCTTCGGCGGCAAGCAAGGTGCGCGCGGCGTCGAGGATCGAGTCGATCCGGGCCTGGCTGCGTGCGCGGGGTTTGCGAGCGGTGGCGGGGCGGGTCATGGGGTTCTCCGGCAAGGGCAGCGGGCATTGTACGCGAGGACGCTGGTGTGGTGTCTGTGAGTCCGCATCGCTGGCAGGCGGGCATAAAAAAACGCCGCAGGCCCAAGGCCGGCGGCGTTCTTTTTATTGCTTCAAGCGCTTACACGGTATGCAGGTACCAGTTGTACTCGAGGTCGGAGATGGAGTGTTCGAACTCCTCCAGCTCGCTCTCTTTACAGGCGACGAAGATATCGATGTATTTCGGATCGATATATTTGGCCATGATCTCGCTGTCATCCAACTCACGCAGGGCATCACGCAGGTTGTTCGGCAGGCTCTGCTCGTTCTGCTCGTAGCTGTTGCCTTCCACCGGAGCGCCCGGCTCGATCTTGTTGGTCAGGCCGTGGTGCACGCCTGCCAGGACCGAAGCCATCAGCAGATACGGGTTGGCATCGGCACCGGCGACGCGGTGTTCGATACGTACCGCGTCGGACGAGCCGGTCGGTACGCGAATCGCCACCGTCCGGTTGTCCAGGCCCCAGCACGGCGAGTTCGGCACGTAGAACTGTGCGCCGAAACGACGGTAGGAGTTGACGTTCGGGCAGAGGAAGGCCATCTGTGCCGGTAGGGTCTCGAGCACACCGCCGATCGCGTGACGCAGCGCGGCGTTCTGCTCGGGATCCTCACTGGCAAAGATGTTCTTGCCTTCCTTGTCGAGAATCGAGATATGGACGTGCAGTCCGTTGCCCGCCTGGCCCGGGTAAGGCTTGGCCATGAAGGTGGTGTCCATCTCATGGTCGTAGGCGATGTTCTTGATCAGGCGCTTGAGCAATACCGCGTAGTCGCAGGCCTTGATCGGATCGGCCACGTGGTGCAGGTTCACTTCGAACTGCGCCGGGGCACTTTCCTTGACGATGGCGTCGGCCGGGATGCCTTGCTCTTTCGCACCTTCCAGGATGTCCTGGAGGCAGTCGACGTATTCGTCGAGGTCGTCGATCAGGTAGACCTGTGTCGAGTGCGGGCGTTTGCCGGAGATCGGCGAGCGGGGCGGTTGTGGGCGACCGTTCACGTTCTCCTGGTCGATCAGGTAGAACTCCAGCTCGAACGCGGCGCAGATGGTCAGGCCGAGTTCGTCGAACTTGCTCACGACTTGCCGCAGGACTTCGCGAGGGTCGGCGAAGAAAGGTTCACCTTCGAGTTCGTGCATGGTCATCAGCAGCTGCGCGGTCGGGCGCTTTTGCCAAGGTTCATTGCACAGGGTGTCGGGGATCGGATAACAGATTCGGTCAGCATCACCGATATCCAGACCCAGGCCGGTGCTTTCCACCGTCGAGCCGTTGATATCCAGGGCAAATAGAGAGGCAGGCAGGTTGATGCCTTTCTCGTAAACCTTGTGGAGGCTGGTGCGTTCGATGCGCTTGCCGCGCACCACACCATTCATATCCGCAATTAGAAGGTCTACGTACAGAACCTCAGGATGATCCTTAAGGAACGCGTTCGCTTCGTTAAGCTGAACGGCACGCGGGGGTACCGACATGATGCAACACCTTTGTTGTTAAAAATATCAATCATTGATCTTTTCTGGTTTCAGTCAACCCGAACGGCATGCCGAAGTCAAGCGAGGCCTTTTTTGCCCTGAAAAAGCGCTCAGGGGGCTTTTTTGCGGCCTTTTGGGGCAATTTTTTGCACCGGACGCTCTCCGGCACCGCGGGCTTGAGCGGGCCGTGTTGTATTTTTTACGGGGGTGTTGTGTAAAAAAATGAACAAGGCTAAGCTCGATTGAAACCCATAACAGCAATAATACCGGGGTGCTACATGTCTCGCCTGCCGTTGATCGGCGTTACCGCATGCTCCAAACAGATCGGTTTGCATGCTTATCACATCAGTGGCGACAAGTATGTCCGTGCTGTCGCCGTCGCAGCCAAAGGGCTGCCGCTGATTCTTCCGGCCCTGGCCGAGCTGTTCGAGCCGTCCGATATTCTCGACGGCCTGGATGGAATCCTGTTTACCGGCTCTCCGTCCAACGTCGAACCGCATTTGTACGGCGGTCCGGCCAGCGCGCCGGGCACTGCTCATGATTCTGCACGCGACCGCACCACCCTCCCGTTGATCCGTGCCGCCGTCGCCGCGGGCATTCCGGTGCTCGGTATTTGCCGGGGCTTCCAGGAAATGAACGTGGCCTTCGGCGGCAGCCTGCATCAAAAGGTTCATGAGGTTGGAACCTTCATGGATCATCGTGAAGACGAGTCCCAGCCACTGGACGTACAGTACGGTCCGGCCCATGCCATGCAGGTTCAACCCGGCGGCGTACTGGCGGGGCTCGGGCTGCCGACGCCATTCCAGGTCAACTCGATTCACAGCCAGGGCGTGGACCGCCTGGCACCGGGGTTGCGCGTCGAAGCCACGGCGCCGGACGGCCTGATCGAGGCGGTCTCGGTGGTCGAAGGCAAGGCTTTTGCTTTAGGGGTGCAATGGCACCCGGAATGGCAGGTCACGAGCAACCCGGTCTACCTGGCGATCTTCCAGGCTTTCGGCGATGCCTGTCGAAAGCGGGTTTTACAGCGCGAAGTCGATACGTCCAGGAACGCCTGACCGATAATAGACGTCAGGAACCCCAACCCAGAGGCACTTATGAGTAACAACCTCGACCAGCTCACCGATTGGTTGAAAGACCACAAGATCACAGAAGTCGAATGCATGATTGCCGACCTCACCGGCATCACCCGGGGCAAGATCTCGCCGACCAACAAGTTCATCGCCGAAAAAGGCATGCGTCTGCCTGAGAGTGTGCTGTTGCAGACGGTGACCGGCGACTACGTCGATGACGACATCTATTACGAACTGCTCGACCCGGCCGACATCGACATGATCTGCCGCCCCGACAGCAATGCGGTGTATGTGGTGCCCTGGGCCATTGAGCCCACCGCCCAGGTGATCCACGACACCTACGACAAGCAGGGCAACCCCATCGAGCTGTCGCCGCGCAACGTGCTCAAGAAGGTCCTGGCACTCTATGCCGAAAAGGGCTGGCAGCCGATCGTGGCGCCGGAAATGGAGTTCTACCTGACCAAGCGCAGCGACGACCCGGACTATCCGTTGCAGCCGCCGGTCGGCCGTTCCGGCCGCCCGGAAACCGGTCGCCAGTCCTTCTCCATTGAAGCGGCCAACGAATTCGACCCGTTGTTCGAAGACGTCTACGACTGGTGCGAACTGCAGGAGCTGGACCTCGATACGCTGATCCACGAGGACGGCACGGCGCAGATGGAGATCAACTTCCGGCATGGCGACGCGTTGTCCCTGGCGGACCAGATCCTGGTGTTCAAGCGCACCATGCGCGAAGCGGCGCTCAAGCACGACGTGGCGGCGACCTTCATGGCCAAACCCATGACCGGCGAGCCGGGCAGTGCCATGCACCTGCACCAGAGCATCATCGACATCGCCACCGGCAAGAACGTCTTCTCCAATGAAGACGGGAGCATGAGCGAGCTGTTCCTGCATCACATCGGCGGCCTGCAGAAGCTGATTCCCGAGCTGTTGCCGCTGTTCGCGCCGAACGTCAACTCGTTCCGCCGCTTCCTGCCGGACACCTCGGCCCCGGTGAACGTCGAATGGGGCGAAGAGAACCGCACCGTCGGCCTGCGGGTCCCGGATGCCGGCCCGCAGAACCGCCGTGTGGAAAACCGCCTGCCGGGCGCCGACGCCAACCCTTACCTGGCGATTGCGGCAAGCCTGCTGTGTGGCTACATCGGTATGGTCGAAGGCCTCAACCCGAGCGCGCCGGTGGTCGGTCGTGGTTATGAACGCCGCAACCTGCGCCTGCCGCTGACCATCGAAGACGCCCTGGAGCGGATGGAAAACAGCAAGACCATCGAGAAATACCTGGGCAAGAAATTCATCACAGGCTACGTCGCGGTCAAGCGGGCCGAGCATGAAAACTTCAAGCGCGTCATCAGTTCGTGGGAGCGGGAATTCCTGCTCTTCGCCGTCTGATGCGCCGGGCGCGGTAGATAAAGACCGCGCCCTTACTGGAACTAGGAGATCCGTATGACCAGCAACAACCCGCAAACCCGTGAGTGGCAAGCCCTCAGCAGTGATCACCACCTGGCCCCTTTCAGCGACTTCAAGCAGCTGAAAGAGAAAGGCCCGCGTATCATCACCCACGCCAAGGGCGTCTACCTCTGGGACAGCGAGGGCCACCAGATCCTCGACGGCATGGCCGGCCTCTGGTGCGTGGCCATCGGCTACGGTCGCGATGAGCTGGCCGACGCCGCCAGCAAACAGATGCGCGAGCTGCCTTATTACAACCTGTTCTTCCAGACCGCCCACCCACCGGTGCTGGAACTGGCCAAGGCCATTTCCGAGATCGCGCCGGAAGGCATGAACCACGTGTTCTTCACCGGTTCCGGCTCCGAAGGCAACGACACCATGCTGCGCATGGTCCGCCACTACTGGGCGATCAAGGGCCAGCCGAACAAGAAGGTCATCATCAGCCGCAAGAACGGTTATCACGGTTCCACCGTGGCCGGTGCGAGCCTGGGCGGCATGACCTATATGCACGAGCAGGGCGACTTGCCGATCCCGGGCATCGTCCATATCCCGCAGCCTTACTGGTTCGCCGAAGGCGGCGACATGAGCCCTGAAGAGTTCGGGGTCTGGGCCGCGAATCAACTGGAAGAGAAGATCCTCGAGCTGGGCGTGGATAATGTCGGCGCCTTTATCGCCGAGCCGATCCAGGGCGCGGGCGGTGTGATCGTGCCGCCGGACAGCTACTGGCCGCGCATCAAGGAAATCCTCGCCAAGTACGACATCCTCTTCGTCGCCGACGAAGTGATCTGTGGTTTCGGTCGCACCGGTGAGTGGTTCGGCAGCGATTTCTACGGCCTCAAGCCCGACATGATGACCATCGCCAAGGGCCTGACCTCCGGCTATATCCCCATGGGTGGCCTGATCGTGCGGGACGAAGTGGTCGCAGTGCTCAACGAAGGCGGCGATTTCAACCACGGTTTCACCTATTCCGGCCATCCGGTGGCCGCGGCCGTTGCCCTGGAAAACATCCGTATCCTGCGCGAAGAAAAAATTATCGAGCGCGTCCAGAGTGAAACGGCACCCTATTTGCAGAAACGTCTGCGGGAACTGAACGATCATCCGTTGGTGGGTGAAGTTCGCGGTGTGGGCCTGTTGGGCGCCATCGAACTGGTCAAGGACAAGGCCACCCGTGCGCGGTATGAAGGTAAGGGCGTCGGCATGATCTGCCGGCAGTTCTGCTTCGATAATGGACTGATCATGCGTGCCGTTGGCGACACCATGATCATTGCGCCGCCACTGGTGATCAGCAAAACCGAGATCGACGAGTTGGTGGCCAAGGCACGCAAGTGCCTGGATCTGACCCTGAGTGCGTTGCAGGGCTAAGTGCTAGGCTCTGAGCCGGAAGTACGGTGTAGGTGCTTTCGCTCAGAGCAATCAGAAAGGGTGGTCTTTCCTTGAAAGGCTACCTTGGATCTTGCCAGACTACCCCCACTGTTTCGAGTTGCCCGGGAATCGGCCGCCGAACAGCGGGTTAAAAAGAATAAATTGGAGCATGACGCATGAAGGCATTAGGTAAGAACGTAGCCGGCAAGACTCTCCTCGCCCTGTCCCTGGCAGGTGCATTGGCCGGTGCCGCTCACGCGGACGACAAGGTGCTGCACGTTTACAACTGGTCCGACTACATCGCGCCGGACACCGTTGCCAACTTTGAAAAAGAGTCTGGCATCAAGGTGGTTTACGACGTCTTCGACAGTAACGAAACCCTGGAAGCCAAGTTGCTGGCCGGTAAGTCCGGTTACGATATTGTTGTGCCATCCAACAACTTCCTGGCCAAGCAGATCAAGGCCGGTGTCTACCAGGAACTGGACAAGTCGAAACTGTCCAACTACGGCAACCTGAACCAGTCGCTGCTCAAGGCTGTCTCGGTCAGCGACCCGGGCAACAAGCACGCCTTCCCGTACATGTGGGGTTCGATCGGCATCGGCTACAACCCGGAGAAGGTCAAGGCCGCGCTGGGCGTGGACAAGATCGATTCCTGGGACGCGGTGCTCAAGCCCGAGAACCTCGCCAAGCTCAAGAGCTGCGGCGTGAGCTTCCTCGATTCGCCGACCGAAATGCTGCCGGTGGCCCTGCACTACCTGGGTCTGCCGACCGACACCCAGAAGAAGGAAGATCTGAAGAAAGCCGAAGACCTGTTCCTCAAACTGCGTCCTTCGATTTCCTACTTCCACTCGTCCAAGTACATCTCTGACCTGGCCAACGGCAACATCTGTGTCGCCATCGGTTACTCGGGTGATGTCCAGCAGGCCAAGTCCCGTGCCGCCGAAGCCGGTGACAAGGTCAAAGTCGCCTACAGCATTCCTAAAGAAGGGGCTGGCAGCTTCTACGACATGGTGTCTATCCCTAAAGATGCGGAAAACACCGAAGCGGCCTACAAGTTCATGAACTACCTGCTCAAGCCGGAAGTCATGGCGGCGATCACCGACAGCGTGCGTTTCCCTAACGGTAACGACAAGGCGACCGCACTGGTTGACAAGAGCATCACCAGCGACCCGGGCATCTACCCGCCAGCGGATGTGCAGGCCAAGCTGTATGCCATCGCCGACTTGCCGGCGGCGACCCAGCGCGAAATGACCCGCAGCTGGACCAAGATCAAATCGGGTAAATAAGCCGATTTGAGACAACCTGCGGGAGTTGCGCAGCCTTTGGCAGCTCCCGCGGATTTCCAGAGGACCTCCACTTGTCTATTTCTTTCTTTCGCAAAGCCATGCTGGCGGGCGCGTGCCTGACCTTGGCGGTCAGTGTGCAAGCAGCACCGACCGTGCATGTTTATAACTGGTCGGATTATATCGGGCAGACCACCCTGGCGGACTTCCAGAAAGCCACCGGTATTGTGCCGGTCTATGACGTCTTCGATTCCAATGAAACCCTGGAAGGCAAGTTGCTGGCCGGCCATACCGGTTATGACGTGGTGGTGCCGTCCAACCATTTCCTCGGCAAGCAGATCAAGGCGGGCGCGTTCCGGAAGCTCGACAAGGCGCAGTTGCCCAACTACGCGAACCTCGACCCGGCGTTGATGAAGCGCCTGGAAAAGAACGACCCGGGCAACCAGTACGCCGTGCCTTATCTGTGGGGCACCAACGGCATCGGCTACAACGTCGAGAAGGTCAAGGCGGCGCTGGGCGTCGACAAGATCGACTCCTGGGCGGTGCTGTTCGAGCCGGAGAACCTGAAGAAACTCTCCAGCTGCGGCGTGGCGTTCCTCGACTCCGCCGATGAAATGCTTCCGGCGGTGCTCAACTACATGGGCCTGAGCCCCAACAGCACCAATGAAAAAGACTACAAGCTGGCCGAAGAGAAGCTGCTGAAGGTCCGTCCTTACGTCACCTACTTCAACTCGTCCAAGTACATTTCCGATCTGGCCAATGGCGAGATCTGCGTGGCGGCCGGGTTCTCCGGCGATATCTTCCAAGCGAAGAAACGCGCCGAAGAAGCCAAGAAAGGCGTGAACATCGCCTATGTGATTCCCAAGGAAGGCGGCAACCTCTGGTTCGACATGCTGGCGATCCCCAGGGACGCCGGCAACGTCAAGGAAGCGCACGCCTTTATCAATTATCTGCTGCAGCCTGAAGCGATTGCCCAGGTCAGCGATTATGTCGGTTATGCCAACCCGAACCCAAAGGCTGGCGCTCTGATGGATCAGTCCGTGCGTACCGATGAAGCGGTTTACCCACCGCAGGCAGTCTTGGACAAGTTGTATGTCAATTCTGAACTACCCCCGAAAATCCAACGTTTGATGACCCGCAGCTGGACCAAGGTCAAGTCGGGCAAATAGTGCCCGTGGGTCGAACCATCCAAAGCCGGGTCACCCAGGCCCGGCGGCTAAATCTTGTTGGGAGTTTTACAAATGGCAGTTGCCTCCGGCGCCTATAAGAAAGCCCTCGAGGGCGACCAGACACCTAAACAGGTGCTGGTCAAAATCGACAGGGTCACCAAGAAGTTCGATGAGACGATTGCCGTGGACGATGTGTCCCTGGAAATCAAGAAGGGCGAGATCTTCGCCCTGCTCGGCGGATCGGGTTCGGGTAAATCCACCTTGCTGCGCATGCTTGCCGGCTTCGAGCGCCCGACCGAAGGTCGGATTTACCTCGACGGTGTCGATATCACCGACCTGCCGCCCTATGAGCGGCCGATCAACATGATGTTCCAGTCCTACGCCTTGTTCCCGCACATGACCGTGGCGCAGAACATTGCTTTCGGCCTGCAACAGGACAAGATCCCCAAGGCCGAGATCGACGCCCGGGTGGCCGAGATGCTCAAGCTGGTGCAGATGAGCCAGTACGCCAAGCGCAAGCCGCACCAGCTCTCCGGCGGTCAGCGCCAGCGCGTGGCCCTGGCCCGTTCCCTGGCCAAGCGGCCGAAGCTGTTGTTGCTCGACGAGCCCATGGGTGCTCTGGACAAGAAGCTGCGCTCGCAAATGCAGCTTGAGCTTGTCGAGATCATCGAGCGCGTCGGCGTGACCTGCGTCATGGTGACCCACGACCAGGAAGAGGCCATGACCATGGCCGAACGGATCGCCATCATGCACCTGGGCTGGATCGCCCAGATCGGCAGCCCGATCGATATCTATGAAACCCCGACCAGCCGCCTGGTCTGCGAGTTCATCGGCAACGTCAATATCTTCGAAGGTGAAGTGGTGGACGACGCCGAAGGTTACGCGCGGATCGCCAGCCCGGAACTGGAGCGCGATATCTACGTGGGCCACGGCGTCACCACCTCGGTCCAGGACAAGCGTGTCACCTACGCGATTCGCCCGGAAAAACTGTTGGTGACCCCGGTGCCGCCGACCTGCGAATACAACTGGTCGCGGGGCAAGGTCCACGACATCGCCTATCTGGGCGGCCACTCGGTGTTCTACGTCGAGCTGCCGTGCGGCAAGCTGGTGCAGTCGTTTGTCGCCAACGCCGAGCGCCAGGGCCAGCGTCCGACCTGGGGCGATGAAGTCTACGTCTGGTGGGAAGACGACAGCGGCGTGGTACTGCGCTCATGAACCTCAAATCCCTGGTGCGGCGAATAACCCCCAGTGGCCGCCATGCGGTCATCGGGATTCCTTTCCTCTGGCTGTTCCTGTTCTTCATGCTGCCGTTCTTCATCGTCCTGAAGATCAGCTTTGCCGAAGCGGACGTGGCGATTCCGCCATACACCCAGATCTACACCTTCGTTGAACAGAAGCTGCAGATCATCCTCAACCTCGGCAACTACACGATGCTGGGGGACGACGACCTGTACCTGGCGGCCTACCTCGGCTCGCTGAAGATGGCGTTCTTCAGCACGCTGCTGTGCCTGTTGATCGGCTACCCGATGGCCTATGCCATTGCCAGCGCGCGCAAGGAATTGCAGACCGTGCTGGTGCTGTTGATCATGATGCCGACCTGGACCGCGATCCTGATCCGCGTCTACGCCTGGATGGGGATCCTCAGCAACAACGGGTTGTTGAATGGGTTCCTGCTGTGGACCGGACTGATCAGCGAGCCGTTGCAGATCCTCAATACCAACCTCGCGGTGTATATCGGGGTGGTCTATTCGTATCTGCCGTTCATGATCCTGCCGCTCTACGCCAACCTGGTGAAGCACGACCAGAGCCTGCTGGAAGCCGCCTCGGACCTGGGTTCGAGCACCTTCAACAGCTTCTGGAAGATCACCGTGCCGCTGTCGAAGAACGGCATCATTGCCGGCTGCATGCTGGTGTTTATCCCGGTGGTGGGCGAGTTCGTGATCCCCGAGCTGCTCGGTGGTCCGGAAACCCTGATGATCGGTAAAGTGCTGTGGCAAGAGTTCTTCAACAACCGTGACTGGCCGGTGGCGTCCGCGCTGGCGGTGGTGATGCTGGCGATCCTGATTGTGCCGATCATTCTGTTCAACCGTAGTCAGGCCAAAGAAATGGAGGGCAAGGAATGAAGCGCTTCAGTTTTTCCAACCTGATGCTGGTGCTGGGTCTGCTGTTCATCTACCTGCCGATGCTGATCCTGGTGATCTACTCGTTCAACGCCTCCAAGCTGGTGACGGTGTGGGGCGGCTGGTCGGTGAAGTGGTACGTGGGTTTGCTGGACAACACCCAACTGATGGGCTCGGTGGCCCGCTCGCTGGAAATCGCCTGCTACACCGCGGTGGCCGCAGTGGCGCTGGGGACCCTGGCGGCGTTTGTCCTGACCCGCGTCACCCGTTTCAAGGGCCGCACGCTGTTCGGCGGCCTGGTGACAGCGCCGTTGGTGATGCCGGAAGTGATCACCGGCCTGTCACTGTTGCTGCTGTTCGTGGCCATGGCGCAGTTGATCGGCTGGCCCCAGGAGCGTGGCATCGTCACCATCTGGATCGCCCACACGACGTTCTGCGCGGCCTATGTGGCGGTGGTGGTGTCGGCGCGCCTGCGTGAGCTGGACCTGTCCATCGAAGAGGCGGCCATGGACCTGGGCGCCAAGCCGTGGAAGGTGTTCTTCCTGATCACCATCCCGATGATCGCGCCATCGCTGGCGGCGGGGGGCATGATGTCCTTCGCGTTGTCCCTGGATGACCTGGTATTGGCCAGCTTCGTGTCGGGGCCGGGTTCGACCACCTTGCCGATGGAAGTGTTCTCGGCGGTGCGCCTGGGCGTGAAGCCGGAGATCAACGCGGTGGCGAGCCTGATCCTGCTGGCGGTGTCGTTGGTGACCTTCCTGGTCTGGTACTTCAGCCGCCAGGCCGAAGAGCGCCGCAAGAAAGCCATCCAGTTGGCCATCGATGAAAGCGCGGCGGACTCCTGGAAACAGCCGGATGTGCGTCGGGCGAAGGTGGCGGAGACCGCGTAGGTCTCAAAAAGCTTCGCGGGCAAGCCCTGCTCCTACAGGTACGGCGTCGTTCACAAATTTTGTGTACGACCCAAACCTGTAGGAGCAGGGCTTGCCCGCGAAGAGTCCCTCACGACCGCCGACTACTCCGTGCGCTAGCCACGATGTTCCCGGGGTTTATTCAGCCCAAGGCGAACGCCGAATCACCTCGACAAAATTCATCGGCTTGAACGTTGCATCCTTGTCCTTCAGCACATCGGTCTTCACGTTGCCGAAAGTGGTCAACGGACGATGGCGCAGCCCCTCGGCGAACGCGCAGATGATGCACTCCTTGAACCCTTCCCCCCGTGGATGCGCATGCACCACCGCTTCGCGCTGGGCGCTCGGAAACGCCGCGTAGTCCATCCCCAGCACATCCATTTCCACCCCGGCCGTGACCAATGCCACCGTCGGCCGCAGATGTTGCGGCACCCCCGGTGTGGTATGCAGGGCAATCGACAGCCAGACCTGCTCGATATCGTCATCCGACAGCCCGTAAGGCTTCATGAATACCTTGGCCGCATTGGCGCCGTCGACTTCGAAACGTTCGTCATCGCTGCGGTGGCCTTCCACCAGGCCGAGGTCGTGGAACATCGCGCCGACGTACAGCAACTCCGGATCATAGGCCAGTTGCTTGCGTTCGCCGCTCAGGGCGCCGAACAGGAAGACCCGGCGCGAGTGGTGGTAGAGCAGATCGCTTTCCACGTCGCGAATGTATTCGGTGGTGGCCTTGGCCAGGGCGCTGTCGGGGATCTTGATGCCGGCAATGGTGTTGCTCATGTCGAGACTTCCTCTGGGGGAGCGCCCGGTTGGCGCCGATGGGTTCAGTCTGGCGCCGGGGCGAGATGGCAACAATCGACACAAGGTGGTGAATCCAGCCATTCGGGGCGGGTTCCGTGCCAGCGTGTGCGCGTGATAGAAGCGGCTGTCGCATCGGCCGGAGGCATGCGTTACCGTAACGCTGACTTGCATCGAGACCCGCCCATGACTCGAACCCTTGCCATTGTGGTGTTCCCCGGCGTCCAGTCCCTGGACGTTACCGGGCCCATGGATGTCTTTGCCGAAGCCAACAGCTTTCTGCCCCCCGAGACCCAGTACCGGCTGGAAGTGATCGGTGTCGAGCGCGGTTGGCTGGCCTGTTCCAACGGCCTGGCGATCCAGGCGCATCGGCATTTCAGCGAGGCGCTGGAGCGTTATGACCTGTTGCTGTGCGCTGGCGGGCCGAGCTTGCCGGGGCTGGATTTCGGTGAGGCCTTCCATGCCTGGTTGCACGGGGCCAGCGCCCGTGCCGGGCGCTTCGGTTCGATCTGCAACGGCGCCTTCATGCTGGCCCGGGCCGGATTGCTCGACGGGCGCACGGTGACCACCCACTGGAGTGATTCGTCGGCATTGGCGGCGTTGTGCCCGGCCGCGCGGGTCGAGGCCGATCGTTTGTATGTGCAGGACGATCGGCTGTTCACCTCGGCGGGGGTGACGGCGGGGATCGATTTGTCGTTGTACCTGCTGTCACAGGATCACGGTGCGCAGGTGGCGCTGAAGGTCGCCAAGCGGCTGGTGGTGTTCACCCAGCGTTCGGGCGGGCAGTCACAGTTCAGCCCGTACCTGGCGCCCCACGCCGAGGCCTCGTCGCCGGTGGCCCAGGTGCAGCAGTATGTGCTGGCGCACCTGACCGGGGACTTGAGTATTGCCGAGTTGGCGCGGGCGGCGAACATGAGTGTGCGGAATTTTTCCCGGGTGTTTGCCCGCGAGACCCAGGTGACCCCGGCGGAGTTTGTCGAACGGGCCAGGGTGGATGCGGCGCGGGTGATGCTGGAAAGCGCCGGGGCGCCATTGAAGACCGTGGCGTATGAGTGCGGTTTTCGTGATGCGCATCATATGCGCAGTGTGTTCCAGCGACGGTTGGGGGTGACGCCGCAGCAGTTTCGGCGGCATTTTGCGGGGTTGCTTTGAAGCTGGTGTTGTCTGGGAGTACGCATTCGCGGCGGTGCGGCGATCCGGCAAGCCCTGCTCCTACAAGTTCAGGTCGTACGCAAAATCTGTATACGACACTGCACTGTAGGAGCAGGGCTTGTCGGATCGCCGCACCGCCGCGAAGAGGCCAGTCGCCTTTGCGCAAATCGAAAGCCTCAGGACTTCAGGCTGTCGTAAGCCTCCAGCGCATGCAGCGAGTAGATGTACGCCGCACCGGCATTCAACGAAATCGCGGTAGCCAGGGCCGCAGCCACTTCTTCGCGAGTCGCCCCGGCCTTGATCGCCGCATCGGTATGGGCGCCGATGCAACCGTCGCAACGGGTGGAAATCGCCACGGCGATGGAAATCAGCTCGCGGGTCTTGGCATCCAGCACATTGTTTTCCGCGGCGGCCTCGCCCAATTTCATATAGGCCTGGACCATCTTCGGATTGGATTTGCCCAGGGCACCAAAGGCATTCTTGATGGTTGGCAGCAGTTCGGACCAATTGAGAAACATAGTAGTAACTCCTGAAAGGGTAAGCGTAGAGTGGCTTGGCAACGAGCTCAGTCTCCTTTGTCCGGTGTCATCACTCTTGTTCGATTCACTCAAGGTTTTGTCCGAAACGCGCAAATGAATTCGATCGATAAACTCATCACCCTTGCCGGCGTCCGCGGCTGTCTCGACCTGCGTTGCCAGTTGCAGGGCGACTGGGCCATGGATCACGGGCAGGAAAGCGTCGGGGTCGCGCCTTATCATCTGGTGCTGTCCGGCGATTGCCTGGCCGAGTTGCCGGACGGTCGCTCCTTGCGCCTGCACGCCGGCGATATCCTGGTGCTGCCCGGTGGCGGCGGTCATCTGTTGCGCAGCCCGGGGCAACGGGTGGCGCCGACGGCGGCGCGGATCAGTCATGGCGGTCTGTTGCCGGTGCACCGGTTCGGCGTTGAAACGGCGGGCCTGGACCTTCTCTGTGGCCGCTTCCACTACCAGCGCGAGTCGATGCTGTTCGCCGCGTTGCCCGGGTATTTGCTGATTTCCGGTCGCGAGCTGCAAGCCAACGGCCAATTGGCGGCGCTGGTGAGCTTGCTACGGGTGGAGGCTGACGGTGACCAGGTCGGGGCGCGGTTTCTGGTGGATGCGCTGTCGTCGGCGTTGTTCACCTTGATCCTGCGGGCCTATCTGCAACAGCAGACGCCCGCCAGCGGGACCCTGGCGTTACTGGCCGACAAGCGCCTGAGCCGGGCCTGGCAGGCGATGCTCGAGGAGCCGGCCCATGAGTGGACCATCGAGGCCCTGGCGGCGTTGGCGAATATGTCGCGGGCGACCTTTATGCGCGTGTTCGCCGCAGTGGCCGGAGCGTCGCCCTGGGTGTTGCTGACGCAGGTGCGGATGGAGCTGGCGTACAGCTTGCTGAGCCATTCGCACCTGGGCTTGAGCGATATCGCCGTCCAGGTCGGGTACCAATCCCAGGCGGCGTTCAGCAAGAAATTCAAGGAAATCTATGGCGAGGCGCCAGGGCGCCTCCGCCGGGCTGCACGTTGATCGATCACTTCCCCGGCAACAGCTTCAGGACACTGCGGGTATTGGCCGACACCTCCACCTCATCCAGGCGCACCTGCTCATAGCCGCCTTCGATATAGGTCTCGGCCTGGTCGTCGTAATACTTGTCGAACAACACGCCGCTTTGTCCCACCGGGTTGATGGTCAGGCTGTGCTCCGGATCGGCGAAGTCGATAAGACGGCGGGTCGAAGGCCCGTTGCTCACCGCCCAGGGCGCCGGGCCGATCTTCGCCGACAGGTTGTTCGGTACTTCATGGCTGCCCGGCGCATCGAACGGCCCGACATTGAACAACCGGTCCAGCGGCTTCTGCCGGCCCAGCGGATGCTCGTGGGTCAGGGTATGGGCCTTGCCCCAGACCCAACTGGCCGGGTCGTCGCCATAGAGCCCCTTGAGGTGGGCGATGCTCGCTTGCCAGGCGGTTTTCACCGTCTCGGCGCGGCCCTTGCCCCACCACGGCGAGTGCTCGTCGGCGGCCAGGCGTGGCAGGGCGGCGTCGACCACGCGAGTGCTCAGCAGCGCCTTGAAATAGTCGTCGCCCAGCTTGTCGTGCATCGCGGTATAGGTCAGGTCATAGAGGAACTGGTTGAACAGCGTGGCGCTGGTGGAACTCATCGGGTAGTCACCCTTCCACTGTGCCAACTGCTCCACCAGCTTCAGTTCCAACGGGTCTTTCACCACTTCGCGCAACACCGGCAGCAGCGGCTTGAGCAGGCGCGGGCCGTAATCGGTGGTGGTGCCCAGTTGCAGCTTCTGGCTGTTTTCCAGGCTCCAGCGCACGCTGCTGTCGCTCAGTTGCCGACTCAACTGCTGGCCGCGATCGGGCAGGTTGTAGTAACCGGGAATCTCCATCCCGGTGGGTGACACCGGCTGGGCGTTGGCCGAGACGATATAGCCGCGTGCCGGGTTCTCTTCCTGGGGGTTGGCGCTGAACGGGTAGAAGCCGTCCTTGTCGGCATCGCCGGTGCTGCCGTCGAGGATAAAGCCCGGGTTGACCCCGGCCTGGCGCTTGGGCAGCAGCGCCGCCGCCCACCAGCCGATATCGCCCTTGGCATTGGCCCAGACCACGTTGAGGCCCGGGGCCTGGATTTTCGACGAGGCCGTGCGAGCCTTCTCCAGGGTGTCGGCGCGGTTGAGCTCGTAGAAGGCGTCGAGGATCGGGTCCGGGGTCTCGAGAAAGGCCCACCACATGGCGATCGGCTTGGTTCCACCGTTGGCGCCGAGGGCGTCATTGACGATCGGACCGTGGGGCGAGCGACGCAGGGTGACGGTGACCGGCGCCTCGCCCTTGACGGCGATCTGCTGCTGGGTGCTGGTCATCTCGACCCATTGGCCGTGGTACCAGACCTGGTTGGGGTTGTCCGGGTTGACCTTCTCGGCGACCAGATCGAGGTCGTCGTTCTGGAACATGGTCAGGCTCCAGCCGAACGCCTGGTTATTGCCCAGGAAGGCGAAGGGCACCAGCGCCTGGTGATAGCCGTACAGTTCGAAGTTCGGCGCCGAGAGGTGCGCCTCGTACCAGACCGAGGGCGTCGAAAAGTGGATATGCGGGTCGCCCGCCAGCAGCGGTTTGCCGCTCTTGGTCCGGCTGCCGGACACCACCCAGGCATTACTGCCTTCGAACTGCGGCAGGCCGGCGTGTTCCAGGGCCTGGTCGCTCAGTTGGGCGAGGGCGCCGAGGCTCTTCCAGTCGGCATCCGCCAAGGGCGCCGGGGTGCCGAATGCGCCCTGGGGGCGCCATTGCAGGTCGAAGACCTTCAGGTAATCGGCGCCGAGTTTGTCGCGCACGTAGGTCAGCAGCGGCTCGGTGCGAAAGGCGGCGGCGAAGCTGTAGGCCAGGTAGCCGGCGATGCTGATGGTGTCTTCGGCGGTGAACGGCCGCTTGTCGATGCCCAGCAGGTCGAACTCCACGGGTCTGGCGTGGCTCGCCTGATACTGGTTGATGCCGTCCAGATAGGCTTGCAGGGCCTTCCAGCTGGGGGACTGCTTGTCGAGCTGGGCGACGTACTGGTCGGCCCGTTCGCGGATGCGCAGGCCTCGGAACAGCTTGTCGGTGTCCACCAGCTTGGGCCCGAGCACCTCGGCCAGTTCGCCGCGGGCCAGGCGGCGCATGATTTCCATCTGGAACAGCCGGTCCTGGGCTTGCACGTAACCCAGGGCGCGATAGAGATCGGCGTCGTTTTCGGCACGGATATGCGGCACGCCACGGTCGTCGTAGCGCACCGTGACCGGCCCTTGCAGGTTCTGCAGCGTGACCTGGCCCTGACGCATCGGCTGCTTGCTCTGGACGTACCACAGGCCACCCCCGGCAATGGCGGCGATCAGGACGGCGAGAACGGTCAGGCTGCGTTTCATGCATGAATCCTTGTGGCTACCGGGACTGGGCCGGGAAGGTTTAGCACAGGAGAGTATGGGGATGCATCGGCCGAATGGGCGATTACTGTAAAAAGTCCGGTTCGCCCTACGGGGACGACAGCCACGGGCAATAGCAGCCCACCGCCATGTTGTGGGTGGCATTCACCGCGCGTCCTTCGCTCAGCGCCTGGAGGATCGGCTCGATAAAGCTGTTGCTGGAATTACAAGTGGCGCCCTGGCTGTAGGGGCCAAAGTAAGCCAGCTTGCCGTCGCGGTCCCAGATCGCCACCGCCGGGCTGACCGTCAGGTGCTCGGCCCCCGGCAAGCCGGGCAGCGCCTTGATCGCACTCAAGGTGGCCGGCAACTGACCGTGGGTCCCAGGCTTCCGTACCGAGTAGAACTCAACGCCCAGCGGCGCGAACCGCTCGATCAGCTCCCCCAGGTGCTGTTGGTTGCCGACATTGCACGGGCAGGCCGGGTCCCAGAAGTGCACCAGGCGGATCGGCCCCGGCCCGGCCAGCTCAGTCGGCAGGCTCAGGCTGTCGCCGGCGAACAGTGCCGTCTGTTCGCTGAAGGCGCGGATATAACGACCCTGGAACCAGTCATAGGCGAACCACAGCCCCATCGCGCAGATCAAGGCGAGCAACCCGGCGAGTAATGTCTTGTGACGCATCTGGGGCATGACGATTGTGTCCTCGAAGGTCGCGTAGCTTGCCATGCCTGCCCTGACAGATGAATATCGCAGGTCTGTAAAACGCCCTTGGCGTTGCCGTGCCTTTACCTGGAAAGCCTATGTCCGCCACCTTTGCCGCCGATTCCCTGCGTTCCAGCCTGCGACCCTTGGCCGCGGCGCAGCCGTTGTCGGAGGAGGCACGAGCCTACCAGCGTTTCTATGGCCTCGACTTGCCCCAGCGCAAGTCGCCTGTCGTGCGTCGCCTGGGCCGCTTCAGCAGCGGCACTTTCGAGCTGGCGAGCCAGCTCTGGCTGCCACCCGATCCGCTGGCCACGCTATTCCTGTTCCACGGCTTCTACGATCATATGGGCCTGTTCCGCCATGTCGTGGACTGGGCGCTGGACCAGGGCTTCGCGGTGATTGCCTGCGACCTGCCGGGGCACGGCCTGTCCAGCGGCGAGCGGGCCAGCATCGATGACTTCGGTCAGTACCAGCAGGCGTTGCAAGGCCTGTTCAACGAGGCCCGCATCCTCGGCCTGCCGCAACCCTGGCACCTGTTCGGCCAGAGCACCGGCGGCGCGATTATCATCGACCACCTGCTCAAACACGGCAGCGACAGCCCGGCCCAGGGCCAGACGGTCCTGCTTTCGCCGCTGGTGCGGCCACGGGCCTGGGGCTGGTCGAAGTTCAGTTATTACCTGCTCAAGCCTTTCGTCAAAGGCATCGCCCGGCGTTTCAGCGAGAACACCAATGACCCGGCGTTCATGCCGTTCCTCCAGGCCGACCCCTTGCAGCCGCAGCGCCTGCCGACCGCCTGGGTCGGTGCCCTGGCCCGCTGGATCCCCGGTATCGAATCCGCGGTGAAAAGCCCGCGCCGACCCCTGATCGTACAAGGCGAGGCCGACATGACCGTCGACTGGACGCATAACCTCGACGTGCTGCGCAGCAAGTTCGACCATCCCGAAGTGCTGATGCTGCCCGGCGCCCGGCACCACCTGGCCAATGAAATCCCGGCCTATCGCGAACGCTATTTCCGCTTTATCAGCGAGCACCTGCAGCCATGACCCAGGAGTCCGCCATGACCGACCGCCTGCCGCAACGCGCCGACTACCGCCACTTCCAGCCGATCGTCACGCGCTGGCACGACAACGATGTCTACGGCCACGTGAACAACGTCACCTACTACAGCTTTTTCGACACGGCGGTGAACACCTACCTGATCGAAGAGGGTGGCCTGGATATCCATGACGGCGAAGTCGTCGGTTTCGTGGTCAGTTCGGCCTGCGATTATTTCGCCTCGATCGCCTTCCCTGAACGCATCGAGATCGGCCTGCGGGTCGGCAAGCTGGGCAACAGCTCGGTGCAATACGAACTGGCGGTGTTCAAGGCCGGTGAAGACGATGCCTGCGCGGCCGGGCGCTTTGTCCATGTGTTCGTCGATCGCGCCTCGAACCAGCCGGTGAGCATCCCTGCTGTCTTGCGCGAGGCCCTTCAGTCGTTGAGCTGAATGATCCCTTCACGCACCGCGAACAGCACCAGTCCGGCAATATCGTGAATCCGCAGCCGGTGCATGATCTGCGAGCGGTGCGCCTCCACGGTCTTGACGCTCAGGCCAAGCCCCACCGCGATGGAGCGGGTGGTCTCGCCCCGGGCGATCAGCCTGAGGATTTCCAGTTGCCGCGCCGTCAGCGCGACCTGGCTGGCCTTGATCGGCTGGCTGTGGGTCTGGCGCACCGCCTGGTCGACCACCAGTGGCACCACCGCCGAGGACAGGTACTGGCCGCCGTGGCGCAAGGCCTTGAGCGCCAGCTCCAGTTCCAGCACCGTGGCGTTTTTCAGCAGGTAGCCGTGGGCGCCGAGTTGCAGGCACTTCATCACGAAGTGGCTGTCGGTGTGCATCGACAGCATCAGCACCTTGCTGCGCGGCGCGCGCAACGACAGCTCCTTGAGCGCCGCCACGCTGTTCATCCGCTCCATGGACATGTCCAACAACACGATATCCGGCTTGAGCCGTGAGGCCAGCTCGATCGCCGCCTGGCCATCGCCTGCTTCGCCGACGATTTCGTACTCTTGTTGTTTTTCCAGCAGTGCCTTCATACCCGCGCGAAACAGCGGGTAGTCGTCGGCAAGCAGTATTCGACAAAGCATAAGCTCAAGCCCAATGACGCAAAAGGAAGGGCGCAGTCGCCGCGGCGGGCTGCGGTGTTTATGTCGGGTTCAAGGGCCGGATACCTTGTTCTGTTCAGTCGTGGCGGGCGCTGTCACCGAACTGCTGGATCATTTTCGGCAGCTTCGCCAGGGGCTCGACCCACTGTGCCGCACCCAGGCGGATGGCCTCTTTCGGCATCCCGAAAACCACGCAACTGGCTTCGTCCTGGGCCACCGTACAGGCGCCGTTTTCACGCATGGCCAACAGCCCGCGCGCGCCGTCGTCGCCCATGCCGGTCATGATAATGCCCAAGGTGTTGGCGCCCGCCTGTCTGGCCACTGAACGAAACAATACATCCACCGACGGCTTGTGCCGGTTGACCGGCGGCCCGTCGAGTACCTCGACCTGATAGTGCGCGCCGCTGCGTTTGAGCTGCATGTGCAGGCCGCCCGGTGCCAGCAACGCCAGCCCGCTGTGGACGCGGTCCAGGTGCCTGGCCTCGCGTACTTCTATCTGGCAGAGCTTGTCCAGGCGCCTGGCAAAATCGGCGGTGAACTTCTCCGGCATGTGTTGAACGATGACAATCCCCGGGCAGTCACGTGGCAATTGCCGCAGGATGAATTCCAGGGCCTGGGTGCCGCCGGTGGAACAGCCCAGGGCGACCACCCGGTCGGTGGTCCTGAGCGAGCTGATCGTGGCTGTGACGACGGATTCTGCGGCAGGCACGCTGTGGCGAAGGGCCACTGGTCGCGTCCGGGCGCTTTCCTCGACCTTGCGGATCAGCTCTCCGGACAGTTGCTCCAGGCTTTGCTTGAGCCCCAGCCGGGCCTTGGTGAACACCCCGACCGCGCCGGCGGCCAGGGCTTCGACACCGACCGCCGAACCTTGCTCGGTGAGGGTCGAGCAGATCAGGGTCGGCGTCGGTCGTTCGGCCATGATCTGGCGCAGGAAGGTCAGGCCGTCCATGCGCGGCATTTCGATGTCGAGGATCAGCACGTCCGGCCAGTCGCGGCGCATCTTGTCGATGGCATACAGTGGGTCGGCGGCCTGGCCGATCACCTGGATATTCGGGTGGCTGTCCAGGCACTGGGTAAGGACCTGGCGTACCAGGGCCGAGTCGTCGACGATAAAGACCCGGATCATCGTGGACGCATCCCCAGGCGCATGGGTTGCACGCTGTTGCGCTGGAGCTCGATTCGACCGCTGGTGCCGTCGATGCGCAGGCGCCGGTAGTGCTGGCCGTTGAGGTCGCAGTGGTCCACGGGCCAGTTGCGCAGGCTGAACTGTTCCCGGGCGAAGGCGCTGTTGTTGTGCCCGACCCGCTGCGCCGGCGGGCCGTCGGCGCGGACCAGGCTGCCGCCGCCGAAAATGCTTTTGCGGTATTCGTGGGGATGGGTGCCGTGGCGGCGCATGTCGGCCAGCATGCGCTGGAACACCCCTTCGCCATAGCGGGTGTCGAGGGCGTTGCGTGCGCTCGGATCGTTGGGCAGCAGATAGTGCGACACCGCCAGCAGTTGCCAGCGGGGATGCCAGAGCACGATCGACACGCAACTGCCGAGCAGGGTGGTGACACTGCCTTGATGGCGACCGAAGAAATAGTCGCCAGGGCGCAGGAACAGCGGCGGATTCATAAGCGTTCGTAGACCGAGGGATTGAGCAGTCGCACCGGCACGTCGAAGCCGTGGATGCTTTCCGCATGACCGATGAACAGCAGCCCGCCCGAACGCAACTGGCTGACCAGGCGTTGCACGATGCGCTGTTTCTCGTCGTTGTTGAAATAGATCAGGACATTGCGCAGGAAAATCACATCGAATCGCCCCAGGCCATCGGGCAGCGGCTGGACGATATTGATCTCGCGCAGGCTGACCCGCTCGCGCAGCGCGGCCTGGACCCGGAAGCGTCCGCTCATCTCGCCGATGCCGCTGAGGCAGTGGCGATGCAGCCAGCCCTGGGGGAAGTTCTTCGCCTGGGCCATGTCGTAGATGCCGTCTCTGGCCTTCTCGAGCATGCTCTGGCTCAGGTCGCTGGCGAGGATCGACCAGTCACCGCCGCGCAGATGCTCCTGGACGACCATGGCCAGGCTATAGGGTTCTTCGCCGGACGAGCAGGCCGCGCTCCAGAGCTTCAGCGGGCCGCGCTGACGACCGAGCCACTGGCCGAGGTAGTCGAAGTGCGCCGGCTCACGGAAGAAGTAGGTTTCGTTGGTGGTCAGCAGATCCACCACCAGCCGCCGTTCCTTGAGATGTGTCTGCTGTTCGAGCA
Source organism: Pseudomonas sp. MWU12-2319 (assembly GCF_023242525.1). NCBI lineage: Bacteria > Pseudomonadati > Pseudomonadota > Gammaproteobacteria > Pseudomonadales > Pseudomonadaceae > Pseudomonas > Pseudomonas sp. MWU12-2319. The sequence continues at coordinate 48,374 of NZ_JALJES010000024.1, forward strand.
GGCGCAGGTAGTCGCTGTAGCTGTCGAGCCGGTAATGGCGCAGGCGCTTCATCAAGCGCCCGGCCACCAGCGGCCGTTTGTTCGGCGCGAGGATGATCCCCGAGGCCTCGGCCATGAGCTTTTGCAGGCTACGGAATTCGCTGTCGCCGAGGCTGGGCAGCATGGGCTGGCTCGACATCAGTTGCCCTGGGCCACGGCCAGGCTGAGCTGGCGGATATCGTCCAGGGACAGGACCTGGGGAATATTCAGGATGATGGTGAAGCCCTGTTCGTGGCGAGCCATGCCGGCGATAAAGTCGGTGCGGATCCCGGAACCGAATGGCGGCGCCTGGACCACCTGATGTGGGTCGATATCCAGCACCGCGTCCACCGCATCCACCACCAGGCCGATGCGCTGGGCGCTGCCGTCGAGCTGCGGCTCGATGATCACGATGCAGGTGCGTTTGCCGGCGGCGGTCAGCTCGAAGCCGAAGCGCGCCGCCAGGTCGAGCACCGGCACTACGTTGCCGCGCAGGTTGATCACTCCGTGGATAAACGCCGGCATCATCGGCACGGCGGTGACGTCGCCGTACTCGATGATCTCGCGCACGCCGTCGATCGGCACCGCATAGGCGGCCTGGCGTACCCGGAACGACAGGTGCTGGATGCTCGGTGCCGGCGGCACTTCGTGCAGGGCCTGGAGCCCGTGGCGCAGATTGGCAGTCATGATCCGGCCCTCAAGTGAAACTGACAAACTGGCCTTCATCCACCGGCGCGCGGCCTTTGAAGCCGTCCTGGGGCCCGCTGGTGTAGCTGTCGAAGCTGCGGGGTTGTGGTTTGTACGCGGGCGCCGCTTCGCCGTCGAAACGGAAGAAGCCGATCAGCTCCTGCAACTGCCCGGCCTGGGCATTCATTTCTTCGGCTGTGGCCGCCAGTTCTTCGGAGGCCGAGGCGTTCTGCTGGGTGATCTGGTTCATCTGGCCCATGGCGATATTGATCTGCCCGGCGGCGCCACTCTGTTCCAGGGAGGCGGCGGTGATTTCCTGGACCAGATCCGAGGTCTTCTGGATATTCGGCACGATTTCATTGAGCAACTGACCGGCCTGTTCGGCCAGGCGCACGCTGCTGGAGGCCACCTGACCGATTTCCTGGGCCGCGACCTGGCTGCGTTCGGCCAGCTTGCGCACTTCGGCGGCGACCACCGCGAAGCCCTTGCCATGGTCGCCGGCGCGGGCGGCCTCGATGGCGGCGTTGAGGGCCAGCAGGTTGGTCTGATAGGCGATGTCGTCGATGATGCTGATCTTGTCGGCGATCTGTTTCATCGCCAGCACCGTGTCGCTCACCGCGCCGCCACCCTGCACGGCGTCATTGGCGGCCTTGCCGGCAATGCCGTCGGTGATCTTCGCGCTTTCGGTGTTCTGGGCGATGGAGGCGGACATCTGCTCCACCGAGGCGCTGGTCTGTTCGACGCTGGCGGCCTGTTCGTTGGCTGCCTGGCTCAACGACTGCGAGGTCGAGCTGACCTGTTCGGAAGCCGAGGACAGTGAGTCGGCGGCGCTGCGCACGTCACCGAGGATGCTGCGCAGGCGCAAGGTCATGTTCTGCATGGCGGTCAGCAGCTGGCCGGTCTCATCCTTGCCGGAGGTCGGCAAGTCCTGGCCCAGGTCGCCGGCGGCCATGCGGTTGGCGGCTTCCACGGCACCGTTGAGCGGACGGGTGATGCTGCGGGTCACCAGCACGCCGACCAGAATGCCGAGCAGGGTGGCGGCGATGATCAGGGCGATCATCTGGGTCTGGGAGCGGGTGGCGATATCGTTGATCTGCTGGTTGGCCTCGGCGGCGCGGTCCTGTTTGCCGCGGGTGACCTGGCCCATCAGTTTGTCCACCACGTCGCCGCTGACCACGGCCTTGGGCAGCAATTCGGTGACGTCGCTGGTTTCCTGCAACAGCCCGGACTGCTGGTGGGTGGCGAGCACCTGCTGGACCAGGTTCTCGTAGTCCTTGAGCGGCGCGTCCAGTTGATCGAGCTGGGCCAGGCCGTCCTTGGTGATAAAGGATTTACGCGCCTCGGCGATCAGCTTGCGGGTCTGCTCCATGGCGGCGCGCGCCTGGCCAGCGGATTGTTCGCGCCCGGCCTGGCTGGTGGCGAGCAGGGTGTGACGCATCGAGCGGCCGACGACGATCAGCTGGATATTGGCTTCCTGCATCAGGCTCATGCCGGTGACGTCGAGGTCGTACATGCGGTCCGAGAGGCTGTTGACCTGGGACAGGTTGCGGATGCCGATCACGCCGATGCTCGCGGTCAGTAGCACCACCAGCAGGAACCCCGCGGTCAGGCGGATGCCTATCTTCATGTTCCTGATGAATTGCATGATCAATCTCCTGAAAGGCTGGACAAGGGGGTGTGGAGCGAAGCCGGCGACGCGGGCTCGGCGGCACTCTGCAAATGGCGGAACAGGCTGGCGATATCGAGGATCAGCGCGACCTGGCCGGAGCCGAGGATGGTCGAGCCGCTGATGCCGCGCAGGTGCTGGAACATCTGGCCGAGGGGCTTGATCACGGTCTGCAGTTCGCCGAGCAAATGATCGACGATCAGGCCGGCCTGCTGGCGGCCCTGGCTGACCACGACTATGTTGCGCCGGCGCGCGCGGCTCGGGCTCAGGCCGAAATGGCTGTCCAGTGCGATGCACGGCAGTGGCTTGCCGCGCAGGTTGAGGTAGCCCTGGCCAAGTTGCTCGGGGCTGGCCTCCATGCATTCGGTGACCATGTCCAGGGGGATGACAAAACTGTCCTGGCCGACACTGACCTGGAAACCGTCGATGATCGCCAGGGTCAGTGGCAGGCGGATACGGAAGGTGCAGCCCTGGCCGGCCAGGGAGTCGATCTCGATGACCCCGCGCAACTGGTCGATGGCACTACGCACCACATCCATGCCGACGCCGCGTCCGGAGAGGTTGGAAACCTGCTCGGCGGTGGAAAACCCGGCCTCGAAGATCAGCCCGTGGATGTCCGCATCGGCCAGTTGCGCATCCGGATCCACCAGGCCCTTGTCGATGGCTTTTTCGAGAATGCGCGCGGTGTTCAGGCCACGGCCGTCGTCCTGTACTTCCAGCACGATCATGCCGGAGTCGTGGTAGGCGTTGAGGCTCAGGTTGCCCCCGGCGGGCTTGCCCACGGCCAGGCGCTCGGCGGCGGACTCAATGCCGTGGTCGATGGCATTGCGCACCAGGTGGGTCAGCGGGTCGGCGATCTTGTCGATCACCGATTTATCCAGTTCGGTTTCGCCACCGCGCAGGCTCAGCTGGATCTGCTTGCCCAGCTCCTGGCTGACATCGCGGACCACCCGGTGGAAACGGTTGAAGGTTTCGCCGACTTCCACCATGCGCAGTTTCAAGGCGGTTTCGCGGATCTGTTCGACGTGCTGGTGCACCGCCTGGATGCTTTCCAGGCAGCCGCTGTCGCCGTTGCGCCGGGCGTGCATCTGGGCCCCGGCGGTGCTGATCACCAACTCGCCGACCAGGTTGATCAACTCGTCGAGCTTGTGCGCGGCAACCTTGACCAGGCTGGTGTCCTGCGGCCGGCGGTCGCGGCTGACCGGGGTTCTTTCCGGCGCCGGCTCGAGCATTGCCTGGGCCCCCAGCAGCGCTTCCGCCGCCGGTACCGGCAGACGATCTTCCGGGACCAGGCGCAAGGTGCAGAAGTCCTGGATAAACTCGAACACATCCTCGATCTCGCCCTGGCTGGCGGCGCTGCGCAGGTTGAACTCAAAGCCCAGGTGGCAGGTTTCCGGGTTGAGCTGTGCCAGTGCCGGCAGGGCCTTGCTGACGGTCTGCAACTGGCTGATGTCGCCCAGGCGCTTGAGGTAGCGCAGGAACGCCGCCGGGTCGAAGCCGTTGCGAAACAGCTCTTCGGAAAAACGAATCGAGACCTGCCAATTGATGAGCGTTGCCTTGGCGGCTGGCGCGGTAGCGGTCTCAGGTTCCGGCGCCTGTTCAGCGACATGGCCCTGGGCTTCGAACAGCGCGGCGAGCAAGGGCCCCTGGCGGGCTTCGTCGGCGTCCAGCAGGCCGCTGTCGGGGTCGACCCGTTCGATCATCGCGCTCAGTTCGTCCATGCAGTTGAGCATCAATGAGGTCAGCGCCGGGGTGAGCAGGCGCTGACCGTCGCGCACCGACATCAGCAGGCTTTCCAGATGGTGGGTGAGGTTGACCAGCGGCGTCAGCGAGAAGATCCCGGCGGAGCCCTTGAGGGTATGCACGGCGCGGAACAACTGGTTGACCGCGTCCTGGTCGGCGGGGCTGGCTTCCAGGCGCAGCAGGCTGTCCTCGGCCTCCTTGAGCAGGTCGCGGCCTTCACTGAGAAAGCCCAGCAGGAGTTGGTTCCATTGTTCGCCACTGAGCATCGGTCAATCCTCGTTCGGGGCGGCGGGGTACAGCGATTCCAGGTTCAGCAGGGTCAGCAGTTCATGCACCGGCGGCGAGACCCGCGACACGGTGGTCGGTTGGTCGATGGACGACAGCGCCCGCTGGATCGCCAGGAGCAATTGCGCGCCGGCGCTGTCGAGTTCGTTCAGGCCACCCAGGTCCAGTTGCCAGGGCCCCGCCGGCAGCGGCAGCAGGCCGAGCAACTGGTCGCGAGCCATGCTGACCTCGTACAGGGTCAGGTCGCCCTTCAGGTGCAGTTGTGCGGGGGTGTCATCCCTGGCGGGGGTCAGTGAAAACATGGCGTGGTCATCCCAGCAATTTTTCCACGGCCGCCAGCAATTGCTGGGGCTGGAACGGTTTGACGATCCAGGCCCTGGCACCGGCGGCCTGGCCTTCGGCTTTCTTCGATTGCTCGCTTTCGGTGGTGAGCATGATGATCGGCGTGAAGCGGTATTCGTTGCGCGCCTTGACCTCTTTCACCAGGCCGATGCCATCGAGGTTGGGCATGTTCACGTCGCTGATGATCAGGTTGATTTTCTGGCCGTTGAGCTTGGTCAAGGCATCGCGGCCGTCGCAGGCCTCGATGACCTGGTGACCGGCAGCGGTCAGGCTCATCTTCACCAGTTGGCGCATGGACAGGGAGTCGTCGACGATCAGGATGGTCTTGGCCATGTTCATCACTCTTGCAAAGGGGAAAGCGGGAAAACTAGAAAAAGGTCACTTCGCTGGCGGCGCTCATGTGCGTCTGGCCTTGGCGTTCTTCATCGGTGGTGAAGCGTTGGCGCTGGCGTTCGAGCCAGGCCGCCGGATCCTTGAGGCTGCTGTCCTGGCGGGCAATCGCGTCGATCAGGTTCGCGAGATCGATCTGCACGTGATCGAGCATCTGGTCGGTGCGGTCCTGGAACTGCAGGTTGACCATGATTGCCTGGATGTCGGCCTGGGTCGCGCGGGCATCCTGTTGCAGGGCGCGGGAGGCGCCGGTCAGTTCGTCGAGGTTGTCCCCCAGGCGGGTCATGACCTGGGTCACCGAGCGGTTGAGGAAGTCCAGGTTGGCCTGTTCGCTGGTGCCCAGCTCCGCGGCTTCGGCGATGGTGGTCTCGATCGCCAGATTGATTTCGCCAACCTTGGCGTCCATGCCCTGGCCGGTTTCGGCGGACAGGGTGGAGAGTTTGCGCACTTCGTCGGCGACCACCGAAAAGCCCCGGCCGTATTCGCCGGCGCGGGCCGCTTCGATGGCGGCGTTGAGGGCGAGCAGGTTGGTCTGGCTGGCGATTTCCTGGACCCGTTTGGCCATGTGCTGCAACTGGCTGGCGTAGCCGCCCAGGTGGCTGATGGTGTCCAGCAGATCGTGCTGGCGCTGGCTGCTGGCTTCGAAGGATTGCGTCACTTCATGCAGGCGCTGGTTGGCGTCGCGCAGGCTTTCGCCGACGCCACCGCTGCCGAGGATGCTTTCGGAGTTATGCAGGCCGCCTTCGAGGCGGGTGGCGATGCTGGCAAAGCGCTGGAACAGCTCGCTGATATTGGCTTGCAACAGGTCGCGGCTCTGGCCGATGCCGGCGCTCCAGCTCGGGGCGACTACCGGCAGGAGTTTATGCAGGTCGAGATCGGTTTCGTCGGTATCGGGTACTGGCGTAAGGGCGGGGAGGGCTGCGGTTGTCGAAAGCTGTGTGGCACGCAGGGTGATGGACGCCACCGCGACGATGACCAGGCCAGCGCCGATGAGCAGGGACTGATTGAAGAACAACCCGATGGTACTGAGCCCGATGCCTAGCCAGACTCCAAAATAGATCCGCATCTCCTGCTTCCATTGCATAGCTCAAGGACGGCGGATCATATCGGTAGCATATTGATATCAATATCGGGATAACCCTTAATCCGAACAGACGAAAGGCCCGGTTTTCGGGGACGCGGCCGGGGTTTTAAACGGTCTGCCCGGATAAGTATTTGAACCATCATTCAACAACGACGCTGGCTGCTGAGGGAATGGTGCAAAGGCTCTAACCGGCGGCTTCTAGGAATTAGGCTTAAGGTTTGGTAACAGAAAAGATGTAATGGAATGTAACGTCTTGGTTCGCCACGAACCTTGTAGGAGCCGGCTTGCCGGCGATGGTGGCCGAAAGGGCGATGCAAGGCTCAAGGGCCTCATCGCCAGCAAGCCGGCTCCTACAGGATTGCGTGTTGTCAGGCGGCTTAGGTGGCCGCCTTACTAACGCGTGTCGTCAGTGCACAAACAACGCAATCAGGATGATGACCGGGATTGGCACGCCTAGAAAAAACAGCAGTAGTGAGCGCATTTTTGTTCTCCTTGGATTAACTCAGCGTTGTCGCGTGGGTCGGGTAGTCGGTGCTTTCGACAAAGTGCACGCCATCGCGCTGGCGTCCGCCGAAGGTGGCGGCCAGGCTGGCGAAGAAGGCGCCGATCAGCAGGGCGATAAAGAGCCACAGGGTCGACCAGGCGGCCACTTTCGCGGCGCTGTCGGCCGCCTGCTTGGCCTTGTTGGTGGCGGCGTCGACGTCCTGGCGGGCTTCGCCGTAGACCTGGTCGACCCGCTGTTCCGCCTGGGTGCGCGAGAGGTCGGTGCGCTGGCTCACCAGTTGCGCCAGGTAGGTATGGTCTTCGACGCTCAATGGGCCAACACTCAGGTTGCGGGCAAGGATGCGTGTGGCCACGCCATGGGCGGCGTCTTCACTGACGGCCACGGGGCGATCATCACGAAACAGCTTGTCGATGTAGTAGTCGCCGCTGTCCGTCACCGTGTTCAGCAGGACGTTGCTGCCGGCCGTTGCCGCCCCGGCCTTGATCCCGCCGCCCATCAGGCCGCTGACGGAGCCGGCGACCAGGGTGACCGTCACCAGGGTCGCGACGGCCCAGGCGAGCAGGCCATGGGCGGTATCGCGGAAGTAGACTTCGTCGTCATGCAGGTTGACCCATTTCACCCGCAGTCGACCGGCCAGGTAGCCGCCCATGCCGGAGGCGAGGATCTGGGTCACGGCCAGCCAGATAATCGCCGACACGCCGAGGCCCTTGGCGCCGAGGCCTTCGCCGGCCCAGGGGGACATCGTCGAGAAGCCCAGCCCGGCACCGAGCATGAGTAGCAACAGGGACAGTGCCGCGGCCGCGGCGGCGCCTGCGAAGATCGCCGCCCAGGACACCCCTGAGTGAGTCGACGCATCGTGGCGTATGGCAGATGGGTATTGAGTGTGCTCGATCATTGTTGTTCTGCTCCATGAATGAAAGACGTGCAGCCTTCATGCAGGACTGAGCAGAGCGCGTGCCAACCTGTTTTATTGCTGAATTATCAGTGTTATCAACAGGTTGGCTTTTCGAGAGGGTCTGAAGCCCATGCAAACTGCATGATTGGGCGCAGGGTGACGGGCTTTATGCATTGGCCGGGCGATCAGTCATCCCAATGTCGGCGATGCTTGCGATGGCCGTAGCCGTGACCGCGGTGTTCGCCGTGGTAGTCGCGGCGATCGCCACGGTAATGGCGACCTTCGCGTTCGCTGGAGTTGCCCATGTAGTTGCCCAGTGCGCCACCCGCGCCACCGCCGGCCGCCGCGCCGAGCAAGGCGCCATTGGTACCGCCCATGTTGCGACCGACAACGTTGCCACCGGCTGCGCCCAGGGCACCGCCGATGGCGGCTTCGCCACGGCTGTGTTTATTCGCGCCGACTGCGCTGCCACCGGCACCGCCGAGGGCCGCGCCGATGGTCGAGCCGGTGTTGCCGCCCAGGGACTGACCGACGGCTGAACCGAGTACCCCGCCCAATGCGCCACCGATACCGGCTTCGGCGGTACCACCGGCTGAGGCGAAGCCACTGGCCAGGCTCAGGGACAACAAGAGAATCGACGAGAACTTCATGTGAGAGGAGCCTCCAAGGGATGACGGCGCGATCCTGAGGCTTGTGTAGGAATAGTTACAATTGAAATCCGACGAATAACATGGGTTGTATACAAAATCATAACTTACTGTTTTTGCTGGGGAACTTAGTCGATTTTAGTCAGTCTCACGTCGCTTGAACTCGCCTGTTTTGCGCGTCCTGCGCCGCTTAAAAGAGCTTTTCCGGACCTAGCGCCGGTTCCAGAAAATTGATTCGCTCCAGCGTTTTTCCATCCCATAGAACTGCTGCCGGTTGCCCAGGTAAGCGGCGTAGATCCGTGTCAGCAGATCGGCATAGTCGGGCAATGCCTGCAGGTCGCCTTGCAGCGCGGCATGCACAGCCTGGGCGCAGTGTTGGCCGCAGTAAAGGGCGGTGGCGATGCCTTGCGAGGACAACGGATCGAAGGACAAGGCCGCATCCCCGACTGCCGCCCAGCGTTCACCGTGGAACAGCGAAAGCCGCCCGCTGCTGGCGTCCATGCCGTGGACCGAGGTGCCGGGGCGGTAGCCGTGGGTTTGGCACAGTCCCCATAGCAGGCGAGTCTGTGCCAACTGCTGCCACAGACCTTCGCTGCTCAGCAGTTGCTGGCGATCCAGCAGGTCGAGATCGCTGAGGTAGGTTACCAGCCGTTCCCCCGACGGCAGCAGCACGCTGTACCACCAACCGTGCTCGACCGCCTCGACCAGGGTCCGACCGTCCTGGTCGCTGCCTTGTGAACTGTGCAGCAACAGATAGAACGCCACCAGTCGATCATCCGTCAGGCGTTGCGCGCCCTGCTGGCGTGCGAATACGGCCGGGCGGCCGCCGGCGTCGATCAGCCAGCGGCTGTGGGCCAGGTGTTCGTGGCCGTCGCGGCTCAGTTGCAGCTGGAAACCGTCTTCGGCGGCGCTCTGGCTCAGTCGTGTGGAGGCGTGCACCGATACCCCGGCTTGTCGTGCCGCCGCACGCAGTTGCTGGTCGAAAGCCGCACGGTCCAGTTGATAGCCCTGGCCGTGGGTGTGAAAGATGAAGTCATCCGCGTGTGGCTCGTCCGAGCCCCACACGGAGACATTGCCGTAGCTGGTGCGATGCCTGGCATCGAGAAAACCCTCGAGCACCCCCAGGTCATTGAGCAGCGAGCGCGCCGAAGGCGGAAAACCTTCGCCCACCCGAAAGCGCCCGGCGGGCGCCGAGTCGGCCAGCAGCACCCGCCAGCCCAGGCGAGCGAGGGTAATCGCGGTCGCCGAGCCGGCCGGGCCGCCACCGATAATGGCGACGTCGTAGTGCTCCATCTAGACCGGACGGCTTCCGGGTTTGACGGCGCGAGGGGCCTGCAACGCTTCTTCCGGGCTGCTGAAGTTGGCGCCTTTGGGCGGACGTGGGCCCGCGCTCGACGGACTGCCCGCCGCGGCGAAATCGGCGGCCAATTGCGGGCTGGCAAAGGTCTGCGCCTGGGTGATGGCCGGCCCATAGCTGGCGACCATCATCGTGTCGGGATACACCGGGTTACCGGGGATCCCCTGGCGCACTTCCAGCAAACCCATGGAGCCGAAGATATCGACCATGGTCTGCATCTGGACGGCGGTCGGGGTCTTTTTCGGATAGTTGATGTCCAGCGGTGCGTTCCAGTTGCTGCGATCGGCAAAGGCGTCGCGACGTTGCTCCGGTGCCACCGAGGGATCGATGACCAGGGCGTAATCGACATCGCTGAGGACCTGGTTGGGTACGCGGGCCGGCCAGAAGGTCGAGGTGAACGGGTTGTAGGCCTGGTCGTAGCCGCCACGGCAATATGCGGTGTCGGCCTGCCAGGGCAGCCCCATCCAGCGGTTCAGGTCGCCGGGGGCTTGTCCGTAAAGCGGACCGCCGACGGCCAGCGCCTGGGTCTGGTCCAGGGTCGCCCCGTAGTCGGGCTGCGGGCTGCCCGCCGCGCGTTGGCGGATGCGCCAGGGCTTGGCGTACAGCGGCAGGTGGCGCATCGGCCAGGTCAGTTCGCAGCCGGGGTGGAAGGCATCGGCCAGGCAGAAGTCGAGGGCTGCGCGGTCGAGCATCGCCGGCTGTTCGGCCAGGGGCACCGAGTCGAGGTGACCCGGCGGCGGCTCGCGGGTCCAGTCGGCTTCGAAGGTCCCGGCGGCCCAGCTGGAGAGGACCAGGTACTGGGTCTGGGTAATCGCCGAATTCTGCCGTGGGCTCTGGTTGGGCACCGAGCTCATGAAGTCGCCATAGATCCATGGCCAGGGCAGCACGTTGCCATCGGTCGGTTCGGGCTGGCGGAAACTGTTGAAGATCTGCCGGCGGGTTTCGGCGAACAGGTCATAGTTACCCGGTGCCGGTTTGCTCGCCAGCTGGGCGATAAAGGCCGGGTCTTCGAAGTTGTAGCGGCCGTGGTGGCCGAACTGGGTGGCAAAGCCCTGGTTGACCCATTGCAGGCCCGACAGGCGTTGCAGGATCGGATAGACGTCATGGCGAAACGACACCGAGGTGTTCGGCGTCAGCCAGCCGGCCTGGATAAACAGGTCGTAGGTCAGGTCATACAGGGTGCGCACGGCCTTGACCTGCGGCGCGTAGTTCGGTGGCGCGGTGACGACCCAGGCCGACTCCACCGGGATCGAGCGCCCGCCGATGCTGACCTGGGCGCTGATCGGGCCATCGGAGGTGTCGTCGAACCAGCCGTCGGCGTTGATGAAGCTGTTGCCGTCGGCGGGATTGAAGATCGGCGTGCCGGCGGGCGAGGCCGAGACACCGCGCCCGCCGAGGAACAGCAGCCGACCCTGGGCATCGGTGCGCAGTTCGCCGAGGTTGACCGGGGTGTCTTCGTACTGCCCGTTGAATTCGACGCCGCTCTGGTTCGGCCCGCTGATGCTTTGCAGGCCGCCGTCGATGGTCAGGGCCGCGCGGGCCTTGGGGTCGGTGATCTTCGCGTTGCGCAGGGGCAGCACCACGGTGGCGGCTTCGGGGATGTCCATCGCCAGTTGCCACTGGTACCACTGCGCCTTGCTGTTGGCGACATGGGCCGACCAGACGATATCGGCGTTTTCCACGGTCAGCTCGGCGACCACTTCTCCGGCCAGGTTGTAGCCATACAGCCGGAACTCGGCGGCCTGGCGCTTCAGCGCGCCCTGGGCATCGCGGTAGAAGCCCAGGGGCTCGGGTCGCGGTGAGGTCACCAGGGGGCCGACAAAATATTCCGCCTCGCTGTTGCCGACCCGCGCCACGCCGATGGCGGGGTGGATCGCGGCGCTGACGATGCGCTTGTCTTTGCTGGGGGAGGAAGGGGTATCGCCGTGGTAGTGCGTGGTATGACCGGGCGTGATAGACATAAATGCTCTCCGCGATCCGTGCTGGGAGGACGGGCCCGACGGGCGGGCAGGGTCCCTGGGCGGGTGCCGGACATCACATTCGCAGCACCGTCCGCAGACTCTAGTAAAGGGCTCGCGGTTTGTCGAATGGCCTTTTGCTATTGCCCAGGCGGCTATCCGACACCCTGGTTATAGAGCGCCTCGCGGGGTGTCGATCAGCTCGCCTTGGCCATGATCGGCCTATTACTGTCGAGGCGAGGGGATAGGAGATATTCCTTGTTCCGCAAGCCACAGGCGGCCGGCCTCGGTTGTTCGATAGGCCTGTTGCGGGTGATTGACCACTTCGGGATGTAGGTATTCCAGAAAGCCTTCTTTGTCGCGCAGTGGGTTGATATGCCCAGTCTTCAGCGGCCCCATCTGCCTGTGTAATTGCCTGGCCAGCTGTTCGGCGCTGTGTGGCCGGATTGAGCAAAGCCAGAGGATTAAAGGCCACAGCTTTTCCTTGCGCGCTTTGGATGAGAGCGTCTTGATCGCGACCAGCAGTGTAGGGGGGAACTCGCTTGTATTCGGGGTGAGGTCACTCGTATTTGGGATCAGGTCACTCGTATTTGGGGCCAAGTCACTCGTATTTGGGACCTTAGTGGCGTCGGTTGTGACTATCGAGGTGGTTTGTCGTGCGTCGAAAGATGGAGGTGCGGGCAATTCGGCGAGTTGGTAATAGGTTGAGGGACCACCACCGCCTTTTACCAGCAGGCCGCGATCATGATGCAGCCTGCGCAACACTTGGCTGGCCGCCAGCGTGTCGAGTCCACTGATATCACGCAGGGCCGCATTATCAACCGCGCCGGTTTCCGACGCTAAAATCAGGGCCTTGGCCTCATCATCAGTCAGGTGCAGGTGGTTGAATTGCTGAAGCCAGCGTAACTGTTCCTCACCCAGCAATTGGTGGAGCAGGTAGTGAGCGGTGAACTGGTTTTCCAGTTGATGGCTGCTGAACACCGGGGCTGTCAATCCCAACTCCTGAAGCAAGCGGCGCATGGTGCGGATACCGGTGCCTTTGGTTTCGGCGAAATCCAAGTCATAGAGCACACTGGCAATGACCGGATTGCGCAATAGCGAGCCCATTTCTCCGAGCATCGTCGTGGGTTTGAGTGAGTAGCCCGCGTTGCGGATTTCCAGTCGGTTGCTGTAACGCACCACGAGTGTTGGTTGGTTGATCTGATAGTCCCTGTGCATGAGCGCATTCACAACCGCCTCGCGAATCACTTTCTGAGGCAACAGCGGTTGATCGGAACGTTGTGTTTCTCCCTCACGCAAACGAAAGTGCCGGGGTATGTCATCAAGAATCGTGGCCTCCAGTCGTGCTATCAGTCGAATCAATGGTTCGCGGAAATCCAGGGTGGTCGCAAAACGTTGTGTCGGATCTTGCACCCATTGCACACCCTGGATTCGCACATAATCCACGCGCACGGCTGGCAATAGACGACGAAGAGCCAGAGACTTGCCTAGCAATAGAAGTCCTGCAACGTTAGGGCGTAGGCGCCCGTTGGTTTCCTTGACGAGATTGAGTGCGCGCAGCATTTCCTCGTCGTTAGCCAGCAACTCCTCTGCCTGCGGACGCACCCTTGCGCGTAGCTGGCGATACAGAGAAATGGTGCCAGAATCCAGGTCCTCCCACTCGGCATCCGGGAGAACGACCTGCTCGAAACTCAGTCCTGACTTAGCCAGTAACAGAGGCTCAAGCTCTTGCTGGGAACATTCGTAATCACCATTGAGACCGCGCCGCCAGACGCCAGTCTTACGTTTGTTTTTGCTGTCGAATTTGCCCTTGAACACACAAGGCTTTGCCGCTGCGTCCAGCTCGGGCACATAAACGGCGATGATCCGTTTGCCTTCCAGCACTACGGCTTCGCATTGCACCGGAATGGGAGCTTCGAATTGTTCACGGCAATTGACCTGAATGTCATTCAGCAGCTTGTCGATGTCTGTTACGCCATCGAGCCAGAACTTATCGTGCAACTCGTCCGGCTCGCACACGCCCAGCAGTAGATACCCGCCACCCAACCCTGGTTCATTGGCGAAGGCACAGAGGGTCTGCATGATTGAGCTACCAACTTGTCCGGCACGTTTCGCCTCGATGCGCGGGTGCTCATCGAGTAGACGAAGTTCATCAAAAAGAGACTCGACCGATTGCATCAGCACAGATCACCTCCACCCTGTGTACCTGCGCAGGTTGGCGGCGCTGAGGCATGGGCTTTGTGGCTGATCATTCACCAACAGGTTCAAAAGGTGGATGCAGAAAGAGCTCTTTTACTTGCCTGAATTTTCCTGGATGTCCGCAGCCCGTTGCTTCTGCTATTTGGCAGGGCGCCATTGCAGCGCCCCGCCATTCGCGGATCAGCTTGCTTTTGCCATGATCAGACCGGTTTCGCTGGCCTGCTCCAGGACAATGGCGACGAACTTGGAGGTCGGGGTGTGGCTGCCGTCGCCGATGCTTTCCAGCGGCACCAGCGGGTTCACTTCCGGGTAGTAGGCGGCGGCCTGCCCGGCGGGAATATCGAATGCCAGCAGGGTGAAGCCCTTGACCCGGCGTTCGCGGCCATCCTCCCAGAGCGAGACGATGTCGGCTTTCTGGCCGGGCTTGAAGCCCAGGCGGATGATGTCCGCCTCATTGACGAACAGCACGTCGCGCTGACCCTTGACCCCACGGTAGCGGTCATCGAGGCCGTAGATGGTGGTGTTGTACTGATCGTGGGAACGCATCGACTGCATGATCAGATGCGGCACCTTGCCGGTGGCATGGATGCGCTCGTGGATCAGGTCGGCCGGCAGGATATTCGAGCGGAAGTTCGCCCGGCCCGACGGGGTGTGCCAGCGGCGTGTGCCGGCGGCGTTGCCCAGATGGAAACCACCCGGGTGCGCGAGGCGCTGGTTGAAGTCCTTGAAGCCGGGAATGGTGTCGGCGATCAGGTCGCGGATGCGCCCGTAGTCGGCCACCAGCCAGTGCCAGTCCACCGGCTGGGTACCCAGGGTCGCGGCGGCAATGCCGGCAATGATCGCCGGTTCCGAGCGCATCTGCTTCGACAGTGGCTGCAACTGGCCATTGGAGGCGTGGACCATGCTGAACGAGTCTTCGACGGTGACGGCCTGCGGACCCTCGCTCTGGATGTCGATGTCGGTACGGCCCAGGCACGGCAGGATCAGCGCTTCCTTGCCGTGGGTCAGGTGGCTGCGGTTGAGCTTGGTACTGATCTGCACGGTCAGCTCGCAATTGCGCAGGGCTTCGAAGGTCCTTGGGCTGTCCGGGGTCGCCTGGGCAAAGTTGCCGCCCAGGCCGATAAACACCTTGGCCCGGCCGTCGAGCATGGCGTGGATGGCTTCGACCACGTTATGGCCGTTGCTGCGCGGTACCTTGAACTGGAAGCGTCGCTCCAGGGCGTCGAGGAACGCCACCGGTGGACGCTCGTTGATGCCCATGGTGCGGTCGCCCTGCACGTTGCTGTGGCCACGCACCGGGCACAGGCCCGCGCCCGGGCGGCCGATATTGCCGCGCAGCAGCATCAGGTTGGCGATTTCCTGGATGGTCGGCACGGAGTGCCGGTGCTGGGTGATGCCCATGGCCCAGCACATGATGACGTTCTTGCCTTTGACGTACATCCGCGCCGCTTGCTCGATCTCCACCAGGGGCAGGCCCGATTGCGAAACGATCTGCTCCCACGGGGTGTCATCGATGGCGGCCAGGTAGTCGAGGACATTGGCGGTGTGTTCGTTGAGGAAGTCGTGGTCGAACACCGACGGCTCATTCGCCGCCTGGGCCTCGCGCTCCCATTGCAGCAGGAACTTGGCCATGCCGCGCAGCACGGCCATGTCGCCGCCCAGGGCCGGGCGGAAATAGGCGGTATTGGTCGGCTTGTCGCCATTGGTGAGCATTTCCAGCGGGTGCTGCGGATGCTGGAAACGTTCCAGGCCGCGCTCCTTGAGCGGGTTGATGCAGACCACCTGGCCACCGCGCTTCACCGCTTCACGCAGCGGTTCGAGCATCCGCGGATGGTTGGTGCCGGGGTTCTGGCCCCAGACGAAAATCGCGTCGGCGTGTTCGAAATCGTCGAAGGTCACGGTGCCCTTGCCGACCCCGACACTCTGGGCCAGGGCCACGCCGCTGGCCTCGTGGCACATGTTCGAGCAGTCGGGGAAGTTATTGGTGCCGAAGGCCCGCACGAACAGTTGATACAGGTACGCCGCTTCGTTGCTGGCGCGGCCCGAGGTGTAGAACTCGGCCTGGTCGGGGCTGGTCAGGTTGAGCAGGTGCTTGGCCACCTTGGCGTAGGCGGCTTCCCAACTGATGGGCTTGTAGCGGTCGGTGAGCGGGTCGTAGCTCATCGGTTCGGTCAGGCGGCCCTGGTATTCCAGCCAATAGTCGCTCTGCTCGAGCAGCGCAGTGACGCTGTGCTTGGCAAAGAACGCCGCGTCCACCTGCCGTTTGGTGGCTTCCCAGTTGACCGCCTTGGCGCCGTTCTCGCAGAACTTGACCATGCCGCTTTCCGGCGAGTCGCCCCAGGCGCAGCCCGGGCAGTCGAAGCCACCGTTCTGGTTGGTCTTGAGCATCATGCGCAGGTTCTTCAGCGCGTTGTCGCTGGTCAGCCAGGCCTGGGCCACGCTGATCAGCGCGCCCCAACCACCGGCCGCGCCCTTGTAGGGCTTGTAGCGCGGGGTGGGGGTCTGATCGGCTTGTTGATGATTGCTCACGCGGGTTTCTCCATCGCAGGGCTGTAGACCCGCGGCGCATTCTTTTGCGGCAGGTGGATGAGATTGAGGTTGTGCCGGCGCGCCCACTGCAGGGCCAGGCCGGTAGGTGACGACAGGCTGACCAGGGTCTGGATGCCGGCGCGCAGGACTTTCTGGATCAGTTCGAGACTGCAGCGGCTGGTAACAATTGCCAGGCCGCCGGCGGTCGGGATGTTTTGCCGGATCAGCGCACCGATCAGCTTGTCCAGGGCGTTGTGCCGGCCGATGTCTTCACGGCCCAGCAGCAATTGGCCCTGGTCGTTCATGAACAGGGCGGCATGCACGGCCCCGGAATATTGCCCCAGGGGCTGGAAGGCGCCGATGCGTTGGCGCAGGCCGTCGAGCCAGGCGGCCGGCGGCAAGGGCGCGCCGGGCAGCACCTGGAGTTCGGGCAGTGCCTGTTCCAGCGCTTCCACGCCGCACAGGCCGCAGCCGCTGGTGCCGGCCAGTTGGCGGCGTTGCTGCTTGAGGTTCCAGAACGCGCGACTGGCGATTTCCACTTGGGCGTACTGGGCCGAGCCGCTGCCGCTGAGTTTCAGGTCGTAGATTTCAGAGGCGTCGGCAATGATGCCGCTGCCGATGCTGAAACCGACGATAAAGTCTTCGAGGTCCGTGGGGGTGACCAGCATGACCGCCTGGCTGATGCCGTTGTAGGCAATCGCCAGGGCCACTTCTTCGGCAAGGGCCGTCTCAGCGGTTTCGCTGCGATCGAGGTCGCTGTACTGGTAGCTCTGGCTGGCGGCGGGCACGGCTGTCGAGGCGGCAGGGAGCGCGCAGGTGGGATCCTTGGCGTTCATGGGGGCATTACCGGCGGAATATCCAGTGTCAAGATTAGGCGCGACAAAGGGTCGCGTCTAATCGCTAGTACTGATCTGCCGATAGAGCCCGTCGATCAAGCCTTGTTCGATGATCGTTGGTGGAGGGCGAAACAGGCTTCCGCCAAGGCCGAGCGTGGTGCTCCCCGGCGCATGATCAGGCCGAGGCGGGCCAGGGGCCGGGCTTCGGCGATGGGTTGCAGGCGCAGGGTACCGACCAGATTGCCGCGACAGGCGGCGGCTTCGGCCTGCAGGCCGTCGTAGGCCGCCAGCACGGTACGAGCCCAGGCCAGGACCCGTTCGCCAGGGGCGGTGAAACCTTCGAAACGCTGGCCGCGGTTGACCAGTTGCAGGTCGAGTTCTTCTTCCAGGCTGCGCAGGCGCATGGACAGCGTCGGCTGGGTGATGTGGCAGCGCGCTGCCGCCTGGCCGAAGTGTCGGGTCTCGTCCAGGGCAATCAGGAATTTCAGCTGTTTGATGTCCATCGTCGCTCCGCGGGCTGTACAGCCGGGGATTCTAGCGCGCCTGGACTATGCTTGTTGGTTGGTGGATCGGAACCTTGCCGGACGTCACCGATCAGGTCTTTCGCGTCTTGGCGTTTACATCCAAGGAGAAAGAGCCATGAGTCTTTTAGATACGCTGAAAAACATATTGAACCCATCTGACGGCAAGCCACAGCCCGACAGCAGCGACCAGGTGCCATCTGTGCAGAATCCACCCGCGTCGGCGGAGCCGCTGTTCGATATCTATACGGTGCAGCCGGGGGATACGCTCAGCAGGATTGCCGGGCGAGAATTGCACGATGCCGGCCGATGGGAGGAAATTGCCGCGGCCAACCGGGCGACACTGCCGGATCCGAACAAGATTGTACCTGGGCAGAAGCTGAAGATTCCCCGTTAGCCCGAGGCCCCAGGCCAGACGATATTGTGCGCTGAAACACCGTTATTGTAGGAGCCGGCTTGCCGGCGATTGCGGCCGTGAGGACGATGCAAGGCTCAAGGGCCTCTTCGCGGGCAAGCCCTGCTCCTACAATATTGTGTCCTACACAAAATTGATGAACGGTGCCGTACTGTAGGAGCAGGGCTTGCCCGCGAAGCTTTTGGCGGCCTTGCGAACACCATCGCCAGCAAGCCGGCTCCTGCAGGTTGTAACGGCAGCCATAGGGTTTTCGGTGTTTTCGAAACAGCTCTATTCCAGGCCTTCGATCAAGGTCCGGTAATCACCTACGGCGTTGAATTCCTCGGTGTCCTTGGGGCCCTTACGGCTGTCCGGCTCGCTGACCGCGAGCAAGTGCGCCACGCCGAAGCGCCGGGCGCTGCGCAGGATCGGCAAGGTGTCGTCGATAAACAGGCTGCGGGCCGGGTCGAAGTCGATATCGGCCTGCAAGGCGTCCCAGAACTGCGGGTCTTCCTTGGCGAAACCGTAGTCATGGGAACTGATCAAACGCTCGAAATACGGCGCCAGTTCGATACGCTCCAGCTTCAATGACAAGGAATCGCGATGGGCGTTGGTAATCAGGATGACCCGCTTGCCGGCCTGGCGGATCGCGTCGAGAAAGGTATCGGCATCCGGGCGCAGCGCAATCAGATGGGCCGTCTCCAGCTTCAACTCACGCACCGGCAGCTTCAATTCGGCGCTCCAGAAGTCCAGGCAGTACCACTTCAACTGGCCGGCATGGTCCCTGAACAACGGCGTCAGCTCCTGCTCGGCCAGTTCCCGGCTGACACCATGCAGATCGGCATACCGCTGGGGCAGGTGCTCCATCCAGAAATGGTTGTCGTAGTGCAGGTCCAGCAGGGTGCCGTCCATATCCAGCAGAACGGTGTCGATGTCGCGCCAGGGCAATGAGGGCATGGGAAACTTCTCGAACGGTAAAGGATATCCGACACAGACAATCGGAAAAGCCACGGTA
This sequence comes from Pseudomonas sp. MWU12-2319, assembly GCF_023242525.1. Lineage (NCBI taxonomy): Bacteria > Pseudomonadati > Pseudomonadota > Gammaproteobacteria > Pseudomonadales > Pseudomonadaceae > Pseudomonas > Pseudomonas sp. MWU12-2319. Next base: position 67,445 of record NZ_JALJES010000024.1, read on the forward strand.
TAGTAACCCGTTCACGCCCAGGAGCCGCCCCATGCGCCAGAAACCCACCGTCCTCGCCCGCGAAATCGTCGCCAGCAGCCGTTTGTTCCGTGTCGAAGAAGTGCAACTGCGCTTTTCCAATGGCGTTGAGCGGACCTACGAGCGCCTGGTTGGCCGAGGCGCCGGTTACGGGGCGGTGATGATCGTGGCGATGATCGATGCCGAGCATGCCCTGCTGGTGGAGGAGTATTGCGGCGGCACCGACGAGTACGAGCTGTCCCTGCCCAAGGGCCTGATCGAGCCGGGCGAGGATGTGCTGGCGGCGGCCGAGCGTGAACTCAAGGAAGAAGCCGGTTATGGCGCGCGGCAACTGGAGCACCTGACCGAGCTGTCCTTGTCGCCCGGGTATATGAGCCAGAAGATCCAGGTGGTCCTGGCCACCGACCTGTATGAAGAGCGCCTGGAAGGCGATGAGCCGGAGCCGATGCGGGTCGAGCGCGTCAATCTGCGTGAGTTGTCCGCCCTGGTGCAGAACCCGCAGTTCAGCGAGGGCCGGGCCCTGGCGGCGTTGTACCTGGCGCGAGACCTGTTGACCCAGCGTGGAGTTTTTCAATCGTGAGTGAGTTTTTTTCGAATCTGCCGCACCCCTACCTGGCCCCGGTGATCGACCTGGCGCGCCGCGCCGGCGAGGTGATCCTGCCGTTCTGGCGGGCGAATGTGCAGGTCATGGACAAGGCCGATGCCTCGCCGGTGACCGCCGCCGATATCGCTGCCCATCACCTGATTCTCGATGGGTTGACGGCGCTGGACCCGAGCATCCCGGTGTTGTCCGAAGAGGACGCCGATATCGCCCTGGCCGTGCGGGCCGGCTGGCAGCGCTGGTGGCTGGTGGACCCGCTGGACGGCACCAAGGAATTTATCGCCGGTAGCGAAGAGTTCACGGTAAACATTGCCTTGATCGAGCAGGGCCGGGTGGTGTTTGGCGTGGTGTCGATGCCGACCAATGGTCGCTGCTATTTCGGCGGTGCCGGCTTGGGCGCCTGGCGTGCGGACGCCGACGCGGCGCCGCTGCCGATCCGGGTACGGGACGTGCCGGCGGCGGGCGAGGCGTTTACCGTGGTTGCCAGTCGCCGGCATTCGAGCCCGGAGCAGGAAAAATTGTTGGCGGGGCTGAGCAGTAGCTTGGGGGAACTGGCGTTGGCGAATATCGGCAGTTCGTTGAAGTTCTGCCTGCTGGCTGAAGGCGCGGCGGACTTTTATCCGCGCCTGGCGCCGACTTCGCAGTGGGATACGGCGGCGGCCCAGGGCGTGCTGGAAGGCGCGGGCGGCGAGGTGCTGGAGTTGAGCGGCGAACGCTTCAGCTATCCGCCGCGCGAATCATTGCTCAATCCGTTTTTCCTGGCGTTGCCGGCCAATGCGCAGTGGCGTGGGCAGTTGCCGGACTTGTTGCGTCGCTGAAAGCAGTGCCGAACCCTGTGGGAGCAGGCTTGTCGGCGATGAGGTCCGTGAGATCGCTAAAAGCTTCGCGGGCAAGCCCTGCTCCTACAATCTTCTGTCGTTCATCCATTTTGTGTGCGACGCAAATTCTGTCGTTCACCCATTTTGTGTACGACGCAAAACTGTAGGAGCAGGGCTTGCCCGCGAAGAGGCCTCGCAGCCTTGCGCCGTCTACACGGACACTGCCGCACTCCTCAGCGGTGCAGCACGTACTGCCCGCTGAAACGCACCGCCGCGTCCTCACTGCCCTCATTCACCACCCGCGTCTCCAGGGTCAACCGCGCCCGTCCATAACGCTGGTAAGTGGCCAGAAACTTCTTCCAGACCTTTTCCTCCGGTGCATCACAGATCGCCTGGGCATCCCCCGTCACCGGCAGTGGATAACCGATCTGCCCTTCCTGGATCACGATATGCCCATCCTCGATGCCGGCCTCGCGCAGGCTCAGGTGCAACCAGCCCCAGCCGGCCAGCACCGCGCCGCAATAGAGGCTGCCACCGAACATGGTGCTCTTGTGGTTGACGTTGGGTTCCAGCGGCAGGTGCAGGCGCAACTGCCCGGCCTGCCAATCCAGGACCTTCAGCTTCATGTCGCGGGTAAGCGGAATATCGTGATGGAGAACGGATTCCAGGTAACGACTGTCGCGGTTCATGCACTGACCTCTTGGCGGTGATTCATTCGAGTTCGTCGCTGGCGGCGGTGCCGACGCTGTCGAAGCTCAAACCGTGTTTGCGCAGCTTGTCGTGCAGGGTCTTGCGCGGAATACCCAAGGCTTCGGCCAGGCTGCGCAGCGAGCCGTGAGCGCGCGCCAGTTCGGCGGCGATCAGGGATTTCTCGAAGTGCTCCACCTGCTCGCTCAAGTTGCCGCCCGGGTGCCCGGCAATGTTCGTATCGAGATTTTCCGGCGTGTTGTCCAGGGCCAGTTCCAGGCCCAGGGCGAAGCGCTCCGCGGCATTTTGCAGTTCGCGGACATTGCCCGGCCAGGTATGCCGCAACAGCAGGCCGCGTTGCGCCGGTTGCAGGGTATGGGGCGGCAGGCCGTGGCGCGCGCTGGCTTCGTCGGCAAAGTGCTGGAACAGTATCAGCGCGTCTTCACCGCGTTCGCGCAGGGGCGGAATCCGCAGCGGCGCGACATTCAGGCGGTAGTACAGGTCAGCCCGGAAGCGCCCTTGGTCTGCCGCCTGGCGCAGGTCTTCCTTGGTAGCGGCGATCACGCGGATATCCAGGGGGATCTGCTGGTTGCCGCCGAGACGTTCGACCACTCGCTCCTGCAACAGCCGCAGCAGCTTGACCTGCACGTCCAGGCTCATGCTTTCGATTTCATCGAGAAACAGGGTGCCGCCATTGGCGAATTCGAACTTGCCGATCCGGCGCTTCTGCGCCCCGGTAAAGGCCCCCGGTTCATGGCCGAAGAGCTCGCTTTCCACCACCGACTCGGCCAGGGCCCCGGCGTTGATCGCCACAAAAGGGCCGTTGCGGCGGTTCGACAGGTCGTGCAGTGCCCGCGCCACGACCTCCTTGCCGGCGCCGGTCTCGCCGAGAATCAACACATCGGCGCGGGTCGCGGCCAGGGCGCCGATCTGTTCGCGCAGGCGCAGCATCAGCGGCGAGTGTCCGACCAGTCGTGCACTGAGTTCCTGGCGGTCACTCAACGCCAGGCGCAGGCTGCGGTTGTCCAGTACCAGGCGGCGCCAGGCCAGGGCCCGGCGTACGCTGTCGAGCAAAGCGTCGCTGGCGAAGGGCTTCTCGAGGAAGTCATAGGCGCCGGCCCGCATGGCCTCTACGGCCAGGGGTACATCGCCGTGACCGGTGATCAGCAGCACCGGCAGTTCCGGGTCCTGGTCATGCAGCTCCTTGAGCAGCTCCAGGCCATCCATGCCCGGCATGCGGATATCGCTGACGATCACGCCTGGCCAGTCGCGCTCGATCTGCGCGGCCAGGCCCTGGGCTTCGGCCAGCGGCAGGATCTTCAGGCCGGCCAGGTCCAGGGTCTGGCTCAGGGCCTGGCGCAGGTGGGGATCGTCGTCGATCAGCACCACCTGGATCTGGTGGTCGATTTTCATACACTCGAGTCCTCGGGTGGTTGCAAGCTGACCCCGGGCGCGCCGGCGCGCATCCGCAGGGTGATCAAGGCGCCGCCGTCGCGGTGGTTGGCAAACAGTAACTCGCCACCGAAGGCGCGCATCAGCGAATCGCAGATCGCCAGCCCCAGGCCCAGGCCTTGGGTCCGCGTCTTGGTGGTGTAGAACGGCTCGCCGGCGCGGTCCAGGGCTTCCAGGCAGAAGCCCGGGCCATTGTCGCGAATTGTCAGGCTGACGCCCTGTTCGGAAGATTGCGCACTCAGCCAGAGCTTACGCGGCGGGCCCTTCTCAGTCAGGGCATCGAGGGCGTTGGCCAGCAGATTGCCGAGCACCTGGCGTAGCCGGGTTTCGCCGGCCTGGACCCACAGGGCCGCCGCCGGCAGGTCGCGGATCAGTTCGACTTCCATGGCCCGCCGGCGCTTGGCCAGCAAGGCCAGGGCGTCGTCCAGGGCCGGCTGCAGGGCCACGCTTTCCGGGGCATGCCGGTCGCGGCGGGCGAAGGCGCGCAGGTGGGCGATGATCGAGGCCATGCGTCCGGTCAGTTCGCTGATCAGCTTGAGGTTGCCGCGAGCGTCGTCGGTGCGTTGGTGGTCGAGCAGTACTTCGGCGTTTTCCGCGTAGCTGCGGATTGCCGCCAGCGGCTGGTTGAGTTCGTGGCTGATACTCGCCGACATGGTACCCAGGGCCGAGAGCTTGCCGGCCTGGACCAGGTCATCCTGGGCGCGCACCAGTTCCTGCTGGGCGTGTTCGCGCTCCAGCACTTCCTGTTTGAGACGACGGTTGAGGCCTTCCAGGTCGCTGGTCCGTTCAGCGACGCGCATTTCCAGCTCGCGTCGGGCCTTGGCCTCGAAGGCGATCCGCTCCAGGTAATGACGGCGCCGTTGCATCATCAGGCCGAGCAGCAGCATCAGCACCAGCAGGGTTGCGCCGCCGACCGCGACGACGGTGCGCACCGGACGGTCGACCAGGGTCCGCGGCGCGAGGATGCTCACGTTCCAGCCGGTTTCCTCGATCTGCTGGGTCTGGGTCAGCCAGGCATCGGGGTTGATGTTCAAGGGCTGGGGATTGCGGGTCGGGTAAGGTTGCACGGCGGTGATCGCATCGCGTTCCTGTTCGCTGAGCACGCGGGTCGAGCGGAAGCGCCATTCGGAGTGCGAGGTGAGAATGACCACGCCGTTATGGTCGGTCATCATCAACTGCTCCGGGGTCCTGCCCCAGAGGCTTTCGGTGCGGTCCAGATCAACCTTGACCACCAGCACGCCGATGATCTTTTGCCCTTCATGCACGGCCGCGGCAAAGAAGTAGCCGCGTTTGCCCGACGTGGTGCCGAGACCGAAGAAACGCCCCAGGCGCCCGGCCATGGCTTCGGTGAAGTAGGGGCGGAAGGCGAAGTTGCGATTGACGAAGCTGTCGTGTTTGTCCCAGTTGGAGGCCGCCAGGGTCTTGCCGTTGGTGTCCATCAGGTACATCACTTCGGCGCCGGTCTGGGCGCAGATACTCTCCAACAGGTTGTTGGCATTGGTCAGGCGCAGGCTCTGGTCCGGCTCTGCCAGGGCGTCGCGCAGGGCCGGCAGGTCGCCGAGTATCTGCGGCAGGACCTCATAGCGGTGCAGGGTGCCCAGCAGGTTGGCGACATAGAGGTCGAGGGTCTGGCGGTTCTGGCTGACCAGTTCGTTGCGGTAGTAGCGCTCGGCCAGGTGCTCCAGCGGCCACAGCAGCGGCGCCAGGCACAGGAACAGCAGGGCGAGGCTGCGCCAGCGGGGTCTGCGGGGAAGGGTGGGGCTCGTGATCATGAAGAGAATGCGCCGGTAGAGTCCGACGCATTATGTCTCAGCCCTGCTCTGCAAGACACTCGCGTAATGCGGTGTGCCAGTCGGGCTGGGCAACCTGCCATTCGCGCAACAGGCGGCTGCAATCCAGGCGCGAGTTCAGCGGCCGGCGGGCAGGCGTCGGGTAGGCGCTGGAGGGGATGGCTTCGATCAGGGCGCAGGGCTTGTTCAGGGCCAGCAGTTGCTCGCCGATGGCCTGGGCAAAACCGAACCAGGAGGTTTCGCCGCTGGCGGTCAGGTGATAGGTGCCCCAGGCCCCGGCGTGGCCGGCCTGCCAGCGTTCGATCAGGGCCCGGGTGCTGTTGGCGATGGTGCCGGCCCAGGTCGGCGCGCCGATCTGGTCGGCGACGATGCGCAACTCCGGCTTTTCCTGCAACAACCGTTGCATGGTCAACAGGAAATTGCGCCCGTGATTGGAGTAGACCCAACTGGTGCGCAGGATCAGGTGCTGGCCCCGGGCCGCGGCGATGGCCCGCTCGCCGGTCAGCTTGCTGTCGCCGTAGACGCTCAACGGGTGGGTCGGGTCGTCTTCGGTGTAGGGTTCTTCCTTGCTGCCGTCGAACACATAGTCGGTGGAATAATGGATCAGCGGCACGCCCAGGTGGGCGGCTTCCTGGGCGAAGATGCCCGGCGCCGTGGCGTTGATGGCGAATGCCAGGTCGGGTTCGCTTTCGGCCTGGTCGACGGCGGTGTAGGCCGCCGCGTTGATGATCAGGTCGGGGCGCAGGGCGCGGACCTGTTGGCGAATCTGCTCCGGGTGCGCCAGGTCGAGCTGGTCGCGGCCCAGGACAATCAGTTCGCCCAGATCGGCGAGCCGCTGTTGCAGTGCGCGGGAGACTTGGCCGTGCTGGCCGCTGATAAGGATTTTCAGGGCTGAAGTACTCATTCGAACAAGTCGGCCTCGTGCAGGGTTTTACCGTTCAGGTCCTTGGCCGACAGCTGGGGGACACCGGCGAACTCCCAGTCGATGGCCAGGCTTGGATCGTCCCAGCGAATGCAGCGTTCGGCGCTGGGGGTGTAGTAGTCGGTGGTCTTGTAGAGGAACTCGGCGGACTCGCTGAGGACCACGAAGCCGTGGGCGAACCCCTCGGGTATCCACAGTTGGCGGTTGTTTTCGGCGGACAGGCGCACCGCCACCCACTGGCCAAAATGGGCTGAGCTGCGGCGAATGTCCACGGCCACATCCAGTACTTCACCGGCAATCACCCGCACCAGCTTGCCCTGGGTGTTTTCCAACTGGTAATGCAGGCCGCGCAGGACCCCTTGCTGCGAGCGCGAGTGGTTGTCCTGGACGAACGAAACGTCGAGTCCCGTCGCGTCCTGGAACGCCCGGGCATTGAAGCTTTCATAGAAAAAACCGCGCTCGTCACCAAAGACCTTGGGTTCGAGGATCAGCACCCCCGGCAGACGGGTCGGCGTTGCTTTCATCGGTGTTCTCCCGCGACGGTATACAGGTATTGTCCATAACCGGTCTTGCCGAAGTATTTGGCCCGCTCCAGCAGATACTCACGGTCGATCCAGCCGTTCTGGTAGGCGATCTCTTCCAGGCAGGCGACTTTCAGGCCCTGGCGATGCTCGATGGTCTGCACGTACTGCGAGGCTTCCAGCAGGCTGTCGTGGGTGCCGGTATCGAGCCAGGCAAAGCCGCGCCCGAAGCGTTCGACATGCAGATCGCCGCGCTTGAGGTAGGCGTTGTTGACGTCGGTGATTTCCAGCTCGCCGCGAGGCGAAGGCTTGACCGCCTTGGCCACCTTGATGACGTCGTTGTCATAGAAATACAGGCCGGTGACCGCATAGCTGGACTTCGGCTTGGCCGGTTTTTCCTCGATGGAAAGGGCACGACCTTCGCTGTCGAAATCGATCACACCGAAGCGTTCCGGGTCCTTGACCCAGTAGCCGAAGACCGTCGCACCGCTCGGCCGCCGCGCGGCGTGTTTCAACTGGTCGCCAAAATGCTGGCCGTGGAAGATGTTGTCGCCCAGGATCAGGCACACCGGATCGTCGCCGATAAAGTCTTCACCGATCAGGAACGCCTGGGCCAGACCGTCCGGGGACGGCTGCTCGGCGTAGCTCAGGTGCACCCCGAACTGGCTGCCGTCGCCCAGCAGGTTGCGGTATTGCGGCAGGTCCTGGGGCGTGGAGATCACCAGGATTTCGCGGATGCCGGCCAGCATCAACACCGAGATCGGGTAGTAGATCATCGGTTTGTCGTAGATCGGTAGCAGTTGCTTGGAAACGCCGAGGGTAATCGGGTGCAGCCGGGTACCCGAGCCGCCCGCGAGGACAATGCCTTTCATCATGCCAAGAGTTCCTTATGGTCAAGCGCGCCGAGGCGCTCTCCTTGATAGCTACCATCCTGGACGCGACGGCACCATTCCAGGTTCTCCAGATACCACTGCACGGTCTTGCGCAGACCGCTTTCGAAGGTTTCCTCAGGGGTCCAGCCCAGCTCGCGCTCGATCTTGCCGGCGTCGATGGCATAGCGCAGGTCGTGGCCCGGGCGATCCTTGACGAAGGTGATCAGGTCGGCGAATTTTTCCACGCCGGCCGGGCGCGTCGGCGCCAGCTCTTCCAGCAGGCCGCAGATCCCGCGTACCACATCGATATTCTTCTGCTCGTTATGGCCGCCGATATTGTAGGTCTCGCCCACTACGCCGTCGGTCACTACCTTGAACAGGGCGCGGGCGTGGTCTTCGACATACAGCCAGTCGCGCACTTGCAGACCGTCGCCATATACCGGCAGCGGCTTGCCGGCCAGGGCGTTGAGGATCACCAGCGGGATCAGCTTTTCCGGGAAGTGGAACGGGCCGTAGTTGTTCGAGCAGTTGGTCAGCAGCACCGGCAGGCCGTAGGTGCGGTGCCAGGCGCGGACCAGGTGATCGGACGCCGCCTTGCTCGCGGAGTACGGCGAGCTGGGGGCGTACGGGGTGTTTTCGGTGAACAGGTCATCGACGCCGTGCAGGTCGCCATACACTTCGTCGGTGGAAATATGGTGGAAGCGGAACGCGCTTTTTTCGGGTTCGGGCAGTTTCGACCAGTAGCCACGGGCGGCTTCCAGCAGGCTGTAGGTGCCGACGATATTGGTCTGGATAAAGTCCGACGGGCCGTCGATGGAGCGGTCGACGTGGGATTCGGCTGCCAGGTGCATGATGGCATGGGGTTCGAAGCGCGCCAGCACCGCGCTGACGGTGGCCTGGTCGACGATATCGGCCTGGACGAACTCATAGCGGCTGTCCGTGGCGATGCTGCTCAGTGATTCCAGGTTGCCGGCGTAGGTGAGCTTGTCCAGGTTAAGGACCTCGTGCTCGGTATGGCGGATCAGGTGCCGGATCAGGGCCGAGCCAATAAAACCGGCACCGCCGGTGACTAGAATTCGCATATCGGTGTGCCTTCTTTCTTAAGCAGACTCAAGCTGGATGGAGCATAGCTTGTGGGTAGGCGTTCGGCGGTGCAAGTGCGATGGCGATGTATCCATTTTCAGACGGCTGACTTTAGTGCCGTACTTGCGTCTTGGCGGCACCAATGGCGATATAGGCAGCCAATAAAAACTTCAGGGAGTTGTTCCATGTTGCTCACCACGTTGATTCACCGCGCCAGCCTGCCCAGCCCGAATGTCTCGGCGCAGCAGGCGCTGAACCTGCTTGAGGAGCACTATGGCCTTTCTGGAACGCTGCGGGCACTGGGTAGCCAACAGGACGTCAATTACCGTGTCGACAGCGACCAAGGCCGTTTTGTCCTGAAAATCTGCCATGGCGACTACGCCACGCTGGAATTACAGGCCCAGCATGCCGGCCTGGCTCACCTGGAGGGGCGCGCCGGCTTGCGGGTGCCGCGGGTGATTGCCGCGCGCAACGGCCAGGACCTGCTGTCCCTGGTGCTGGACGGCCAGCCTGTGCACGTGCGATTGCTGGAGTATATCGAAGGCCAGTCGCTGACCCATCTCAAGCATCTGGGCCGTGACCTGGTGGTGGGCCTGGGGCAACTCTGCGGGCAAATGGACCTGGCCCTGGCCGACTTCCAGCACCCGGGCCTGACGCGCACCCTGCAATGGGATCCCCAGCATGCTGCCGCATTGATCGAGCACCTGCTGCCGGTGCTTAAGGATACGGATCAGCAAACGCGGGTTCGTGACGCCGCCGCACAGGCCCGGCACCGCCTGCAGCCTCTGGTCGAGGCCTTGCCGGTCCAGGCCATTCATCTGGATATCACTGACGACAACGTGGTCTGGCGCCGTGATGCCCAGCGCCACTGGCAACTGCAGGGCGTGATCGACTTCGGCGATCTGGTCCGGACCTGGCGCATCGCCGACCTGTCGGTGACCTGCGCGGCGCTGCTGCACCATGCCGAAGGCGACCCCTTTGTGATTCTGCCGGCGCTCCAGGCCTATCACGCGGTCAACCCATTGCAACGCGAAGAACTGCTCGCACTCTGGCCGTTGATCGTGGCGCGGGCGGCGGTGCTGGTGCTCAGCGGCGAACAGCAGGTCGGCATCGACCCGGGCAACACCTACAGTCGCGATAACCTGGCCCACGAGTGGGAAATCTTCCAGGTGGCGACCTCGGTGCCATTTGAACTGATGGAGGCCGCGATCCTGACGGCCGTCGAAGAGCGCCTGGCGCCGGTCGCCGGCGAGGGTTTCGCGCCCTTGCTGCCCGGGCTGGTGGGCCGCGAGTTCGCCTTGATCGACCTGGGTGTGCTCAGCCCGCATTTCGAGGCGGGAAACTGGGAGCAGAGCGGCATCGACGAACGCTTGCTGGCCGAGGCGGCCGCGGCCCATGGCCTGGCGGCCAGTCGCTACGGACAATATCGCCTGTCGCGCACCCGGCCCGACAGCGCCAGCGAGCCGGACACCTTTCCCTTGCACGTGGACTTGCAGGTACCGGGCGGCACCACCGTGGAGTCGCCATTTGCCGGGACCCTGCGGATCATGGCCGATGGCGCCCTGCTATTGGCCAGCGCGCAACTGAGCGTGCGGCTGTGGGGCGTGAAGGCGTCCCTCAGGTCCGGTGCCGCCGTGGTCAAGGGCCAGGTGCTGGGCGAGGCCGGCGGTGCTCTGCGGGTGCAGCTGTGCCGCCACACCGATCTCACCCCACCGTTGTTTTGTACACCGTCGCGGGCCGCCGCCTGGCAGGCGCTGTGCCCGTCGCCGGCGACCTTGCTGGGACTGGCCTGCGATGCCGAGCCCGAGCTGGACTCGGCGGACCTGCTGGCCCGCCGGGACGCCAGTTTCGCCCGCACACAAAAGCACTACTACGTCGACCCGCCGCGCATCGAGCGCGGCTGGCGCAACCACCTGATCGACATGCAGGGCCGTTCCTACCTGGACATGCTCAACAACGTCGCCGTGCTGGGCCACGGTCATCCGCGCATGGCCGCCGAGGCGGCGCGGCAGTGGTCGCTGCTCAATACCAACTCGCGCTTCCACTACGCCGCCGTGACCGAGTTCTCCGAACGACTGCTGGCCCTGGCGCCGGACTCAATGGACCGGGTGTTCCTGGTCAACAGCGGCACCGAGGCCAACGACCTGGCGATTCGCCTGGCCTGGGCCTACAGCGGCGGACGCGACATGCTCAGCGTGCTGGAGGCCTACCACGGCTGGTCGGTGGCGGCGGATGCGGTGTCCACTTCCATCGCCGACAACCCCAAGGCCCTGAGCAGCCGCCCGGACTGGGTGCATCCGGTGACCGCGCCCAACACCTATCGTGGGGCGTTCCGCGGCAGCGCCAGTGCGCCGGACTACGTGCGCAGCGTGGAACACAACCTGGCCAGGCTGGCGGAAGAAAATCGCCAGTTGGCGGGCTTTATCTGCGAGCCGGTGTATGGCAATGCCGGCGGTATCTCGTTGCCGCCGGGTTACTTGCAGCAGGTCTATGCGCTGGTCCGGGCCCAGGGCGGCGTGTGTATCGCCGATGAGGTGCAGGTCGGCTACGGACGCATGGGCAAGTTCTTCTGGGGGTTCGAGGAGCAGGGCGTGGTACCGGATATCATCACCATGGCCAAGGGCATGGGCAACGGCCAGCCCCTGGGCGCGGTGATCACCCGTCGGGAGATCGCCGAGGCGCTGGAGGCCGAGGGGTATTTCTTCTCGTCTTCCGGCGGCAGCCCGGTCAGTTGCCGGATCGGCATCGCAGTGCTCGACGTGATGGCCGAGGAAAAACTCTGGGAAAACGCCCAGATGGTGGGCGGCTACTTCAAGGAGCGCCTGGAAGCGCTGATCGACCGTTATCCGCTGGTGGGCGCGGTGCACGGTTCCGGTTTCTACCTCGGCGCGGAGCTGATCCGCAATCGCGAAACCCTGGAGCCGGCGACCGAAGAGACTGCGCTGTTGTGCGATCGCCTGCGTGAACTGGGGATCTTCATGCAACCCACCGGCGACTACCTCAACATCCTCAAGATCAAGCCGCCGATGTGTACCAGTCGTCGTAGCGTGGATTTCTTTGTCGACATGCTGTCCAAGGTGCTCGACGAAGGCCTGTAAAAAGCATCGCCGGCTTGCCGGCGATAGCGATAGATCAGTCAAGGTAAATCTCGATTCTTATCGGTAAAAATAACATCCGATACATATATTTTTAATTTTTTATCTTTAAAAGCCGATTTTTATCGGCTATAAAGTCGCCATCACCTAGGCCGGACCCATCACGCCCGGCTATTCTCAATCTGTCATCGGTCGATGCCTAGAATCGCCCACCGCATTCGCCCAGGAGATGATCCATGAGTCGTATCGTTACCGTTGCCGCCACCCAGATGGCCTGTTCCTGGGATCTCGAAGCCAATCTCGAAACCGCCGAGAAACTGGTGCGCGAAGCGGCCGCCAAGGGTGCGCAGATCATCCTGATCCAGGAACTGTTCGAAACCCCGTACTTCTGCCAGAAGCCGAACCCGGACTACCTGCAACTGGCGACCCCGGTGGAAGACAACATCGCCATCAAGCACTTCCAGAAGGTCGCCAAAGAACTGCAAGTGGTGCTGCCCATCAGCTTCTTCGAACTGGCCGGCCGCGCGCGCTTCAACAGCATCGCGATCATCGACGCCGATGGCAGCAACCTCGGGATTTATCGGAAAAGCCATATCCCGGACGGCCCTGGCTACCACGAGAAGTACTACTTCAATCCGGGCGACACCGGTTTCAAAGTGTGGGACACCCGCTACGCGAAGATCGGCGTGGGCATCTGCTGGGACCAGTGGTTCCCCGAGTGCGCCCGCAGCATGGCCCTGCAAGGCGCGGAGATCCTCTTCTACCCGACCGCCATCGGCAGCGAGCCGCACGACAAGAGCATCTCTTCGCGTGACCACTGGCAGCGCGTGCAACAAGGCCATGCCGGCGCCAACCTGATGCCGCTGATCGCCAGCAACCGCACCGGCAACGAAGAGCAGGACGGCTACGACATCACCTTCTACGGCTCCTCGTTCATTGCCAATCAATTCGGCGAGAAGGTCGAGGAACTCAACGAAACCGAAGAAGGCATCCTGGTCCACAGCTTCGACCTTGATGAACTGGAACACATACGCAGTGCCTGGGGCTCGTTCCGCGACCGCCGACCGAACCTGTACGGCGCACTGAAAACCCTCGACGGATCCCTGGAGTCCTGATCGCCATGACCACTTTGAACAGCACACCACGCGCCGACGGCTTCCATATGCCCGCCGAATGGGCGCCACAAACCCAGGCCTGGATGATCTGGCCCGAGCGCCCGGACAACTGGCGCCTGGGCGGCAAGCCGGCGCAGGCCGCCCATGCAGCCGTGGCCCGGGCCATTGCGCGTTTCGAACCGGTAACGGTGGCGGTGTCCGCCGCTCAGTATGAAAACGCCCGGGCGCGCCTCGACGTGCCGAATATCCGTCTGGTGGAAATGTCCAGCGACGACGCCTGGGTCCGCGACAGCGGCCCGACCTTTGTCATCAACGACCAGGGTGAAGTGCGCGGCGTCAACTGGGGCTTCAATGCCTGGGGCGGCTTCGACGGCGGCCTCTATGCGCCGTGGAACCGCGACGAACAGGTAGCCGGCAAGATCCTCGAAATCGAGCGTTGCCCGCGTTACCAGACCGAAGGCTTCGTGCTCGAAGGCGGCTCGATCCATGTCGACGGCGAAGGCACGGTGATCACCACCGAGGAATGCCTGCTCAATCGCAACCGCAACCCGCACCTGACCCGCGAAGCCATCGAGCAGGTGCTTGCCGAGCACCTGGCGGTGGACAAGGTGATCTGGCTGCCGGACGGCCTGTTCAACGACGAAACCGACGGCCATGTGGATAACTTCTGCTGCTACGTGCGCCCGGGTGAGGTGTTGCTGGCCTGGAGCGACGATCCGCAAAACCCCAACTACCCACGCTGCCAGGCGGCCATGAAGGTGCTGGAAAGCAGCCGTGATGCCAAGGGTCGCCCCTTTACAGTGCACAAAATGCCGATTCCGGGGCCGCTGTATGCCACTGAAGAGGAATGCGCCGGAGTGGACGCGGTGGCGGGCAGCCAGGAGCGTAACCCCTCGGTACGCCTGGCCGGCTCCTACGTGAACTTCCTGATCGTCAACGGCGGCATCATCGCGCCGAGCTTCGATGACCCGCAGGACAGCGTGGCCAAGGAAATCCTGCAGAACCTGTTTCCACAACACGAGGTGGTGATGGTGCCAGGGCGTGAGTTGTTACTGGGGGGCGGAAATATCCATTGCCTTACACAACAACAACCTGCGCCACACAAAGGTTGAGTGAAGTTGTAACAAAAGATGCATTGCTACAAATGATGGCACTTTTCAATCACCGTTAAGCGACCCCCTGTCAAACCCGCAGCCCTTACAGACTGCGGGTTTTTTTTGGTTTTCCGACTGCTGAACTGGCACTTTGGCATAGCTCTTGTATCAGCTTGGTTTATATGACGGAGCGTTTTCTACAATTCAACGTTCTGTCATAAACCTTAAGTAAGTTAGCCGCTCATGAACCAGGAGAGCGCTGAGATGAACGTAGCCAGTGAGCGGGTTTCGCACCCTCTGTCGGTGACGAGCGAGTCGCTTCAAGTCCTGGCTCAGTGGTTGAAAAGCAATGGAACGCGTACCACCCGTGCTCAGGATCCTCGTCGGATGATTACCGACCGTTACCCCGCAGGCTTGTTCAGCGATGCTGAATTGGAGGTCTTGCTCGGGGTTTTACAGGGTTAAAAGGACTTTGCAGAAAAACGCCGCTGGCCGGAGCGATCCGGGCAGCGGCGTTTTTTTATGGCTGTTCCCTGGGGGGCGGGGCGGTTGATTCGACCGGTTTGCGCAATAAACCAGGAGTCATTCCGGCGTTTTTCGATGGGCCGCCAGCGACTAGTCTGAAGGTATCGAACTCATTGATACCTTCGGGAGATCTCCATGGCTGCCACGAGCGTCCTTCACTACATCTACGATCCCTTGTGCGGTTGGTGCTACGGCGCCAAACCGCTGATCCAGGCCGCCAGTCAGGTGTTGCCCGTGGCCTTGCATGGCGGCGGCATGATGGCTGGTAACAACCGCCAGTTCGTCTCCTCTAACCTGCGCGACTACGTCATGCCCCACGACCGGCGGATTGCCGAGTACACCGGCCAACCGTTTGGCCAGGGCTATTTCGAGGGGTTGCTGCGTGACTCGTCGGCGATCTTCGATTCCACACCGCCGACCCGTGCGGTCCTCGCGGCTGAACAACTGCAAGGGCGCGGGCTGGAGATGCTGGGCCGCCAGCAGACCGCGCACTACGTCGAGGGGCAGCGCCTGGCCGATGTGGAGGTCCTGCTGGCGTTGGCCGCCGAACTGGGCTTTGAAGCGCAAGCGTTCAAGGCCGCTTTTGAGCGGAACAGCGATGCGGTGGCGGCGGAACATTTCAAGCAAAGCCGTGCTTTGTTGTCCCGGGTCGGCGGCCAGGGTTTTCCGACCCTGGCGCTGGAGCAGGAGGGGCGTTTCAGCCTGATCGATATCGGTCCTTACCTGGGCAAACCCGACGCGTTCGTCGCCTGGCTCAGTCAATCGCTGGCGCCCACCACCCCGGCCGCCACGGGGCCATCCTGTGGCCTGGAGGGGTGTTCGTCCTGAAGAAGGCGAGGTCGTGAGGGGAAAGCGACGTCGCCCGGAGATAAAGGGCAGTCGGTGGCGGATATGCCTTTTTTCGAGGTTGTCTCGCTAATCCCTTCTATTCTCAGGTGTTTCACGAAATTGACACAATACTCGTGTCGCGGATAGGATTCGCTCTACGCCTGTGGCTATACGCCATACACTTAAAATAATAAAAGGCCCGCTGCATCCATTGCAGGCGGGTCTTTTTGTTTTTGCGTGAAGCATCAACACAACATTTCAGCTCGAAGCCGCAGGGCGTTTCATCCAGAGATTAAGGAATAAAACATGTTGAACAAACGGATCGGCCTGCTCGCATTGGGCATCCTCGGCGCTACCCAGGCCATGGCCAGTGACCAATCGGACTCCAAGGGTTTCGTTGACGACAGCCACCTGAACGTCCTGCTGCGTAACGCCTACATCAACCGCGATTACAAAAGCGGCAAAGATGACAAGATCGAATGGGGCCAAGCGGCCATCGCTACTTTCAAGTCCGGCTTCACCCAAGGCACCGTAGGTGTGGGTGTTGATGCTTTCGGCCAGTACGCTGTGCGTCTGGACGGCGGTCGCGGTGAGACCGGTGCGCAAGGTATCGACTTCTTCAAGCAGGACAACAACGGCAACCCGGCCAAAGACCTGGCTCAGGGCGGCGCCGCGGTGAAATTCCGCCTGTCCAACACCGTGCTGACCTACGGTGACCAGATGCCGGCTCTGCCGCTGCTGAACTACGACAATTCCCGTCTGCTGTCGGAAAGCTACACCGGTACCTTGATCACCTCCAAGGAGATCAAAGGCCTGGAACTGAACGCCGGTCACTTCACCGCCGAATCGCGCAAGAGCGCCGAAGGTCGTGACAGCGGTGGCCTGAAAGGCATCGACATCCTGGGTGGTACTTACCAGTTCACCGACCAGTTCAAGGCGTCGCTGTATGCCTCGGACGTCGATGAAGTGCTGAAGAAGCAGTACGTGAACCTGAACTACGTGTTCCCGATCGCGTCGGACCAGTCCCTGACCCTGGACTTCAACGGCTACCGTACCCAGCTGGACCGTGGCTACGCCGCGGAGCAGAACGCTCAAGGTCGCGACAACAAGATCTGGAGTCTGGCCGCTACCTACGCCCTCGGCGCTCACTCGTTCACCATCGCCCACCAGAGCAGCACCGGTTCGAGCGTGCTGGGCTACCCGTACGGCGGTTACCAGCAAGGTCAGGGTCGCGTTGGCGACGGTGGCAACACCATCAACCTGGCGAACTCCTACTGGTCGGACTTCAACGCTGCTGACGAGCGTTCCTGGCAGGTGGGCTACGGTCTGGACTTCGCCACCTTCGGCGTTCCGGGCCTGACCTACAACGTGGCCTACGTCCGTGGCGACAACATCACCACCTCCACCAGCACCGGTGGTACCGAGCGCGAGTTCTTCAACCAGGTCAAATACGTGGTCCAGAGTGGCCCGGCGAAAGACCTGAGCGTGAAGCTGCGTAGCTCGATCCTGCGTGTCTCGGAGAAATCCAGCGAGTACAACGTTGGCGGTAACGAAGTACGTGTGTTCGTCGACTACCCGATCAACGTGTTCTGATCGAGCGACATGGCTGTAGCGACCTGATCCCAGGTTGAAAAAAAACGCCCCGACTGGTTCGGGGCGTTTTTGTTTGTGCGCGCGCTTGCGAGTAATCTGTCGGCTTTGTGAGCCAATGCATTCCTTGCAAGCGAGACCCGGGCGCCATGACCCTCAGAACCTTTATCGCCCGTCGCCGCTGGTTGTCCCTGGGATTGCTGGCGGTTTTTCTTGCCGTCGGGCTGCCTTATGGGTGTTCGCGGCTGGCTTATAAAGAGCGCGAGCTGCTGTTCAATGTCCAGCCAGGCACGGCGAGCTGGTTCAGCGGCGTACCGGCGGGGGTCAGGGAGCTGCGGATTCCCATCAGCGACGGGGTGGCCGGTTCCGACTATCTGCATGCCTGGTGGTGGCCGTCGAGCCGGGCGAATGCGCCGGCCATCCTCTACCTGCACGGCACCCGTTGGAACCTGACGGCGCAGGTCGGGCGGATCACCCAATTGCGCGACCTGGGTTTCTCGGTACTGGCCATCGACTATCGCGGCTTTGGCGACAGCCCCGGCAGCCTGCCTTCCGAACGCAGCGTCTACCAGGACGCGGACAATGCCTGGAAGCGCCTGGTGCAACTGCAACCCGATGTCCACAAACGTTATATCTACGGCCACTCCCTGGGTGGCGCGGTGGCGGTGGACCTCGCCGAACGTCTGGCCGGCGACAAGGCGGCGCCCAAGGCCACGGGCTTGATCATCGAGTCGACCTTTACCGACCTGGGCGATGCGGCCCGGGCGGCGATCCCGACCTCGCTGCCGGTCAGCTGGATTCTCTCGGAGAAATTCGACTCCATCGACAAGATCAACCAGATCGATATCCCGGTGCTGATCGTCCATGGCACCGACGATCCCTATGTCCCCTCGCGCTTCAGCCAGGCCCTGTATGAAGCCGCCGCGCAGCCCAAACAATTGCTGCTGATAAAGGGCGGTAACCATATCAACAGCATGACCCTTGGCAGCCGCGAATATGCCAAGGCCTTGCGGCAGGCATTCGAAGGTTTTGCGTCGCCCGTGGCGCGATAACGTTTCAGGCAAAAAACACGCGCAAACCCCAATAGACATTGCGTTCCGTGGATAAGGTACTAGCTTTATGCCTGCACGGATTGCAGCTGTTGGATGCTTATGCCATTGCGCCTGCTCCCCGCCTCTTTCCTGTGCCCAAACCACGAAGTTCACGGTTGCTCCGCAGGAGAAACACCATGACAGGAATGCGCAAGGACAGGTCCCGTTATCCGTACGCTCTGGGGCTGCTGGCCCTGGGAGTGATGGGGGCCGCCACCACGGCACAGGCAGTGGAAGCCTCCCGGCTGTTCAACAACCCGCCGACCCTGGAACAGCAGGCACCGACGGCCAAGGTGGTGGAGGGCACGTTGATGCTCAAGTCCACTCCCACGCCCTTGGCACCCCAACCCCATGTCGGGCGTGAGCGGCAGTTGGACCTGATCATCAAGTACACCAAGAACGAGATATTCGATCCGGCCACGGGAGCGCAAGTGCCGGTGATGTTGCGTAGCTACGTCGGCACCGGTGTCGACCCCAAGGCACCCTTTATCGCCCCCACCATCGACGTGACGCCGGGCGACACCGTCCGCATCAGCCTCAACAACCAGTTACCGCCTGACCCCAGCTGCACCGCCCACGACAGCAGGCCGGACGTGCCGCACTGCTTCAACGGCACCAACCTGCATTCCCACGGGTTGTGGGTCAGCCCCACCGGTAACAGCGACAACGTGCTGCTGTCGATCAACCCCGGGGTCAGCTTCCAGTACGAATACAACATCCCGGCCGACCACCCGGCGGGCACCTTCTGGTATCACCCGCATCGCCATGGTTCCACCGCGATCCAGGTCGCCAGCGGCATGGCCGGTGCGCTGATCATCCACGGCGATCGCAAGCCGACGGCCGACACCAACGGCGATATCGACACCCTGCTCAAAGGCGCTGATGGCAAGTCTTTCAAGGAACGCTTGCTGGTGTTCCAGCAAATCCCCTATGCATGCCGGGACACGGCCGACAAATTCCGCTACAAGCCGGTGAGGGACAAGGACGGCAATATCGTCAAGGACAAGGATGGCAAGGACAAGATGACCCTGGACTGGACCTGCAAACCGGGCGAGGTGGGGGTTGTCGAGTCGTTCGACCAGTTGCAGCCTTCCAGTTGGTCCGACTCGGGGCGCTACACCAGCGTCAACGGCCTGGTGCAGCCGATCTTCGACGATGCACGGCCCGGTGAGGTTGAACGCTGGCGCCTGGTCCACGCGGGGATTCGCGACACCATCCGGCCGCTGTTCCGCAAACTCAAGGACAGCGCCAAGCCGGCCAGTGACAAGGGCATCGCGGCCCTGGCGTCGGCCAACTTCATCGAGGAGCAATGCACCGGCCAGCCGGTCGAATACCAGGTGATCGCCTCCGACGGCCTGACCATGGAACAGGCCCAGAGCCGCCAGGTCATCACCCTGCAGCCGGGGTATCGCAACGATCTGCTGATCGTCTTTCCCGAGCCTGGGCGTTACTGCGTGACGGATGAACCTTCCACGGCTTCAGGCGGGGTCAGCCAGCAGGCCAACGGTCGTCAATTGCTCGGCTTTGTCGATGTGGGCCCTGGGGAGAAAGTGGCGAACACCAAGGCCCGCTTGACTGAGGAACTGCTGGCGGCGGCGGAACGCAACATGCCGGCGGACATCAAGGCCACGGTGGTGGCGGATCTGAAAAAAGACCTGCGCTTTGACAAGTTCATTCCGCACCCGAGCATTGTCGACAGCGAAATCAAGGGTGAACAGAAACTGGTGTTCCTGATCGATACCAAGGACCCGAACCACACCAAGTTCGCCGTGGGCACTACTGCGGAAAATGCCGTGCCTTACCAGCCGGGGGTGGTCGATCGTCATCTGAAGCTGGGTGACGCGGAAACCTGGATTCTGCAATCGGCGTTTGCCAGTCATCCGTTCCATATTCATGTGAACCCGTTCCAGATCGAGAAAATCATCGGCCCGGATGGCGTGGATCTCAGTGAGCCGGGTGCGGTGGACAAGACGGACAAGAACGACGCGCAATATGCCGGTATGAAAGGGGTGTGGAAAGACACGCTGTTCGTCAAAGGCAAGACCGATGGCAGCGGGATGTACACCCTGTATGTGCGGACTCGATACCAGCGCTATATCGGTGAGTTCGTGCTGCACTGCCACATTCTTGATCATGAGGATCAGGGGATGATGCAGAACGTGAGCATCGAGCTGCCGGATGGGGTGGGGGGGACAACGATGGGGGCGCATCACTGAGGCGAAAGAGGTCGGCCTTTTCTGATGGCTAAGGTATGAAATCGGCCCTGCTTACGGTTGTGTGAGGAGGGCCGTGTCATTTGGGGCTTGGAAATATGTGAAATTATGCTGGAAAACATAATTATGGTTTTTCACATAATTTGGCATAACCGGACCTCCGGAATGCGGATGGTGTCTTGGTTTCAGGATCAGTTGAATGACCCAGGCAGCCTCATTTTCTCAAGTCCAGTTCACGTAGAAGTGCATCCACCTGCCCGAATGCATCCTGTTGCCATTGATCCGCTGTTCGCTCACCCAGGATCTGCGTGTCCTCGACAAACCGGCGCACGGAGGTGGGCCCATAGCCTTCGACCACATCAAATTTATCGGCGATGTATCGGAACCCCTGCTCACCACTGTCCCGTTCCAGCACCGGACGGCATTCGCGAGCGAGTGCTTCAATGCCGTCAGGGTAGTTTCGAACGCAATAGTAGATGTCGTAGGCATCTTTCTGTTTGTGTCGGCCGGCCAGCGCATAGCCCTTCATCGCCAGCAAGGCGGGAATGGAGCACACCGCGATTTCTACGCGGTTTTTACCGCCCGTTGGCATGGGGCCTTCAATAGCCACCATTTGGTAGAAACGCATTGCCAGGTCAGCACCATCGGCACGCTGTACCGCGAAGTCACTCAGGATCGGCGGCACGTTGCGAATGATCTCGGCATCGCGGGGCATTAGAAAGTCTACGATCACGTCGATGGGAGCATCGCCCTCCTGCACGGTGATCTGGCGGCTCAGTTGAAAGCGTCTCAGCTCGCCACGTTGCTGATAGCCATGTCCCATCAGAGTACCGATCAATGTCGCGTACTCCCCATCACCCAGCGCCTCGGCATCCAGGCTCAGATCAATATCCAGTGTTCCCACATGCTGCATATCCTCATTGGCGAGCAGCAGCCAAGGGACGGCGCCGCCGATGACCGCGAACTTGCCGCGGAAGCTGCCAAGGATCTGGCCGATCTCCACCAGCACGGTCTTGACTGCGTTGGTGGTCCGATCATCGTAGTCGGCCGCAGATTGCGGCTCTTTTGGTATCACTGGCTCCATCTGAATTTTTCCTGTCGTAGGTAATGGGCGGCTTCTTGTCCGCGCTCCCCTGCGATGGAAAGATCCAGATAGGTTTGGATGGGGTCGGTGCACAGGACACCGGGGGAGGGCTCAACTGTATCGAAGAGTAGGGCTTTATCCTTCGGCAAGGTAATGACGATATTGTCTCCTTTGGTAACTGGAGTTAGCTGTAGCGCCTCTTTCAGCACCTCCAGCCCTTGGTGATCGGCGTAAAAATGCAATGTGCCAACCCGGGCGTAAGGGGCGATCCAGTTCGAGGCGGAGAACGAAGAAAAACAGCCATGGCCCTTTAAGTCCTGATTGAACGCGCGGCGTGCTGCGTCCTCTAGAAGGGAGCCATGCAAGGGGCTATAAAAGCGCTTTCGCTCGCCAAGTGGGGCTTCGTAGCCTGAGCTCCAGGCGTCCAGCAACTCGTCGGGGGCAGATAGATACAGGCCAGCGCTCGTGGTCCGTGCCCATTCCCGATCCAGCAGGGCGGTTCGTACATTGCTGACGTGTCCCAAGCTCACGCCGGTAGCTTCGACCAGCTCAGTGACTCGCCATGCTTTCTCTGGTTCACGCAGCATGGCGCGCAGCAGTCGTGCCGATTTGGGCTTGAACAAGGATTTGAGCGCCCGGTGCTCGGTGGTTGGCTTGTCGGTGACCTGGCGTTCGATAAAGACCCCATCGAACGCTATCCAGGCATTACCTTGCAGGTCGAGGAATCCCACCTGTTTATCGCGGCACATTGCTCTGGCCGCAGGTGACAGGTAGGGGGCTACAAGTACCGGGATGGAGTTTTTTTTGTAGGCGACATGTTCATGCAATTGCAGAAGGGCGTTGCGTACGTGTCGCGGCTGTCCGTTGGGCAGCACCTCGCAGACCAACGTATGTGCCGTTTTCGCCGTTTTGATGTGAGCGAGCAGATTGGCAGCGTCGGTCGCCTCGGCAACGTTCTGCTCCAGGCTTTCGATCTCGATGATCGATACCTGGCTCAGAAGCTGGTGCAAGGCTTCGCGGGCTTGAGTGATCATCTCTTTCATAGAAAACCCATATTTCAGCGTTTGCTGAAATTAGTTAGTTTAGTGAAATAAGTCAAAATTTCACCAATTCTGCCTATTTCAACGTTTGCTGAAATGGCGCGGTTTTCATGGGGCACGCTGGGCATGCAGCGTTGCCAGCTACCCATACACATTCGGTTGCGGTAAGCGGGTATGACAATGAACTGCGTTGGCGTGAGTTCGAAACGGCGGAACTCAATGGCGACGAGATCAGCCTGCATACCAATCCCGTCGAGCGGGCATTGTTCTGGGGCTCGTTCAAGCATGAAGTGCAATCTATATCAGCAGTCACAGCTTTTGATGGCTGCTGAGTTTCCCAATACAGGAGTCCCCGTGATGGTAGTCGCCGAGAAAGCCAGTCAGTCCCTGTCCACTTGGATAGACGAAGAAGAGCTCCGTCAGATGACCTACGAAGCTTTGGCCGATGTTGATGCCGGTCGTTTTATTGAGCACCAGACGGTCCAGACCTGGGTCAGCGGTCTCAGTATCGATATCCGCAACTGCGGGCCTTACAATGGCGTACTCCCTTCAAGGTGATCTGTGAAACCTGGACTCAAAATCCAGACCGTTTCACAATTAATCCTCACCCTCTCATTGCGGGACCGAACACCTAGGTGCTTTCCGTGCTGGGGATGTAGCATTCGGGGGAGGTGACGTGAGAAATAGGATCTGCGCTTAGGCAAGCATCGCCGCCAGAAATAAATCTCTTCTCTTTGACTGGTCTTGTTGAGTTTTATTGTTGCTCGAGTTTAGCGGAAATGCTCGACTCGTTTGAGTTTTGGTGTGGGCGAGGTAGCTTGGTTGAGTTGAGAGTAAGTTTGCTATTGTTTTTGTGTGTTTTTTGTAAATAGGTTGTTCCACTCCTGGATCAGGAATATGTCGTGATAATTTCTCTCGCATAAAGATTGAAGCGTGTTGAGCTTTTCTTGGTCTTTTTCAGACAGGTTTGTGATTTCAACAGTAGGGCATTTGTCTCTTTTTTCTAGCGCGGGGGTTAGAAGTTTGTTTGAGTTCAGCATTCTAAATGCTGGGGCGCTCAATTGGTCGCCGGCCTTTGAGGTGAAGTGAATCGGGGCACTGACGTCAATGATTTCGACAGCCCACTTCCTAATATCATCATCTCCGCCCGTGCGGGGTTCTTGTAGGATTTTTAGAGCCATTTGGACGTAATCCTTACGTATTCCGGTTTCTGAAATAGAACGCTGTGCACTCCAGCCAGCAACTGCAATTATTAAGGGTATTACTATTAGGGCAAAGGTTTGTGCTAGCTTATAACCCTTGTCAAGTGCTGATTCGGAAAGCGCTTTTTTTAATGGGTTTTTATAATTTCTTTTTAGGGGGGCGTGGTTTCGCAACGGTATGTTCCTTTTTGTAGGACGCTAATATTTTCTGCCTTTGCCGAATCCATCGATCTCAGCAATAGTCCACTCCACCCAACTCTATCAGCTCATGTCCGAAAGCTAACTATAGGCCTTGCCTCACTCTGCACTTGGGAAATTTCGAACAGCCCCAGAATTGCTGTCCTGCCTTCGTGCCAGAATTCACGGTGCGGATCACCAGCTTGTTGCCGCATTTCGGGCATTGCCGCTCGGCGTTTGGGTCGCTACGGCGTTTCAGGTTTTGTACATGTTCGCGGTGGGTCGCGAGGGATGGAGCGCGCCGGCTGGTTTGCAGGGCCAGCATGAGGGCGTCGACTTCGGCCTCACTGAATACCCTCTGCTGGAATGATTTGATGTAGCGGATAAAGCCAATGCCCTGGGTGACGTTGGTCGGCATCTGAGTCTTGAAGGTGCTGCCGCCGATGAAGGTGATGACCGAGTGCAGGTGCGCGGCGCTAACGCCAAGGGTGGCTTCCAGGGCTTTGAGGTGTTTGTAGTTCTGTCGCAGTGGGTTCTGGAACTTGAACGTGCGTTTGTAGAGCTTTTGCGTCCACTGTGGCTGGTTCTCGCTGCCAAAAATCCAGCCCCTCATGTTCTTCGTTTCCAGCACGAAGATACCGTAAGGCGAGAGGAAGACGTGGTCGATCTGCGTGGTGTCGTCAGGTGTGCTCAAGGTGACGTTGTGCAGACGGCGGTAGGTCTGCTTATCCAGTTGCCAATGGGCGAACAGACGCACCAGGAGTTCGCCGATCTGACCCTTGACCCAAGGCAACTTGAACAAGCCGATCAGCAGAATCAGCGGGATCAGCCAGCCAAACGTGCTCCAGAGCTGCGCAATGATGGGGGTGAAGTTCATAGCCATCACTCTGTTTGAGCCATCGAGGCGGGCGGGAAGATCACTTCCTTGGTGTCGATATTTTTGATGCTCGACTGCACCTTGATCTCCAGCTCCTCGCGACCGGGCGGACCTTTGATATTTTCGTCAGTTCGGAATGTTACGACGTAGCGCTGCCCAGGCAGGAACTCAACGTCAGCCGCGGCAAAGTTGCACATTGCCCCGCCAGTACCCAAGGCATTCATCGAGAGCCAACACCAGCGCAGGGAGTGTTTACCGGGCTTTAGCTTCAGGGCCTGTTCGCCTGAGACATCCAGTATGGATCGGCGCCCGGCACCCTTGATCCGTTGGCCATCCACGTCGGTTGCGAGCAACAGCCGATGATAGGGAACGCCCAAGGCTCGATATCGAATCGTATCGAAGTACACGAGCGCGGCATCGCTGGCGTTGTCGGACAGGTCGTAGGGCTTGAGCTGTTCGGGAGCCCAGTTGCCTTGATAATTTTTGTAGTGGTAGTCCGAACAGCCGCCAAGCAGTGCGACTGTGAGAAGCATTGCCGCCCATTTAAGTGGCGTCATTGCGTAGATTTTGAACATCGGTCGTCCTTGAGATCGAGTACTGATTCCTTCAGCGCTGAGCGGTTGTAGCGCCGCTGGCAGCGGTTTTGGCGTTGGGCGCGCAGGTGCTACAGGTAGCGAATCCAACGACCAAAGAAGCCTGAGCCATCATATTGGCATTATCGACGTTTAGAAAGTCGGAATTAACCAACTGCTTTCAGTGGCGCTCGCGCAAAGGGTAACGCCGTGGCTTATCCCCGCCACGGTTGATAACCCGAGGTACCTAGCGGTGCGTTATTGCGCCAAAAAAATCTAAACCCATCTTGTTGTTTCTACGATGTTTAAACGTTTATTGCCGGAGCCATCCTGCCGCCGGCTTGGGCCTGGCCGCCAGCGAACTAAACTGGATGTACCTCTGAAGCAGATGTCTCCAGAGAGGTCAGGAGGTGTCAGATGGCCATTTATGATACTTATCGGGAAATTGAAGAGGCCCTCGGTGTGGTACCGGAGTGGATCAAGCAGATGCCGGAAGGCGGAGCGAACGGATTCTGGGGAGTGGCCCGGGACTTTTGGCTGGCAGATACCAAAATCCCGAATAAGTACAAGGAGTTGATTGGTCTGGCGGTGTCCGGGGCGACCCGTTGCAAGTACTGCACCCTGTTTCATACCGAAGCCGCGCGCTTGTTTGGCGCGAGCGATGAGGAAATTGCCGAAGCCAGCTTGATGGGCGCGGTGACCATGATGGGCAGCACTTTTATTAACGCCCAGCAGATCGACTACGAGCAGTTCCGCCAGGAAACACTGAGTATCGTCCGCTATGTCAAAGATCACTCGCAACCCAAGGCCGCTTGAGCCGTTGCGGGAACCAGCCCTTCGCCAACTGACGAAGGATCACTTGATTGCAATCACCGGCGATGGTCCGAGGACCACCGCCCGGTGGCAAGCGGCGGTGCTGCGCGCCATCAGTGAACTGATGCGATACAGCGATACCGCCCGCGAAGATAACCAGGACCTGCGCATTCCGTTCGCCAAAGCACTCCATGACCTCTATGCGGGACGCAAGT
Organism: Pseudomonas sp. MWU12-2319; assembly: GCF_023242525.1. Lineage (NCBI taxonomy): Bacteria > Pseudomonadati > Pseudomonadota > Gammaproteobacteria > Pseudomonadales > Pseudomonadaceae > Pseudomonas > Pseudomonas sp. MWU12-2319. Next base: position 93,740 of record NZ_JALJES010000024.1, read on the forward strand.
CCGACGCCGAGTTGACGGAAATGGTGTTGCTGATGCTGGAAGTGGAAAGCGCGCCCTTGCTCGGCAACGGCCCCGAGGCGGGAACGGCATCTGGGAACAATGATCGCTGAGAAGTGGACAGGGCCAAAGGAGAGCCTGAAGAGGAACGATGGGACACCCTCCAGCCCTTCTGCCCGTCACAAAAATGTGTAGCGCTCCTCAAAAATCACGAGAGCGGCCCTTGGCCCTGCAACTGCCACAATAGATACGCAATGACCTGTCCCCCGACGTAAGGCGTAACACACTGAAAACACAATATATGGGGGACTTTAACATCTCGGACACCAAATCTAGGCGCCGAGCTAACATCTTGAATAGGTTTATCCCTTTACGCTGTTACGCTTTTGGCTATATTTTCAGTATATGTACCCATTCAATGTTTTAAACGCAGAAGAGTGGACTTGTCCTACAAAACCGCAGGGCAAGCACGACGAGGCACCGCAGACATGGCGAAGTACAAGCTGGATTTCGACGCATTTTCTTCCGTTCTAAACCTGTATCCCGACGGCGACCCCTACGAGGAAGCCGACCAACTGGCCAAGAAGGTCAGTGAAGGTTCACCGCTCACTCAAGACACCCGGACAGTGTCCGCATTGAAATCAATCGTTGATATTGATCGCTACAGCAGCGCTCGTAGTTTGGGCAGTGATATCAAAAGGCTGACTGACGACTATCAAGCCGCCTCCAAACAATTTTTTGCAACGGTGCGCAACGCCAGGCGAACTCAAGCCTAAGGATCGATCCTTAACCGATGATCAAACAGACAGAACCTAAAGCATCGGGTGAAAAAGAAACAACACTCGAATTAGACCCCACCGCTGACTCCGGCGAAATCGTAGAAGAAGTCTCCGCCGCGCTGCAAGCGTTGGGGGAATACGATCCCGCCATCAGTGCACTGCTCAACAGTAGCCAAAGCAAAGCCACGCTCGACGCCATCTCTATGGTCGCCATTTCGATTGCCGAAGAGCGACACCTTGCAGGTACTCTGTCAGCCCGACAACTCAGAGAATACGAAGCCGTTGTAGAAGGCGGCGCCCATCTCATGTTCGAGTTGATGAAGAACGAACAGGCTCACCGACACAAAATGGAAATGGGCATGCTTGACGTTCGTAAAGAAGAACTTACTGCAACGTTAAATAATCAAGCTACCGACCTGACAGTTAGGTCTAATTCATTGCACCTTATTGAGCAACGTGAACGGCGAGGCCAAAACATCGGTGGCGCTTTGGCATTCGGGGTGCTGCTGCTAGGCGGGTATCTCATCCACCTAGGGCATCCTGAAATCGGTGCTGGCATGATCGGCTCCACGATGGTGGCCATCGCCGCCGTATTCGTGACGCGCAGACGCCCTAAAAAGCCCGGCCAATAATCGCCCCAAAACACCGGCATGGAGGCGCATGATCCTCACGCGCGGCGCGTGGGCAAGCTTGCGTTTCTCAGCACTCAGCTATACTGAGTGCTCGGGTATTATGTGTCAGCCAGTTGTTGGCAAGCGCTCTACTCTTCGCCATTGCTGTATCCATTGCTGTTACCTCATCAGCAAGCAAAGGAGAACGGTAATGAAAAAGCATCCCCTTACCCCCGATTCTACAACGCCAGGTCAGGCACCTGAACAGAACTCGGATCGGGGGCCAGAAGATCGCCGCGGCCCATTCAGAATATACACAGATTTTGACAAAAAATTTTGTCTCGGTTACCGCGACGCAACTGATTGTTATCTTAAGACTGTGACTACAGGCAGTGATTTTTTCCAAGAGTGGATGATTGAGCCTTGGGGTGAATCATCCTGCTATATCATATGCGCCAAATCTAACCTGTACCTGAATGGAGAAACAAAATCCGCGTTGACGCCTGTCCGCGTCTTGCCTGATGTTAATAGTTTATGGCGAAGCTGGACATATACAGAGGTAGGAGATGGTCGTCTATATTTTACATGCCTTAAAGATAACAAGATTTTGTCACTCATGTTGGCCACAACAGGAGCGGGTATTGGCGTCACAACTTTTATTCGAAACTCTTCGAGTCCGATTGCAAATCAAAAATTCTATGTCTGGTTCTAATCTCTGCATGGTTTACTGGTGCCAGGAGACTATATGCTTGCGAGCCTTGATACCATTATGGTGAACGGCGTTTCTATATATAACGCTATTATTGAGAGCCCGGTTAGAAAAATTGGAACATACCAAAACCTCAACGCTGTATGAGAAGAATCTTGAGCGCGCTCCTACATGAACGGGGTGTAAAAGCCCCCTTTTTTCCGCTGCTCTCATGTGCGAGAAAATCCTAGCCCTTCCTAGATCATTTTATTTCTAGCCACTCAACCCGTTGCTCACACCTCAAACATCCATTCACTTGTAAAAACAACTACCTAATCGGTCGTATCTCATTATTCATATAAACCCGGTCGATTTTTTCAATATCCCCAAACCCCGCCGCATTTTCCGGCATCACCCCAGCCAACGCCGGATTCATCTGCCACGCGGTGATCACGTCGTTGCGGGTGATGTTTTTCACTCGCTCGAACTCGTCCTTCGTCGCAATATCCCCCACCGGGATGATCTGAATCGCCTTGTCGCTCCCACCTGGGATGTTCACGAACAACGACCGAAAATTCCCGACGCCCTTGCTCCCGGCAATCTGGTACTTCGAGAAAAAGGGACCGATTTATTTTCCGCCTTTCTGGAAGCCACACCTGGACTGACGCCTCGGAGGTCGCGGTGAATGGTGAAGGGATTTAAATGGTGCTTGCAAAAAGCGGCAGCCACTGAGAACGGTGGCTGCTACTGGAGGTAGTACTTCCTGCGTGCTGCGGGCCATACCTGCTGATCTGGAACCCAACCGCCGCCTGTGCCAGTTCGATCAAACGAGCGGTCGTCTACGGTGATGCGTGATGGTGTGAGGTCGATCCCTCAAGCAGCGCATCCACCACAGCTTTCGCCATCTCTACCGAGTGAAGCATCCCCCAGAACAGAGAGCGTTCCACCGGATTCGTATGCAGGCTGATTTCATCTCCATTCAGTTCGGCTACGGCGAGCAATTTTGAAACGTAGGTCAGTGCGTCCTGAGCGTGGACACCTGGCTGGATGGCAAAAATCGTAGGTCTGAACGGGTCATCGTAATCGATGGTTTTAGAGAGGATTAGACCGAGGGTATCGAGCAAGCGGGCCGCATCCGGCCGGGTTGATTTCACAGGAACATTGGAAGTGGGAGGTGGATCGGGGGTGATTTTCTTAGCCATGGTGAATCTCCAACAGGTTAAGGAGATCTCCACTCTTGCTGCGATACAAGGGTGGCGAACTGTACGCAGGTTCGCAGACCGGTCTGTTGGACCACCGGCAGGCATAAGCCTCCTGCGCACAGCCCGCCATAACGCAGACATGAAAAAGCCGCTTACGCGGCGCTGTGCGCCAACAGAAACCGCCGGGCTGCGAAACCCGCATCGCTGAATTTGCAGCGACCACAGAAATGTAGACCCAGCAGCGAGCGCACACAACATTCTCCCACGACCAAAACACGTAGGAAATATTAGTTTTTTTGGAAGGCCATTTCTCGTCATGTCGCCTTGGGAGACGCCCCTCCGAGTACGCATATACAGAGGTAGTCGTTCGATTGATTGAGTCCGTGTGTTCTGGAATGGGGGGCTGGATGGTCATGGAATCCACATACAGGTCCAAGCAGCGAGCCATCTATCGGGTGAGACCCACGAGGATCAATATTTTCGGGGCCGTTTTAGAAATGAGTAGAAAATATTTTTCTCAGGTGTGGACGTTTTGTGGACGCTATCGTGGCCAGATCCAGGCTTAACCCCTCCAGATAGGCCAAAGCCACGCTTGGCTCTACTCAATCAGTATTGAATGGCTGCCCTATCGCGTACGGTATCATAGTGTAATACCACGAATAACAAGCAGCTCAGCACCCTGAAGGCCGTCTTCTCGAAGCCCACTCCGGCCACGCTGGAATGGGCTCGTATCGAATCGCTGTTTGGTGCCGTCGGCGCCAAAACCATTGAAGGCAATGGGTCGCTAGTACGATTTGAACTGAACGATGCGGTCGGAACCTTCCACCGACCACACCCCGATAAAGAAGCAAAGCCTTACCAGGTTCGTGATGCTCGGGCTTTCCTTGAACAAGC
>NZ_JALJES010000025.1:0-96451 GCF_023242525.1 Pseudomonas sp. MWU12-2319
CCCCTAGGATGTCCACTCTGTATTTTTGCCAGGAAACATTGCTCATGTCCGCCCATCATCGTCTCGCCGTGCCATTGTCCAAAGCCTATCGCCTGCTCAATCACGGTCCTACGGTGCTGGTCAGCGCTGCCCACGATGGCCAGCGCAATATCATGGCGGCCGCCTGGGCCATGCCGTTGGACTTCGAGCCACCGAAGGTCGCGGTGGTGATCGACAAGTCCACCTGGACGCGGCGTCTGCTGGAGGCCTCGGGGACTTTTGTGATCAACGTGCCTTGCGTTGCCCAAGCCGATGTCGTGCAAACCGTCGGTACGACTTCCGGCCTGGAGCTGACCCAGAGTCATAGCCGCGACAAGTTCGATGCCTACGGCCTGGAAACCTTCAAGGCTGAGAAGATCGATGCGCCGATGCTGGAGGGCTGTGTCGCCTGGTTGGAGTGTCGCTTGTTGCCGGAGCCGCACAACCACGAACAGTACGACCTGTTCCTGGCCGAAGTGATTTCAGCCCAGGCTGATTCGCGGGTGTTCAGCGAGGGGCGCTGGCATTTTGAGGGGCATGACGCGTTGCGTACCTTGCACCACGTCGCCGGCGGGCATTTCCTGAAAATCGGCGACGCGGTGGATGGTGAGATTCTGCGGCCCTGACTCAGCGGCTGGCCATCAGATGGGCGCCGAACAGCAGGTAGCAAGTCCCGGCGAAACGATCCAGGCCTTTGCGGCAGCGGCTGTAGAAGGCTGACATCCGCGTACTGGCAAACACCAGGGCCACGCTGGAGTACCAGCAGAAGGACAGGCTGCTCATGATCGCGACGGCCATGGCCAGCAGCGGCGCGGACGGGGAGCTGGGCATGGTGGTGGCGAAGATGGTCGCGACGAACAGCGCCGACTTGGGATTGGTCATATTGCCCAGCAAACCCCGGCTATAGGCGGAGAGCAGGCTGCGTTTGGGTTCGTGGAGCGTGGGTTGCTGGCCGGGATTGGCGGGTTGTTTGCGCAGGAACAGCTTGATGCCGAGGTAGATCAGGTAAGCGCCACCGGCGATCTTCAGCACCAGGTACAGCGATGGCGCGGCGGTGAACAGCGACTTGATCCCCAGCCCACCGGCCAGGCCCCAGAGGATGGTACCCGTGGCGACACCCAGTGCGCAGACCACGCCGTGTTTGCGCGAATTACCGGCGGCGAGCTGGGCGGTGGTGAAGAAATTGGGGCCTGGCGTGACTACGGCGACAGTCCAGAGCAGGGCTAGGGAGATCAGGGGGGCGGTGTACAGGAGGTATTGGTTTTCCATAAGGGCCGTCCAGTTGGGTGATCTACGCCTATGAAGGCGTTGTGCGATAGTCCGTATAAGCGCTTTCACGAAACGTTCGCAGATTTTGCAGTAGATTTCCAGAACTTATTATGTGGATACCTTTTTAAAGAGTAGGTGCGTCATGGAAGATGTGGTTTTTCGTTTTTGTGAGTGCTTCTTTGTGTTGAAAGTTTTGAGATGGACTTGATGTCGAGTTCTTTGTTTATGTATAGGTGAACCAGGTTTTCTGGTATTTCTATATGGTTTTGTTTTTTGATTTCTTGCAATATGGGTGAGGAGTTTTTCTTTGAGCAAATTAACTGTGCTGCTGCATGAGTATCTGAATCCTCAGAAAAAATACAAATAATTAGGTCTTCGTAAGTCTTCATTAACTTGTTAATGTGTCTGCTTGATAGCTCCTTGTCAGCATGGCTGAAAGCTGTCCATAAGTCTTTCGCTGTTTTTTTGTTGTTTTTTAGAAAGAGAAGAGCTGTTGAGTCTGGGTCCATATATGTTTCGATATCTACGTCTCTGTCGGCTTTGGCTATGATTTTTATATAAGAGTATATTCCTGTTTTTTCATTTTTACTTAGGAAGTCGTCAGGTAGCATCTTCTCTCTCAAGCTTTTTTGTGCTATGTACTCATGGCTTTTTGATTGGAAATTGCTGAATCCTGATGAACTCCACCTGAACCGAGTAGGCCACGTGTTTAAAAGTGCTTTCTCAATGTCACGCCAGGTTTTTTTTAATTCACCTAAGGAATTTCCCAAAATTGTAATTGTGCAAGCATTTTTGCATTCTATTTTATCTGTTCGGGTCCAGCGCCTAACTCCTGGATAATAGATGTAAGGGTTCATGTATTACCTTTTAAAATATGTGTGTGAGTCGTTGCCGATGTGGAGTGGCATTTTTATTTTGTCTTTATTCCGTATTTCGCTATTGAAGTGAGGTCCATGGTTGTCTAGTTTGTGCCCTCGCGAATGCTCTCGCAGAGTGACTTTGGTTTTGTCAGACATTTCAAATATGTATTCCCTGGACTCTGTATAGCGATCTTGGTCTGTGAGTGGGATTTTCTCCACTCTATCCGGATGCCTATGTTTGGGAATTCCTGCAATTTCCTTTGCCCTTCTGAACGCCCCATTTCTGGATAACTGACTGTCATATCCCTTCGGCGGTTCAGGTTCCCCGTGGTCGACCCGAGAGCTGCCAAGGTCATCCGGTTTCTGTCCGGGCTGACAGTTTTTACCTGTCCCCGGACAATTCCGGCTCAACCCCAACGGATCCACCCACCCCGTAGGGTTGGGCGCGTACTGGTAGCTGTTCAGCCCGCCGGCCAGTTTGATCGGGTCGGGGGTGAGGTAGCGGCCTGTTTCGGGATTGTAGTAGCGATGCCGGTTGTAGTGTAAGCCGGTTTCTGTATCGAAATACTGGCCCTGGAAACGCAGCGGGTTGTCGATATCCGCGCGGTCGAGGTGGGCTACCCGGCCATAGGCGTGGTAGCGCGCCGCCCAGCGGATATTGCCGGCTTCGTCCGTCAGTTCCTGCGGTGTGCCCAGGTGGTCGAGCTGGTAATGAAACGCCTCGACCTGCTCCGATCCCTCGCCGTTGAGCAGGGCCAGGGGCCGGAAACTGTCCGGCTCGTACAGGTAACTGCGGTAATGCGCCGGGCCGCTTTCGGCAATCAGCCGGTCGCCTTGCCAGAGGTATTCGGTGGTCCGGCCCGCGCAGGTCTTGGCAATACGGCGGCCAAAGGCGTCGTAGTGGTAGCTGACCGTGCTGCCATCCGGCAGGCTGACGCCGGTCAGTCGGTGCTGGCAGTCATAGCGGTATTCGGTAACGAGCTGTGGCTCGCTCCCATTGCGTTCACGGACCAGATTGCCAAAGGCGTCATAGTCGAAATGGCTATGACCACGGGACAGCAGGCGGTTGCCCCGGGTTCGCGCCATGCGTGGACTGTCGCCCAGCAGATTGCCGGCGGGATCGTGAACGAAACGTTCGCAGGGATCGCCACGGACTTCGCTCAGTCGATCCAGCGGGTCGTACTGGTAACGGCGCAGGCCGTGGCGGCTGTCGTCGATACTCGCCAGATTGCCGTTGGCTTCATAGGCGTAGAAACGCTGGTAACGCCCGCTATTGTCCTGGCTGAGGCGGTGTTTCAGCAGCCGACCTTGTTCGTCGTAACGGTAATGGCTGAGCAACTGACCCTGTTGGCGCAGGCGCTCGCGTCCGGCCTCGAAGCGGTGGCGGGTCAGGTGCCGGCCGTTGAGGTCGACACCGATCAGTCTCCCGCCCGGTAAGTAGCGATAATCGATCAGGTTGCCGTCCGGCAAACGGCAGTGAATCAACTGTCCCACGGCATCGTAGCGATAACGCTGCGTAGCCCAACCCTGGTGTTCGCTGGTCAGGCGATCCTGGTTGTCGTAGCCGTAGGTCAGCGGCCAGTGCCCGTCATCGACGCTGACCAGACGGCCCAGCCCATCGTAGTGATAGTGGATCTTCTGGCCATCGGCGAGGCTCTTGAGCCGCAAGCGTCCAGTACTGTCGCGTTGGTAGCCGGTGACGAGCTCGCTGCCATCGTCGCCGAACTCCTTTTTCTCCAGCAGATGGCCGTTGAGGTCGTAGGCGTAGGCTGTGCGCCGGCCATCGAAGCCGGTTTCCTCGCGGATCAGGCCGTTGGGGTAATAGTCGAGGCGGTAATGCTCGCCACGTTCGTTCTCGATTTCGCTGAGCAGCAGCCGGGCGTTGTCGTAGCGATAGCGCAGCTGGCTGCCGTCGGGGTTGTGGCGACGACTGACCTGGTGCAAGTCGTCCGCGTATTCATAACGGGTCACCCGCCCCAGTTCATCGGTTTCGGCGGTGATCTTGCCGTAGGCGTTGTAGCTGAAGCGGCGCTTGGCCCCGCCGGGCATTTCAACCTGGGTCAGGCGGCCAATGGCGTCCCACGTGTAGCGGGTGACGGCCCCGTCCGGTGCCTGTCGGCTGGTTTGCCGACCTTGTTCGTCGTAGCCGTATTTCAGCAGGCTGCCGTCGGGCAGGCGTTCTTCCAGCAGGTGACCGAGTCGGTCCCAACTGAGGCTGTGCCGGCTGCCATCCGGATGACGGATCTCGCTCAGCAGGCCCCGGCGTTCGTATTCATACTCGGTGACCTGGCCCGCAGGGTCGGTCGTGCGGGTGATATCACCCTGTGGGTTACGGGCATATTTCCAGCGTGCCTGGCCACGTTGCACGCTGCACAGATGGCCGTTGTGATACTCGTAGAAGGTCGGTTCGTCTTCCGGCGGAATAACGGCCAGCAGCCGGCCGGCTTCGCTGTAGCGGTATTCGGTAATGGCGCCCAGGGCATCCTTTTCGGCAATCAGCCGGCCTTGGGCGTCGTAGTCCTTGTGTTGCTCGGCGCCATCGGCATCGACCTTGCGGATCAGCCGCGCCCGCTCATCGTGGACAAAGACTTCTTCGCTGCCATCGATGTGCCGGGCAGTGACGCTGCCGTCGTCGTCCCAGATGTAGCGGCTGTCCATCTGCGCAAAACTGGCCCAGTGGCGTACGCAGCGGGCCCGCTTGCCCACGCCTTGCCACTCCCAGTAGAACGCGGCACCGCCGGCCAACTGGCGCTCACGAATGACGTGATGTTCGTCATAGGCGTAGCGCTCGCACTCGTCGACGGCATTGGCAGCTTCGATCAGGTGGCCCTGGTCGTCGTAGCGATAGCGCACCAGCGTGCGCAAGGTCTGCCAGCCCTCGGAGAGATAAGCGCCGGGCTGTTCCTGCTGATACTCGACCGCGACGATACGGCTACGGTCGTAACGCAACAGCAGGGCGCGTCCGAGGCCGTTGTCCAGGCGTTGGATGCGGCCCTCGAGGTCATGGCTGATGCTCAGTCGATTGCCATGCCGGTCACTCAGGGAAAACAGTCGGGCGCCGTACCGGTCGCACTTGAAGTGATAGAACCAGGGCGTGCTACCGGCCTGGGTCAGGATCAGTTCATCGGGCGTATCGCCCAGGTAGATCGCCGCCTCGCTCAGGCTGTTGTGAATGGCCGGCCGTTGGGTACTGGGACGAGGGAAGTGGATGGAGCGGTTTTCCTGGTCGGTCCAGATAACCTCGTCGCCGTCGAACCTCAGGCTGTGGGCCAACCCATGGCTCCAGCCCGGACCGAGGCCCTGGCGGGTTTCCACGGCACTGGTGCGATACAGTCGGCTCCAGGAAAACGGCAAGGGGCCGTCCAGCTCACCGTCGACCAGGGTCAGCAGTTCCTCCCCGGTAACCATCGACACCGGGCAACCCTGGGTCTGGGTCTTGTCCGCGCGCTCGGCGCTCTGGCCGTTGGGGTTGCCGGCTTGTCGCGGAACGTCGTCGAGGTGTTCGGTCTGGCGCAGCGTGGCGTTTTTGCGCCCATCCCAACGTATTTGCAGGACACCCTGTTTCTGCGCGCCCGCCACACCCCGAGCCGCGACGGCCTTGTAACGACCGACATAACCCATGAATCCATCGAGCAGGTTGAACAGGCCCTGGATAAAACGGGTGCCGGCTTCCACCATCTGGCTGCCGTACTTCTTCAGGCGCAGGGCCAGATAGGCAACGCCAGCGCCCGCCGCCGCGACGGTAAGCACCAACCCCAGAAGCAAGTCGATCAGCACGGAGACCAGGGTGCTCGCCACGACATGCGCGCTGTCTCCGGCGAGCTGGCTTGGCGGCAGCGACGCCAGCCAGATCGCGGCGGTGCGCAACAACAGAAAGAGCGCGGCTTCATCGCTGGCCAGCAACAGGGCCTTTTCCATCACGGCGGGTGCCCGTCGAGCGAGGTCGGCCAGCTCCTGGGCACCACTGCCCAGGCGATCAACATAGGCGAGGGGGTCCTTGAGGATGTCGAGCACCAGCTCGAGCCCTTCCCATACCCCCTTGATCGCTTCCCAACTGCCGCTGGCCAGGCCTTCACCGACGGCCAGCAGCGCCGTCGAGGCGGTCTGCGACGACCATTGCGGTTTGAAGCCGCTCCATTCGCGACGCAACCAGGTTTCCAGGTCCTGGGTCAGGTCCGCGTAGGCGGCGAACAGGGCGTCGACCTGCTCGGACGTGACGCCGCCTTGCACCCGTACCCGATAAAACTGACCCGGCTGGCCCTGGAAGCTGCCTTTGCCCTGGGCATCAAGCAGGATCGGGGTCGCAGGACCACCGTCGACGGAGATGACGTCGACCAGCAGATCGCCCAGTGGAATCTCGTGGACCGACTCGAACAGGCTCTCGATGTTCAGCACGCCGCTGGCCGGGCACTGTGCGACATTGGACAGGAAGTCGCGGTCCTGGAGACCGACGACCTTGTGGCTGTCGCCGAAGCGGATGACCCGGTCCATACCCAGCAGTGAAGGCAGGTCCGCGGCATGGCTGACCTGATCCAGTGCTTGGGCGTACCAACTGCGGGTCTGTTGGTGATAGAGCGTCAGACTGTCCTTGAAATCGTCGAGTTGTGTTTCGATGTAGTCGACGCGGTTCATCTGTCTGCCTCCCTGGCTGAAAACTCCCCGCTCGCCAGTTCCCGGGTGAGATAGGCGAGCAGGGCCTTCTGGCGGGCGGGACCGGGCGCCGAACGCTCCAGGAAACGGGCGATCTTGTGTCGCAGGTGGGGGATGGGCGCGGCGTCATACAGCGCCGGATGGTCTTCGCTCAGCCACTGCAGGCTGTTGTCAATCAGGGTTTCGGGGCTCGCCCCGGACAGGTGTTCCAGCAGCAACGGCGGAACCTCCCACCAGGGAAAGGTCCTGGCTTCGCGCCTGACCGCGGTGGCGAGCGTTCGCGCCTGGCCGTTGATGAGATAGCGACTCACGCCCGGCAGCAGCTCACCGGCCTCGGCGCCGAGAAAGTCGAGGGTCGGCAACCATTGGCGGCCGTCCCAGAAGCGGAAGAACACCGGGTTGCCCGTCGGCAGCTTCACCTGGGTCAGCCCGCGCAGGTGCGCCACGAGCTGTTCCGGGGTATTCGACGACACCGCAAGCCAGCCCCAATCCTGGTAGCCGGTGTCGGCGATCCACGACAGAAACGGGCTTTGCGCCGTGAGTTCGAGGACATAAGGCATCACCTCAAACCAATCGGCATAAGGTGTGTCCCTCCAGACCGGCAGGGGGGCCAGTGGGCTGCCGATCTTGCGCAAGGCCGCCAGAGGCTTGGCCCCGCTGGCGTCGCCGAGTATCAGATAGAGCCGTTCGTGAGGGGTAAGCGGGACCTGGGCCAGCCAGCGCTCGGGTGTCAGGAGGTCAGAGCTCACAGACACCTGCCTTGCACTTCTCGCACTCTTCGCAGAACGCCGCGCCACGCAGCAGGGTGGTCAGTTGCGCCATGGACAAAGGCGCTGCGGGGAGAGGGCGGTCAATGGCCTGGAACAGACCGGGCAGCAAGGTGGCAACCCGAGTGCCGACACCCGGCACCGCCCCGGCATCAGCGTTCGGTTCCGGGCTCAGGGTGATGCCGCTGCCATCGATCCTGATAAAGCTGCCGCCGACCTTGAGGGTCAGTTCACTACCGGCCTCGACTACCACCCGGGCACCACTTTTGAGGTGGATCTCCTCGGCGGCCTGGAGCAGATAACCGTGGCCGAGTCGCATATGCCGGTTCTGGCCGATATTCAGGTGATCGTCGGCCCGTACCTCGGTCTTGCGATCGGCCGAGGTGCTGCGATGTTCGTCGGCCTTGAGTTCGCGGTAGCTGTTGGCGGTCACGCTGTCGTGGCGTTCATGACCGATCTGGATGAACTGGTCGTGTTCGACCACCTGTTGCCAGTCACGCTGGGCGTGCAGGTAGATATGCTCCTGGCCCTTGCGGTCTTCGATGCGCAGCTCGTTGAAGCCGCCACCGCCGGGTGAACTGAGGGTCTTGAAGACGCTGCGGGTCTTGTGGGCGGGTAACTCGTAGGGCGGTCGGTTGCGCCCATGGTGCAGGCAACCGGTAATCAGCGGCTGATCCGGGTCGCCTTCGAGAAAACTCACCAGCACTTCCATGCCGACACGGGGGAGGCTCACCGCACCATGGCCGTTTCCGGCCCAGGCCGAGGCGACCCTCAACCAGCCACTGCTGGAGTCGTTGTGGGTCGCAGCCCGATCCCAGTGGAACTGCACCTTGATCCGGCCATGGGCATCGCAATGGATCTCTTCGCCCGGCGGACCCGTGACCACGGCGGTCTGGCTGCCATCGATGCGTGGTTTCGGGTGGCTCGGTGCGGGGCGAAAAGGCGTGTCGCCGGGCAGGGCGCGGAAGCTGTTTCGATAGCCCTGCCGGAAGCCGTCCGCCGTGTTGGCGGTGGCGGTGAGCTCTTCCAGGACTTGCGGTTGCCGGCCTTCGTGGTTGATTTCGGTCAACAGCCAGAGGGCATTCCAGTCGTCGTTCGGGTGTTCGCTGAGCGTCAGCAGATGGCCGCTCGACAGAACGGGGATATCGCTTCGGCCCTGGGCTTGGCGGAAGGTGCAGCGGTGTCGCTCCAGGGCTCGTTGAGCCCGTTGTTTACGATGCCGCGGGTCGATACCGAGCGCCGGGAAGGCATAGTCCTCGAGATCTGGCAGCTGTTCGCCGCGACTGATCTGTTCAAGGGGCCGGCCGGGATTCTCGAAGTCGTAGTCCCGTCGCGCGACGCCGCTGATGCGGGTTTCCAGGCGCACGTTGAAGTGCTTGATGACCGTGGTCGAAGCTGCCAGGCCACTGTCTGTTTGATAACGCCGAGGCGCTTGCGTGGGGAAAAACGCCTGGTCGTCGCCAAACACCAGGGTGTGGCTGCCGGGGTCATGCTGGAAGTGGAAATGCAGGCCTTCTTCTTCGCACAGACGCTGGATGAAGTGCAGGTCGGACTCCCGATACTGCACGCAATATTCCCGCTCTGGATAGTGGCCACCGAGGTGGAAGCGGTAGTGGTTGCTGAACAGGCCGTGGTCGTTGAGCACCCGCGCGATGATTTGCGGGGTACTGAGGTGCTGGAAGATGCGCTGGTTGATACGGTGTTCGAGGTCGGCAAGGCGTGGGCGCAGGCAGGCCTGGTAATGCGCCAGGCGTCTGCCCCGTGCCCCTTGGGCGACGCGATGGAACTGCCCGTGGATACCCGCACCCGAGGTGCAGAGTCTGAGAAAGGCTTGCTTGTGCAGCAGGCTTTGCAGATCGAGATCCCGCTCGGCCACCAGCTCCAGATCGAAGCTGAAGGGCTGGTTCAGGGCCTCACGGCCTGTGAAGGCGGCGACCTGCAATGGGTGTTCGAAGTCCTCGACGGTCAGGCTGAAGCGAGGTTGATTGGCCGGCGCTGGCATATATTCCTCCTTGGAAAACCCTTTGGCGTGAAATCAGGGCCGCACGAAACCTTCGCCAATGCCGAGGCCGTAGCGCGCCAAAGGGTTTGAGGGAACGGTGGAAGGCGTCGTCGGCCAGGCCGAACGACGCCAAAGGGCAATCAGATCACCGGGGAGCGCCAGTCATCGGAGGCTGAGGTGCCCGCGACTTCGTGGGTCCAGGTGATCTTGCGGTAGCTGAAGAACACGTCTTCCAGATGGGTGAAGTGCGCCTGGTTCGGGTCCTGGCAGTTGGGCATGCGCGATTTCACGTCGACGACGATGGCGTCTTCCAGCTCGATGGTGAAATAGTGTTCCTGGGTGCCGGAGGAGGAGGTGCGGTACCACTCCAGGCGGCATTTGGTCAGTTTTTCCCCGCTGGTCAGGGCGCTGAAGATCAGCGGCGAGGACTTGTCGAAGACCTTGCTGATCATCAGGGGCTGGTGCACGCGCTGGCCGGTCGGTTGCCCGGACTGCGGGTCGCGAGGGATGGTGACGTCGTGGGCGAAGCCCTGGACCAGGATCTGGTCTTCATGACCTTCCTGGTAGATGTTTCCGACCGAGTCCTGGGTAAAGGTACCCGCGGTGATCAGGCCTTGCTTGGTGCCCTGCAGGGTCAGGTAGGCAGGTGTTGGCATGGATGAATTCCTTGTCCGAAGAGGTGCTGTTTGCCATCAAGGGAAACTCGATGGGTTCGCAGGTCTACAGATCAAGAGTTGTGCCTGTTATTTATGTATTGTTTAAAAACAAACAGTTACTTTGATTTTATAGAAGATTTCTAGATTTAAAGGGTGTTTCTTCAGGAAAAGTGCGCAAGGTGTTGCGCATGAGCGGGCAGGAAGTTGCCAGATGGATGGGGGCCTTGTGTTGCAGGCGCTGCGGAGCTGGAGGCGGTGTTTTTCATCCCAGGGGTGGGACAGAAGTTGCGCAGTCAGGAAACGAGGTCTCTCTTACGCCACGAGACCTGAGCTGGCTTGCCAGCGATAGCGGTGGTGAAGGTGACATCGCAATCGCCGGCAAGCTGGCTCCTACAGGAACCGCGTTCAGCCCTGGGCGCTCCAACCACCACCCAGGGCGGCCATCAGGCCGATGCTGGCCTGCAGCTGTCGGGTCTGCAACGCCTGCAACTGTCGCTGGGTCTGCAATGCCGCCGTCTGCGCCGTCACCACATCCAGGTAGTTCACGGCCCCGGCCTGGTAGCTGTTCATCGCCAAGGTCTGGGTGTTCTGCGCGGCATTGACCGCCGCTTGCTCATCCAGGGCCTCGCGCTGCAAGTCGCGCAGTTGCGCCAGGTTGTCCTCGACTTCGCGCACCGCGCGCAGGACCTGGCTGCGGTAATGGGCCGAAGCCTCGTCGAATTCGGCCTTGGCCTGATGCTCCTGGGCACTGAGACGACCGCCGTCGAAGATCGGCAGGTTGACCAGCGGCCCCAACGCCCAGTAGCGATTACCCGTCGACAGCAGGCTGCCGCTGCCCTGGGTCTGGCCGCCGAGCAGGCCGGTCAGGCTGAAGTCCGGGTACCAGGCGGCCTTGGCCACGCCGATCCCGGCATTGGCGGCAAACACCCGGCGTTCCGCCGCGGCGATATCCGGACGGCGTTGCAGCAAGCCGCTGGGCAGGGCGCCGGGTACCTTGGGAATGGTCAGGATTGCCTGGGTCGGCGGTAACTGGAAATCACTGGCCGGTTCACCCACCAGCTCGGCTATCGCGTGTTCGGCCAGGTTGCGTTGGCCGCGCACGTCGTCCAGTTGTGCCTGGGCCTCGGCCAGTTGGCTCTGGGCACGGGTCAGGTCGAGTTCCGAAGCGATCTGGCCCTGGTAGCGGTCACGGGTCAGTTGCAGCGCCTGGGTGTAGTCATCCAGGGAACTGCTGAGAATCCGACTCTGGGCGTCCAGTCCATTGAGCTGGATATACAAGGTCGCCAATTGCTGTTGCAGGCTCAGGCGCGCCACCGCCAGGTCGTCGCCGGAGGCCTGGGCCTGGGCATCGCCGGCGGCCACCTGGTTGCGAATTCGTCCCCACAGGTCGAGGTCGAAGTTCAGCGCAAAGCCTGCGGTGTTGCTGTTGTATACCGCCGGCTGGGTGCTGCCGCGCAACGGGCGATTGTCCGATTGGCGCTGGCGCAGGGGCTGCGCGCTGGCGCTGATCTGCGGGAACAGCCCGGCGTGCAACTGGCTCGCATAGGCCTGGGCACCGTCGTAGTGTGCCAGGGCGGCGGCCAGGTCAGGGTTGGCCTTGAGCAGGCGCTGCTGCAGGTCGTTGAGGCGTGAGTCCTGGAACAGCGACCACCATTGTTCCGACAGCTTGTCGCCCGGTTGTGCCAGGTGCCATGGGCCGTCGCTGGTCTGTTCGCGATAGTGCTCCGGCAAGTCGAGTTGCGGCGGCTTGTAGGTCGGTGCCAGGGAACAGCCCTGCAAGGCCGCGATCATCAAGAGCCAGGCGCTGAGCTTAAGCCTTGGGGACATGTTGGCCTCCGGCGTCGGCGAGTTTTACCGGGTCGCCTTCGCGCAGGGCGTCCGGCGGGTTGTCGATCACGGTGTCGGCGGGTTTCAGGCCCTGGTCGATGACCAGGCGCTCACCCAGGTCCAGGCCGATGTGGATGTCACGCAGGTGCACATGGGACTGGGCGTCCAGCACCGCCACCTGGGTGCCCTGGGCACGGAAGATCAAGGCGCTGGCCGGAATGCTGACGCCATGGGTGTCCGCCGGGATCGGCAGGGTCGCCTCGGCATAGTCGCCGGGCAGCAGGACGTTGTCCGGGTTCTCGGCGACGAACTGTGCCAGCAGGGTGCCGGAGCGCGAGTCGATCGCGGTGGAGTTGCCCAGCAATTTTGCGTTGAACTGCTGGCCCGGATGTTCCGGCACCGTCAGCTTCACCTCGAGACCGGGACGGATCACGCTGGCATAGTTCTGCGGGATCGGTACGTAGAGCCGCAGTTGGTGGGTGTCGGCGATATCGAACAGTTCCGGATCGCTGTCGTTGTCGGCCTTGATCAACTGGCCGATATCGGTGTTGCGGGCGGTGATGGTGCCGGCGAAGGGCGCGCGAATGGTCTTGTACGCTTCCAGTGCCGACAGCCGCGCGTAGTCGGCGGCGGCGGCTTCGACATTGGCCTTGGCCGCGGCGGCATTGGAGCTTTTTTCATCGGCCTCCTGGCGTGATACCGAATGGGTCGCCACCAGGTTCTGCCAACGGGTGGCGGTGGTTTCGGCCAGGCGCGCATTGGCCTGTTCCTGCACCAGGTGGGCATGGGCCTGGGCGACCTGCTGGTCGAGATCCGGGCTGTCGATTTC
The DNA here is from genome assembly GCF_023242525.1 of Pseudomonas sp. MWU12-2319. Lineage (NCBI taxonomy): Bacteria > Pseudomonadati > Pseudomonadota > Gammaproteobacteria > Pseudomonadales > Pseudomonadaceae > Pseudomonas > Pseudomonas sp. MWU12-2319. The sequence continues at coordinate 12,879 of NZ_JALJES010000025.1, forward strand.
GGCGAGTATCTGGCCGGCCTTGACCTGGCTGCCGATGTCGGTTTTCCAGTCTTTCAGGTAGCCGCTGACCCGTGCATGGATCGGCGCCTTGCTCCAGGCTTCGAGGTGGGCCGGCAGGCGCAGGGTGTCGCCGGCGGCGTTCTGCGCCGGCTTGAAGACGCTGACCATGGGGATGGCGGCGGTTTCGGTCCAGGCGGTCACGGATTTTTCGTGGCGGGTTCGCGCGGCAATCCCGTTGGCGACCAGCAAGGCGGCCAGGGTCAGACCGCCGACGCCCATGTAAAGCAGGCGTTTGCCCGAAGGTTTGCGATCAGTCATGGGTGTTTTCTCCAGCTACGGCGCGAATAGGTCGGCGGCCATGCACCAGGCTGAACACCACGGGGACGAACAGCAGGGTGGCAGTGGTCGCCAGGATCAGACCGCCGATCACGGCGCGTCCGAGGGGGGCGTTCTGTTCTTCGGAAAGGGCCAGCGGCAACATGCCGATGATCATCGCCAGGGCCGTCATGCAAACCGGACGGAAACGGGTGTAGCCGGCTTCCAGGGCGGCCTTGAGGGCATCGCCGTGTTCGGCCAGGCGTTCGCGACAGAAGCTCACCACCAGGATCGAGTTGGCGGTGGCCACGCCCATGCAGAGGATGGCCCCGGTCAGGGCCGGCACCGACAACGAGGTGCCGCTCAAGAACAGCATCCAGACAATCCCGGCGAGGGCCGCGGGCAGGGCGGTGATGATCACGAACGGGTCGACCCAGGACTGGAAGTTGACCACGATCAGCAGGTAGATCAGCACCACCGCGCCGAGCAGGCCGAAGCTCAGGCCTCCGAAGGCTTCATGGAGGGCGTCGATCTGTCCGTGCAGGCTGACAATCGCGCCCTTGGGCCGCAAGGACGAGGCATCGTCGAGGATCTTCTGGATGTCATGGGCAACCGCGCCGAGGTCTCGGCCTTGCACGCTGGCGTAGATGTCCAGGGTCGGCTGGATGTTGTAGTGGGTCACCACCGCAGGGCTCTGCACCCGATTGATGGTTGCCAGGCCGCCGAGGATCTGCGACTGGCCGTTGCTACCGGTGACCGGCAGTGCTTCCAGTGATGGCAGGCTGTCCAGGCGGTATTGCGGAGTGGCCGCGACCACGCCATAGGACACACCGTTGGCCGGGTTGAGCCAGAAGGTCGGCGCCACCTGGGAGCTGCCGGCCAGGGAGGCGACCATGCTGTTGGTGACGTCACGCTCGGTAATGCCCAGGCCCTTGGCGCGCATGCGGTCGACCTTCACTTCCAGCGACGGGTAGCCGACCGATTGCTGGATCCGCAGGTCGGCGATCCCCGGTACGTGTTGCAGGCGTCGTTGCAGTTCGAGGGCGAAGACGCGGTTTTCCTCGGCACTGCGTCCGGAGATTTTCACGTCCAGCGGGGCCGGTGCGCCGAAGTTGAGGATTTGGCTGCTGATATCCGCCGGGAGGAAGGCGAACTGGCTGCCGGGGAAGCTTTCCGGCAAAGCCGTGCGCAGCTTTTTCACGTAGTCGGCGGTGGGCTGGTGATCGGCCTTGAGGGTGACCTGGATATCGCCATCCTGCGGGCCGATGGTGCCGCTGCTGCTATAGGCCATGTCGATACCGCTCAACGGAATACCGATGTTGTCGACGATGTTGTCCAGTTCCTCGGCGGGAATCACCTCGCGGATCCGTGCTTCGATACGGTCGAAGGTCGCGGCGCTTTCTTCGATTCGCGTACCCAGCGGCAGGCGTACGTGCAGGGCCAGGGCACCGGCGTCGGTGGCCGGGAAGAAGTCTTCGCCCAGGCTCGGCAGCAGGCTGAAGGAGGCCAGCACACAGGCGAGGAAACCCAGCAGGAAGCGCTTGCGGCAACCCAGCGCCAGGGTCAGCAGGCCATGGTAGACGTCACGTACCGTGGAGAAGCCGCGCTCGAAGCCCTGCTGGAAATTCAGTGCGCCTTGCAGCAGGCGGTTGCGTGGCTTGCGGTGCTGTTCGCCTTCGTGATGGTTGATAAATTCATCTTCGGGATGATGACCGCTGCCGCCCTCGACCATATGGGGCTTGAGCAGGAACATCGCCAGGGTCGGCACCAGGGTCCGCGAGAGGATGAAGGAACTGGCCATGGCGAAGATCACCGCCAGGGCCATCGGCCGGAACAGGAAGCCGGCGATGCCTTGCAGCATGAACATCGGTACGAACACGATGCAGATACACAGCAGCGAAACGAAGGCCGGGCCGACGATCTGTTTCGCGCCGTCGAGGATCGCATCGTTGACCGCCTTGCCCTGTTCCAGGTGCCAGTTGATGTTCTCGATGGTCACCGTCGCATCGTCCACCAGGATCCCCACCGCCAGCGCCAGACCACCGAGGGTCATGACGTTGAGGGTCTGGCCGGTGGCGGCCAGCAGGGCGATGGCCGAGAGCACCGCCAATGGAATCGAGGCGGTAATGATCAGGGTCGAGCGCCAGCTGCCAAGGAACAGCAGGATCATCGCACTGGTCAGCAGGGCGGCGATGATGCCTTCGCGGGCCACGCTGCCCACCGACTGCTTGACGAACACCGAAGCGTCGCCCAGCAGCGAGGTCTTGAGCTCCGGCGGCAGGGTTTCATTGATCAGCGGCAGCATGTTGCGGATGTTGTCGACGATCGACAGGGTGGAAATATTGCCGTTCTTCATCGCCGGCATCAGCACCGCGCGGCGGCCATCGACCCGCACGATATTGGTCTGTGGCGGTGAGCCGTCACGCACGTGGGCCACCTGGCCGATGGTGATCAGGGCGCCGTCGACGGTTTTGATCGGCAGGTCGTTGAGTTCTTCGATGACTTTCGGGCTGTTGTTCAGCAGCACGGTGTATTCGTAGGGGCCGAGTTTGGCGGTACCCACCGGAATGATCTGGTTCTGCGCGGCCAGGGCATTGCCCACATCCTGCGCCGAGAGGCCCTTGGCGGCCAGCGCCTGGGGATCGAGGTCGAGGGTGATCTGGCGTTGCTTGCCGCCCATCGGCGTCGGAATTGCCAGGCCCGGAACGGAGGTCAGTGGCAGGCGGATATTGTTCTGTACCAGGTCACGAATCTTCGCTTCAGACAGCGTCGGACTGGAAAACGCCATCTGCAGGATCGGCACCGTCGAGGCGCTGTAGTTGAGGATCAGCGGCGGGGTGATCCCCGGCGGCATTTGCTTGAGCACGGTCTGCGAGACCGCGGTCACCTGGGCGTTGGCGGTGCGGATGTCCACTCCCGGTTGAAAGAAGATCTTGACGATGCCCATGCCCGGTAGCGATTGCGACTCGATATGTTCGATGTCGTTGACCGTGGAGCTCAAGGAGCGTTCGTAGGTGTAGATCACCCGGCCGGCCATGTCCTCGGGGGACAGGCCGTTGTATTGCCAGACCACTGCGACCACCGGGATACCGATATCGGGAAACACATCGGTGGGGGTACGCATGGCCGCCAGCGGCCCGATGATGCAGATGAATATCGCCAACACGATAAACGTGTAGGGCTTGAGCAGTGCGGTCTTTACCAGCCCGAGCATGCCTGAACCTCCGGGGAGTGGAATTGCAAACACCGGCAGTCTTGCGTCTGGAACTTAACGTTTAGCTTTCACCAACATGAAGGATCTTTTAGATAAGGACTGAAAATCCCTTCATGTGTGTTCATTTGTACAAGAGCCTCTAGTCCGCCACTCTTTGCCTCGATTAGACGGATTTTCCGTCCAGCGATAAAGCACTTGAAGATGAGAGGAATTCATTCAATGACACTTAAGCCGCTGATGCTGATTTCGACCCTTGGACTGGTTTGCCTGCTGTCTGCCTGCGCAGCGCCAGTGCCCAAGGCTGATCCGAGCGAAGCCTGGATCGGCCTGGGGCAGGAGTCGAGCGACGACCTGCTGGCAGAGCGTGTGGATGGCAAGCGCGTCGATGACGGCCGCTACTTCGAAGTGGCGCCGGGCAAGCACGATCTGAAAGTGCTCCTGGTCCAGGGGGCCAACGGCAATACCGAACAGCCCGAGTGCACCGGTCAGGTGGACTACGACCAGTTCAAGGCCGGCAAGCGCTATCACCTGGTGGAGTCGGGATCGGGTGCGGATGTAGGGGCTGAGCTGGTGAACGACCAAGGCGTGACCGTGGCCCATTCCAGGAAGTTTTCCTGCATTTAACCGCTGACAGCTTTTTCATTTTTTGAGGTAGAACACCATGACATTCAAACCCCTGATGCTGATTCCAACCCTGGGCCTGGCTTTTCTGCTGTCCGCGTGTGCCGGCCCGATGCCGAAAGCGGATCCGAGCGAAGCCTGGATCGGTCTGCAAAATGAAGCGCCGAACGACATGCTCGCCGAGAAGGTCGATGGCAAGAAAATCGATGACGGGCGTTTCTTCGAAGTGCCACCTGGCGCCCACAAGCTGGACGTGATGCTGGTGGAGATGCCGTGGGGCGATGGCAACCAGCAGGATTGTTCGGGTGAAGTCAGCTTCAACCAGTTCAAGGCCGGCGAGCACTACAAGCTGGTGGAGTCGAGCCTGGGCCAGGAAGTCAACGCGCGCCTGATGGATTCCCATGGCAAGCAAGTCGCCGAGACCGGCGACTTCCAGTGCCTGCCGGGCTAGTCGCCGGCTTTCAGAACCGCTTGTGTGGTGAAGCCAGACGGCGCGGCGCTGATGGTTGCGTTGCGCCAGGCGGTCTGCAGTTGTTTGTCGAGCAGCGCCGGCACCGGCTTGTCCGGCTGTTGTTGCAGGCTGAGCTTCAGCCCGTTGAGCGAACGACCACTGAGGCGATTGCCCATCAGGTCTTCACGGAAAACCTTCTCGGCTTCGGCCGCCTTGCCCTGGGCCAACAGTGCGTAGCCCAGGGACTCACGCAAGGTGTAATACCAGTCCGGCGGCTCGTTATAGCTCAGTGCGTCCTGGATGGAGACCGCCTTGCGCCAGGCGCCGATGATCTGTTCCTGGTTATCGCCCTGGAGTGACTTGAGGTCAGTGGCCAAGGCCTGTGAGGGATCCTTGCCAAACACCTTCGCAGCGGTTTCCCGCAGTGACGCCAAGTCCAGCTTGCCGTGGCTGCTGTCCTGGGCCTTGTTCAGCAGGATCAGGTTGGCGATGCGAAACAGCTCCGAGGCCTTGTTATTGCCGTAGTTGAGAGCCGGTGTGGCTTTCAGGGTATCGGTCACCGCCTGCCAGTAGCCCTTGAGCGCGTCGTTGACCTTCTCCTTGTCCGCCCCGTCCTCGGCCAACTGCCGATAAGCCTTGGCATAAGCGGCCATTACCCGGGTGTAAGGCGCGGTCAGTGGCTGCCAATCCTTGTCGGCCTGGGTGCAGGTCTCGTTGATGGTCTTCAGACCCTGCTCGATCTTCGGTTCGATACGCTCCAGCGCTGCCCAGTCCTGGAAGCGCACGGCAAAGTAATAGGGCACGGCATAGAAGTAGTCCGACTTGGTGCGGATCTCGTCGGGGTACTGCTTGCAGAGGAACTCCAGCGCCGAATACTGCGTGGTGTTCTCCACCAGTTCCTCGGCCATGTTCATGGCTTCGTTCTGACGGCCTTCGATGGACAGGGTCCAGATCAGGAAGTGAATGTTGTGGCCCAGGTAATGCAACGGGTAGGGGCTCTGCGGGCCGACCTGATGGGCGTAGGCCCGGTCCACCGAAACCGCCGTGTAGTTGGCGACGCTGGCCAGGGCGTTATTGCCGGTGCGCTGGTAGATATGCGAGGCCATGTGCACCAGGTGGCCGATGGCCGGATTCTGGTCGCGGAAGCGATTGGCCATGGGCAACCCGTTGTCGGGGAACGGCGACTCCTCGATGGCGTGGATATAGAAGTGATTGGCACCGGTGTGCAGCTTGTCCTGCACCAGTACGCGGTTGAGCACTTGCAGCGCCTGATAGGCCGCCGGCGTCGGGTGGACCTGATCGGAGACCGCCTCCTCGCCGTCCCACCATTTCCAGGGTGTCAGATTGAGCAGGGCGTCGGCGTAGAGGGTGGCGGCATCGAGGTCGTCGAAATAGGTCTGCGACAGTTCTTTCATGGCGTCGGCGTAGTGCTGTTTGCCGTCGCCGTCGAGGCTGACCTGGCCGTCCTTGAGGGTATAGGCGCTCAGGAACGCCTTGGCGTAATCGACTTCACGCTGCAACTGCCCTTCGCTGAAACGGGCCTTGGCGTCCGGGTCCTTGAAGCGGGCATTGGCGTGTTCCAGGGCGATCTGCGCCGAGCGATAGGCCAACTGGTCGCAACCGGGGGTGGCGTCGCTGTTGATATTGGAGTTGGCCGACAGAGCAATACCCCAATAAGGCATCGCCGAGCCTTCGTCGAACCGGCTGGCCTGGTAGAAGGCGCGGATCGCTTCGGAGAAGTTGAAGCCGTATTGCAGGGCCATGCCCTGGCTATAGAAAGCTTCGACCCGGTCGGCGTCCTTCAGGCTGACCATGGGGTAGCGCGTGCCGCCCAGGCCCGAGAGCAACTGGCCCTGTTCGGTGTCCTTCTGGCTGACGCATTGGTGCAGGACTTCGAGGTACGGGGTGTCCGGCGAGACGGGTGTGAAACGTTTCGGAGTTTCGGCCGTTTCAGGCCCGTGGGTATGGGCCTGGGCCACGGACAGGCCGGTGAGCAGCAGGGCAGCGACAGCAAGACGCAATACAGCCATGTAGTGAATGCTCCTTTCAGGACGCGAGTCGTTCGATCTGGGGCGCAAGGTCTTTTTGCGGAATGACCACTTGGACCAGCACGGTCTCGTCGATCACCAGCAGTTTGAGCAGCAGTTCGCGCAACTCACCCAGGGTCGAGACCTTGTAGCCCTTGGCGCCGAAACCCTGGGCCAAGGCCAGGTAATCCCAGCTGGGCAGGATGTCGAACGCTGCGAACTCGCCGTGTTCCTTGAAGGCGTTGATGTTCACAAAGGCCTGCTCGATGGCGTAGACCTCGTTGCTCATGACGAACACCACGGCATTCACGCGATTGCGCACCAGGGTCGACAGCGACTGGCACATCATCATGAAGCCGCCGTCGCCGGCGACCACCAGCGGCCGGCGCTGGCCACCCATGGCCACTCCCAGGGCACAGCCGGTCTCGTGACCGAGGGAACCCCAGATGGCATCGGCGACAAAGCTGTTCTCGGGCATGCCCATGATATTGCTGGCGGCGTACAGCGCCGAGCTTTCACCGAGGATCAGCGCGCTGTTGTCCCACAGGCGTTGCTCCCGGGCGAAATCGGCGAGGGTGTCGAGGAACCGCTCGTAACTCAGGGGCGTGTCATGGTCGGTTGCCTTGAGCAGCGGCGAGAGCGGTTCGCGCGGGCGCAGGGGCAGCGGGAAATCATCGTCCAGGCCGAGTGCGCTGGTCAGCGCGGTGAGGTACTGCGGCAGCGGAACATGGGGGTAGTACTGCAAGCCGGTGCGGGCCAGCTGGGTGTTGACCAGGATGATCTGGCCGAAATCCTTTTTCAGCAGTTGCAGGTAGTCGTCGGTGAAGATGACCCCGATGGCCAGGATGCAATCGGTCTGGTCCACCAACTCCTGGGTCCACAGCCGTGAGGCGGTGCCGGCATAGGTGCCGATAAATTGCGGGTGGTTCTCGTCGACAACGGTCTTGGCTTCCAATGAGGTGGTGAACGACAGGCCGCTGGCTTCGATCAGGTGCAGCGCCTGCTTTTGCAGGCCGAAACGGGCGATCTCGATGCCGAGCATGATCAACGGCTTTTTCGCCTCGCGCAGGCGTTGCACCGAGGTCTCGACCGCCGCTTCCAGGGACAGCAGATCGCAGGCGGCCGGCACGGCAGACAGTTCGCCGACGGGTTCCTCGCAAGGTTCGCCCCAGACGTTCTGCCAGGCTTCCAGGTAGATCGGCCGACGCTGGCTGATGGCGGCGACCAGCGCCCGGTCGATCAGTGCCGGTGCGGTGCGGCTGTCGTCCAGCAGTTCGCAGGCGACGGTGATGTTCTCGAACACCTTGCGCCCGACGTCCAGGTCGCCGGTGGAGTGGTGGAACAGGACGTCCGCCGCCCAGATGATCTGGCGATTCTTCGCCGACGGACTGGCACTGATAACCACCACCGGATTGCGCTCGACATAGGCGCCGGCAATGGCATTCACCGCGCTGAAGGTGCCGACACCGTATTGCAGCGATACCGCGCCGATCCCGGCATAACGGGCGTAACCGTCGGCGGCGTAGGCGGCGCTCATTTCATTGACTTCACCGACCGGCTGGATATCGGCGGATTTCTCCAGGGCGTCCATAAATCCCGACACGTAATCGCCGGGGACCTGGAACACCTTGTGCACACCCAGTTGAAGGAGTCGTGCCAGCAGGTAGTCAGCGACAGTAAAGTCTCTACGTATTGCCATGGTCGATCCCCTTATAGGCAAATTGAGTCACTTCATTCAGGGTGTCCGCGCAGTCCTTGCAGGCCGGGCGCTGGCCCGGTTGCAGGGCACAGCCGTCGGGTGTCGGCACTGGCAGCAGGGCGTAGTGCTTGGGTAACCAGGTCGGACGCTTGAGCCCGAAGAAGTCCTGGAGTGTCGATTCGGCCACGGTCAGGGCGCCTTCGACCCAACCCTGGCCATAGGAGTAGGCCTCGCCGACGATATGGATCTGCTGGTTTTCCACCGGCCGGCGCATGCGGCAGATGATCTGGTCGAGCCGGTAATTGGCTTTCCATTCATGCCAGCCGCCGCCGTACGGATCGGCGTCCCAAGCGTGATAGACCGCCGAGTAGGGGCGCGGCAGTTCCACCTGGTCATGGACCTGGGTGACCTGCATCTGCGCTACCCGGACCATTTCGTCGCTGACGGTGAACTGGGTCCTGGGCACCACCGGTTCGGCCTTGAGCAGGCCGGCCAGGTTGACAGGCGTGTGGCCAACAAAGGGCGCACCGCCTTCCAGGCCTTTCCAGAACGGTACGGTGCCGATGTCGTTGTAGGAGGCCATCAGCAACGAGTTGAGCGTCGGTTCGCCGCCTTTCTGCTCGCATTCGGTGCCCATGTAGTAGATCTGCCGCACCGGCAGGTCGGTGACCGAACGCCCGGCCACCAAGCCGAGGGCGCGCCACCAGGGTTGCTCGTAGGCAAGGAAGAGTTTGAAGGCCGATTGCACCAGCACCGAGCCGAGATTGTCCTTGAGCCAGGGATCGCTGAAGAACGGCGAGTCGATCAGTTCCAGGGACCGGCGGGGCATGGCCAGGATGATTTTCTTCGCCTTGACCACGGACTGGCCGCCGCTGTCGCGGGTACTGCCGTCCACCGTGGTGGTGGCCTGGAAGTGCAGGCGGTAGGGGAAGTCGGCGTCCTTGGCGTAGCTGATGGCGGTTAGCCGCTGGTTCATCTGTACCCGTTGCTTGCCCGGCAGTTTTCCGGGCAGCTTGGCGAACTTTGCCGCCAGGGTCAGGGGCAGGCTCTGGAAACCCTTGGTCAGGGTCAGGAACTCGGTGGTGTCCTTGTATTCGGTGGCCGGCAGCTGGGTCACGGCGCTGGCGTTGGCGACGTTGGCGTCATAGCCGCCGGCGTCTTTCATGAACTGGTAACCCTCATTGCTCATCACCCGGTAGAGCAGGTCCCAGAAGCCGTACCGCCAGATTTCCTTGCCGAACACGCTGACCTGCATCTGCTGGCACAGGTTGAGTTTGTCGAAGCCGGGGTAGACGTAGTTCATCACCTTGACCTGCAAGTCCTCGGGGCAGAAGCCGCGCTCGGACCAGGCCAGGTCGTAGGGGATTTTTTCCGGGGCTTCGACGAAGTCGCGATAACGGAAGCGCTTGCCGCGCAGGTAGAACAGGTTGTTCTTCGAATAGACCGGCTTGGGCGCGCCCATGGGGAAATCCTGGCTGGGCAGCTTGAGGTGCTTGACCAGGCTGTCCACCACCACATGGCCGTCAGGGCCCGGGATGTAGCGCATGCCGCCGACCTCGGCGACCACATTGGGCAAGCCTGGCAGGGTGATACTGAACAGGCGTCCGCCGATCCGGTCGCTGTATTCGAACAAGGCAATGTTCTGCGTATCGCCATGAACCTGCTGCAGACGCCAGGCGCTGTAGCAACCTGAGACGCCACCGCCGACCACCGCCACATCAAGTTCCAGTTCTTGCGACTTCATGGCGAACTCCATTTCGAGGAGAAGAGTGACTGAGCATTCCGATCGCGACCAAGTATTGTCGAGTTTTGCCGAAATGCCAGTTCGCCACTATGGTGCCGTGTCGGCGGCCTAGTCACTGACCGCCGACAGGATCAACAGGTGTGGGAGGAAGCGGGGAATCAGGTGGCCGGAGTGCTGACGAAAATCTCCAGGCGCTCGGCATAGGCCGTGAATTGTTCGAGGTGCGGATAGTGTGTCGCCAGGCATTGCTCGGGGAGCATCATCTTGCTGAAGCTCCAGGCAACCGCCAGGCTGATGCCTTCCTGGCGAATCGTGCCGTCTTGGGGCAGTTGCTGGCGTGACAGTTCGTTCTCGATCTGCGTGTAGGCGGCTGCCAACTGGCCGCCAACCCGTTCCAGCCAGGGACCATGCTGTTTCTCCGCAGGACGCAGATTCTTCTCATAGACGATTTGCACCGATTTTTCGCAGGCGGCCAGGGCCAGCCCGATCAGTCGCAGTCCGCGCACCTGCTCGGCCAGGCTGGCATAGGCCTGGCCGGGACCGGCGATCAGCGCCAGGTACTCGAGAATCAGTCCGGAGTCCATCAACACTTCACCGCTGTCGCAGACCAGGGTCGGGGCCTTGACCACCGGGTTGATCTGCGCAAAGCGCTCGAAGTCACGAAACACCGAGACCGACTGGTGTTCGAAGGCGATGCCCAGGTGCTTGAGGGTGATGGCGACCCGGCGCACGTAGGGAGAGTCCAGCATACCGATAAGCTTCATTGATCCTGTCCTTTTGATGCGGTGAAGGGAATCCTGGCAGCCCCTGGGGCTTGAACCGGTTACTGTGCTGGACACGCAACTATCCCGAGGCTCCATGAAGAACGCCCTCTCGATCTGAAGAAAGGAGCACTGTCTCGTTCACGGCCAAGGAGGATTGAGTCCGGACCCAATACTAGTTGGCTATCGCGTTGAGTTTCAAGTCACCAGCTATGCTCCTGTATGACCGTCATTGAGTACGAGCGAGGCCTGCCATGCACGCTGTCAAAACTGCCCTCGTGTTGGCTGGAGGTGGGAGCCTCGGCGCGGTCCAGGTGGGCATGCTCAAGGCCCTGGTGGAGGCCCGGGTGAACTTTGACCTGGTGATCGGCGCGTCGGTCGGTGCCATCAACGGCGCCTACTTTGCCGCACGGCCCACCGCGCAGGGAGTGGCGGAGCTGGCGGACTTCTGGCGCAGTTTGCGCAAGGGCGATGTGTTTCCCCTGTCGTTACTCGATACCCTGGGGGCGCTGATCAATCGGCGCGGCTTTCTGTTGCAGGCCACGGCGCTGGAGCGACTGGTCAAGCGAGCGTTGCCCGTGGCACGGATCGAAGACACGGTCCTGCCACTGCATATCGTCACCACCAACCTGCTGACGGGGGCCGAAGAGCTGTTGTCCAGCGGCAGCGCGGAACAGGCGCTGCTGGCCAGTGCGGCGATCCCGTTGGTATTTCCTTGTGTGAGGGTTGGCGACAAGCTGTTGATCGACGGTGGTGTGGCGAGTAACACACCAATTGCCAGCGCGGTCGACCTGGGGGCCAACCGCATCGTGGTGGTGCCGACGGGCTTCGGCTGCGCCTGCCCACAACCGCCCGCCGGCCTGGTGGCCCTGGCGCTGCACACGTTGAACCTGATGAGCATGCGGCAATTGGTGCGGGATATCGAACTCTACGCGCACCGGGCGGGTATTCACGTGGTCGCGCCTTTGTGTCCCTTGGGGATCTCGGTCTTTGACTTCAGCCAGACCGACGCCCTGTTGCAGCGTGCCTATGAACAAACCTGCGTCTGGATCGAGGAGGGCGGGTTGGTTCGTACCGGTGTGCCCGATTCATTGCAGGCCCACACTCACCCCTCGACGCACGGGCATTGAGGGGTAACGCCGGTTACGGCTTGAGCCGGTCGCCACGGTAGACACCCAGGCAGACGCCCACGGCGACCACTACCGGCAGAATCAGCGCCCACAATCCCCAGGCCAGATAGAGCAGGGCGGCGCTGACGCAGCCTGAGGCAAAGGCCAGCAGCGTCGTGCAAATCGGTTTCAGACGTTGTTTGATCACGCTCCGTTGCTGCATGTCCCGCTCGGTCCACAGGGCAAACACATCGACGGCGAACTGGGTGACGTTGCCCGTCATCAGCGTGGTCGGCGGGGTGCCTTTCATATGCTGGCGGGAAATGGCGTTCTGAATCGCCATGGCGGTGACCCCGGTCATGCCGGTGATCAGCGCCGTCGTGCTGTCGCCGTCGATGAAGGGGCCCCAGAAAATCGCCAGGAAAGCGAAGGCGGCCAGTATCAGCGTATGGGTCACCAGCAGCAGGCGCAGCGGCGTCAGCCCCCGACGATGGATGGCCACCGCGGCCAGGTGCGTCAGCCCCACCACCAGCACGAATACCGGTAGCGCGATCAGCTTGGGCAGTGCGCCGGAGGTGCCATGGACAATGCTCACCCCCAGGGTGACGAAGTTGCCGGTGACGTGGGCGGTGAACAGCCCTTGCAAGGCGAGGAAACCCAGGGTGTCGACGAAGCCGCCGTTGAAGCTGAGGGCCGGCCCTACGCTGGGGTGCAAGGGGGATTCCATGGCATGTCCTCTCTGGTTCTGGCGTCGGGGGCACCGGATGGAGTCAGACGGTAACTCGCCGCTTGTCGTTGATCAAGGTCGGACGGTTGAAACCTTGGATGGAAAATTTCATGGTGAAAGTCGCGTATGAAGTGCCTGGCGTCATAAAAATTCGCTACGCTCGAACACCTCAGCGGACTTCCCAAGGATGTGGTGCATGCGCGTACTTCAGAGCAATCCCCAGGACGATTTTCGGGTCAAGGCCTACGCCGGGACCAGTGGCGTGTTGCTGGCCATCGACCTGGCCGAATCGCGGCGGGCCGGCCTGCTCGGTTTTGCCATCGAACGCCAGGAAGGTAGCGGGCCCTGGGAGTTCCTGTTCAACAGCCTGACGTTCCCCGGCAAGGAACACACCTTCCCCCAGTACCACGCGACCCCGAGCAATCTGGCGCCTTTGCAGAAATTCCGTTGGGCCGACTACAACGTCGAGCCCGGCAGCACCTGCAACTATCGGGTGCACCTGGCCTACGGCACGCCCGATGCGCCGCAACTGGGCGAATCACTGGCGGTGACGGTGACCACCGACAATGGCCTGCCCAAGGGCCAGCGAGTGATCTTCAACCGTGCGGTGGCGGCCAGCCAGGGCTTCGAACGCAAATTTCCGGATCTGGACAAACTGATCACCACCCAGAAAAACCTGCCCATCGAAGCCTGGCCCGATGCGGCGCGGCTGTGGTTGGAAAACGGCCTGCTGGAAGAGTTGCTGGGTTTTATTGCCCGTGCAGCGGATGTGCAGTGGGGCCTGGATATCGCCATCTACGAGTATCAGTTGAAAGCGATAGTCGATGCGGTGAACGCGGCGCAGCAGCGCGGTGTGCGGATTCGCGTGCTCTACCACGCCAAGGTCGGTGATGAGGACACCACCCTGAACGAGCAGAGCCTGGCGCCGATTCCGGCCGAGAGCAAACGGGGTCGGGTCACCAGCAATATCTTCCATGACAAGTTCATCGTGCTCAGTCAGCGCGACGCCGGTGGCGAGTACCGGCCTGAAGCCGTGCTCTGTGGCAGCACCAACTTCACCGCCAATGGTGTCTATCGTCAGGCCAACGTGGTGCATGTGCTTGACGACGTCCGCCTGGCCACCGAGTACACCCAGGTCTTCGAGGAGATCTGGGCGGCGCCGGCGGATGTGGCGGCGACCCGCAAGTGGATCACCCAGAACAATCCCATGGACCCGAGCCAGCCGCTGTTCGCCGGGTTTTCCCCGCGTACCGGACAGGGCGATCTGAAGGAGTTCGTGCAGATCATTACGGCGGCGCAGAAGGATGTGCTGTTCGCCACGGCCTTTGCCTTGCCCCAGGAAATCCTCGACGCCTTGCTCGGCAAGCCCCACGACGATGTGCTGCGTTTCGGCTTGCAGAACACCGCCAGCAGCATCTCCGGGATTCATGCCGATCGGACGGATGATTTCGTGGCCACGGCGCTGCTCAATACCGGCCTGGAGGGCTGGATCAAGGAGGGGCTCCTTGGCCAGAAGGGCAACCTGCTGGTGCATACCAAGGCCATCGTCACTGACTTCACCACCGACGCGCCGACCATTATCAGTGGCAGCCACAACCTCAGCGTCGGCGCCAGCGATGGCAATGACGAGAACTACCTGGTGATTCGTGGCGATACCGATCTGGCGGATCGTTATGGCCTGGAGATCCTGCGCTTTTATGAGCACTACCGGTTTCGCTATTACGCGAAGAAGCTGGAGCTCAAGCAGGTCCAGCCGCTGTCGCCGGACAACAGCTGGAGCGATGGGTATTACAAGGATGGCGATTTGAAGATGCTGTCTCGGTTGCGGTTTGCCGGGCGCTAACGGGATCAGGCGCTCAGGTTCTTCATCGCCGCGCGATACTGCTTTGTCCTTCGACCGATAAACAACCGATCCAGCACCAGCGCCCACACCGCCGAAACCTCGGGGTGAGGGCGTTTGCCCTTGCTCAGGCGCTGCAGTTGGAACTTGACCACCGCCATGTTCGCCAAGGCCGCCAGCGGCTTTTTCTTCCAGTGGATCGGTGGCAATTGCGGATGGCTGTCGCGGCCTTCGCGCCAGTGTCGGGGCAGGTGCGGTTCCATGGCCAACGCAGTGCCGATACCGGCCATGGCGATGCCGCTGTCCAGCACCTGTTCGACGATGGGCAAGCGCCGAATGCCACCGGTGACCATCACCGGCATTTTCGCCACCTTCGCCAACTCGCCGGCCATTTCCATGAAGTAGGCCTCCCGCGCCAGGGTGCGACCGTCCCGTGCTTCGCCCTGCATGGCCGGAGCCTCATAGCTACCGCCTGAAAGCTCGACCAGATCCACCGGCAAGTCGTTCAGCCATTCGATCACCTGGCGGGCATCGTCAGCGTCGAAGCCGCCGCGCTGGAAGTCAGCCGAGTTGAGTTTGATCGCCACGCAAAAGTCCGGCGAGACAACGGCCCTTATCGCCTTGACCACCGACAGCAACAAGCGGGCTCGATTTTCCAGCGAGCCGCCCCAACGGTCTTTGCGCTGGTTGCTCAGCGGTGAGAGAAACTGGCTGATCAAGTAGCCGTGGGCCGCATGGATCTCTACACCGGTGAATCCCGCTTGCTCGGCGAGACGGGCGCTGTTGGCGAAACGCTCGATCACCTCTTCGATATCCGCTTCGCTCATGGGGCGAGGTTCGGCGAACATTTTCGAGAAGCCGCCCATATCCAGCGCCACCGCGGACGGTGCCCAGGCGATCTGGCCGAGATTGGCCATGGTCTGGCGTCCGGGATGGTTGATCTGCATCCAGAATTGCGCGCCCTTGGCCCGGCCAATGGCGGCCCACTGGCGGAATTTTTCCAGGTGTTTTTCATCTTCCAGCACCACACCGCCCGGGCCGGTCATGGCGCGACGGTCGATCATCACGTTACCCGTCAGCAGCAAACCCGGTTCACCGTCGGCCCAGGCGCGGTAGAGTTCCATCAACTGAGCGGAAGGCGCGTTATCCAGGTCAGCCATGTTCTCTTCCATGGCGGCCTTGGCGATGCGATTCGGGATCTGTACGCCGTTGGGCAAGAGCAGTGCTTGAAAGGGGGACATGCTTGACTCCGGGGTAGTGGGGAGTTCAGGCTAAGCTTAAACCTAACTTTAATGTCAAGCGTCCATTCGAGGCCTCTTATGAAGATCGGTGAACTGGCCCTGCGCAGTGGCCTGGCGGCGTCGAAGATCAGGTTTTACGAAGCCCAGGGGTTGATTCGCAAGGTACAGCGCCAGGCCAACGGCTACCGTGAGTATCCGGCCGAGGTGTTGCAGACATTGTCGATCATCCAGTGCGCACAGCAGGCGGGTTTCAGCCTCGAGGAACTACGGGCGTTGGTGCCGGTGGCCGAGACCGGGGGCTTGGGCCATGAGGTCATGGTCGACAGCCTGGAGCGCAAGATCGATCAGATCGAAGCCATGCAGGCGCGCCTGGCCCATAGCAAAATGCAGTTGTTGGGGATCGTCAATAGCATCCGCAACCGACCCGATGGGGTCAGTTGCACGGAAAACACCGAGCGGGTATTGGCGTCGATCCAGTCGCCGCAACCACGGCTGCCGCTGTAAGGGCTTCTCAATTGAGCGGCTGAATAATTTCAGTGCCCGTGCGACGAGCCCCGTACGGACTTATTCCCTGGCCAATGAATAAGAGCGGCTGACGGGCAGTGGATGGCGCATCAAACTGCCCACCACCAACGCCCCTGACAATGCCAGCAAGCCCGCGACCCAGAGCACCGTGGCAAAGCCACCGACGAAGGCTGCGCGAGCCAGCGGCTGGACCACCTGGCGTGCGGACTCCGGCAGCGTTGCCATGGCCGCCGGCATATCACCGGCGACCACCCGCGAGGCAATCGCCCGGGCCTGATCGAGCCAGGGCGCGGCCTGGGCGGCAAGGCTGGCCTGGAGCAATTGCTCGGTATGGCTGGCGAGCAGGGCACCGAACACACCGATGGTCAGCATGATCGCGCTGAAGCGCATGGTGGTGCTCATCCCCGAGGCCATGCCGGCCCGTTCCCGGGGTACGCAGGCCATGATGTTTTTCTGGGTGTCGCCGTTGAGCAGTCCGGCGCCGGCACCGGTCACGGTAATCGCCAGGGCAAATGGCAGGTAGCTGCCACTGCCGACCGCCCAGGCGCTGAGCAGGTTGCCGCAACCGACCAGGGCCAGGCCGCTCGCCATCATTGTCGCCGGGGCGAACCGTGAGGCCAGTCGAATACCGATACGCGGGCAGATCAGCATGGCCAGGGCGAACGGCAGCATGCCCAGGCCCGAAGCCACGGCGGAAAAGCCCAGGCCGTTCTGCAGGTAGAACGGCAGCAGGGTCATCATCACCTGGGCGCAGCCGGCATAGGCGAACATCCCCAGCAGGGCACCGATAAAGCGCGGGTGGCGGAACAGTTGCAGGTCGACCATCGGCCGTTGCTGTACCCGCTCGACAAACACGAACAGCCCCAGCAGCGCAGCGCCGCCCAGCAGCCGGGCGTAGGTCAGCGGGCTGTTCCAGCCGATTCGATTGGCTTCGATCAAGCCCCAGATCAGACACAGCAAGGCGCCGCTGAACGCCAGGCTGCCCCAGGGATCCAGGCGCGCCGCCTGGCTGTCCCGGGATTCCGGCACGGCGTGGCGGACCATCGCCATCAGCAGCAGGCCCACCGGCAGGTTGAGGTAGAAAATCCAGCGCCAGCCCAGGTACTGGGTAATCAGCCCGCCGAGGGTTGGCGCGGCGGTCATGGCGACTCCCATGCAGGCACCCCAGAAGGCCCAGGCCTTGGCCCGCTCGGCCTCGTCGTGAAAGACGTGGCCGATGGAGGCGAGGGCGGAGGTCAGCAACAGCGCGGCACCGACGCCCTTGATGGCGCGGGCGATATCGAGGAACAGGCTGTCGGGTGCGGCGCCACAGCCCAGTGACGCGAGGATGAACAGGGTCAGGCCCCAGAGCAGGGTTTTGCGTCGGCCGAAGCGGTCGGCGATGCTCCCCGCCGGCAGCAGCAGGGCGGCGAAGGCCAGCATGTAGGCACTGACCACCCACTCGATATCGGCGAAGTTTGCCCCCAGGTCGCGGGCAATGCTGGGCAGGGTGACGGCAACGATATTGGTATCGAGGACAATCAGCGAGCAGACGCCGGAGGCGGTCAGCAGCGTCAAGCGTGGGCTGACCCGGCTCATGGCTGGGCCTGCGACGGCAGGGCGGCGATGGAGGATCGGGCCAGCTCAAGATCAAGGATTGCCTTGTGGGCAATGGCGGGTGATGAGTCGGCTGTTGCCACCAACGGCAGGCTCAGGCAGACAAAAAACAAGGGAATAAGGGATTTGACGCGCATGGTACAAGCTCTCTACTGTGGCGGTAGAAGCAGCTTATCGCGGGCTGTACGCGACCTTGTTAGGTGGGCTTCGGTACTTCATTACCTTTGAGCTAATGCCCGTATGGAAATTCGTCATTTCCGCTATTTCCTGGCGGTGGCCCGGCAATGCAATTTCACCCGGGCGGCCGCGCAGCTGGATATCGCGCCGCCGACCCTTAGTCGACAGATCCAGGATATGGAGGTCGCTCTCGGCACCCGGCTGTTTTTGCGTGGGCAGCGCGAGGTCACCCTCACCGAAGCCGGTGCGGCACTGCTGCCGGAAGCCGAAGCAACGGTGCGCCAGTTCGAGTTTGCCCAGCGCAATGCGCAGCGGGCCGGACGCGGTGAAGTCGGGCATATCGAACTCGGTTATGTAGCCTCGGCGGTGTATTCCGGGGTGCTGCAGCGCCAGGTCAAGGCCTTCGGCCGGGAGTTCGCCGAGGTCAGCCTTACGGTGCGCGAAAGCCCGATGGCGGTGCTGCCTGGGTTGATCGCCGAGGGACGTTTCGATATCGGTTATGTGCGCTCGCCGATGTCCTTGCCCGAGGGCGTGGATGCGGTGCGCCTGAACGCCGAAGGGTTTGTGCTGGCCGTGGCGGACGATGCCTGGTTGTGCCGTCTGAAACAGATCGGCACCGAACATTTGCAGAATGAAACCTTCATTCTCCCGGAGCAGATCAGCGGCACCCTGCAGGTCGCCGCCCAGGGTGGTTATGCGCCGAAGCTGGGGCCGCAGCCCGGCGGGCTGGTGGCGGTGATCGCGGCGGTGTCCCTGGGGCAGGGCGTGGCGGTGGTGCCCGAATCGGTGGTCGGCCATGTGAACCTGCCGAATGTGGTGTATCGACCGATCCACGGCTGCGAGGCAAGTTCCTGGTTGTCGCTGATTTATCGACGTTTTGAAAAGGCCCCGGCGGTGGCGCGTTATATCGAGCGGGTCAAACGTGAATCTCCGGGAGAGAGGGCTTGATCAGGCCTGGACCGGAGCGACTTACGCCTGATCGGCTATCATCGATTAGGCGACCAGCACGTCAAATAGTGTTGGGCCGGTCGAGCCTGCGCATAATCGATACAGCATGCCGTTGGTCGGTCTTCCCTGGGCGCTGACCTATACGTCGGGCAGGTCCTCCTGAATAATGGCCAGTAGCCAATATTCCACCGTGCACTCGCAGGGAAGCAGGTACAATCCGCCGTTTTTTCACCGAGTTCGGGCATTGCCCGGTTCGATGTTTCAGAGATTCGTCATGCTCATTGGTAGCTATTCCTCCGCGCTGGTCTTCATGTCCCTTTGTGTGGCGATCCTGGCCTCTTATACCGCGCTGGATCTGGCCGGGCGCATTGCCACGGCCAGCGGACGTGCGGTGTACCTGTGGATGGTCGGCGGTGCCATGGCCATGGGCGTGGGGGTATGGTCCATGCACTTTATCGGCATGCTCGCGTTCAAGCTGCCGATTGCCTTGGCCTACGACGGCCCACTGACGTTGCTGTCACTGCTGATTGCGATTCTTTCCAGCGGCTTTGCCCTGTGGCTGGTCAGCCAGCCCAGCCTGCCGGTGGTGCAATTGGCCCTCGGCGCCCTGATCATGGGGGCTGGCATCAGTGCCATGCACTATTGCGGCATGGCGGCACTGCAGATGCAGCCCGGTATCGATTACGACCCGACCCTGTTCGGCGCCTCACTGGTGATTGCCGTGGTGGCCTCGGCGGCGGCCTTGTGGATCGCCTTTCACCTGCGGCGCAGCACACCCTATGTGCGCCTGGCCCGTAGCGGTGCGTCGGTTGTCATGGGGTTGGCGATTGTCGGCATGCACTACACCGGCATGGCGGCCGCCAACTTCAGCCAGGGCAGTTTCTGTGGCGCGGTGGGCAGCGGGTTGTCCGGTAAGGGGCTGGACAATCTGGTGTTGGTCACCAGCCTGGCGGTGCTGTCCATCGCCCTGTTGACCTCGCTGCTCGATGCCCGACTCGAAGCCCGGACCGCCATGCTGGCCAATTCGCTGAGTCAGGCGAACCAGGAACTCATCCATTTGGCGCTGCATGACACCCTGACCGGCTTGCCGAACCGTGTGCTGCTGGCGGACCGGATCGACCAGGCGATGCACAAGGCCACGGACGAAGGCGGTTGCTTTGCGCTGATGTTTATCGATCTGGACGGCTTCAAGCCGGTCAACGATGCGTTCGGCCACCACATGGGCGATCAGTTGCTGCGCGAAGTCGCCCTGCGCCTGCGCGAAGATCTGCGCGGCCAGGACACCCTGGCGCGCATCGGTGGTGATGAGTTCGTGTTGCTGGTGCAGTTGGCCGAGCCGGACGATGCGCTGCAAGTGGCGTCGCGTCAGGTCGGCCTGATCTCCCGGCCGTTCCGGGTGGGCGACCACGACCTGCTGATCTCCGCGAGCCTCGGCATCGTGCTGTTCCCGGGCAACGGTCAGACCGCCGAAGAATTGCTGATGAACGCCGACGCGGCGATGTATCACGCCAAGGGGGCGGGCAAAAACGGCCACAGCTTCTTCGATGCATCGATGAACAGCAACGCCCGCAAGCAGTTGCAACTCTTGCAGGACCTGCGCCAGGCCTTGGAACAGCAACAGTTCCGTCTTTTTTACCAACCCAAGTTCGACGCCCTGAAGGGCACACCGATCGGCGCCGAGGCTCTGTTGCGCTGGGAGCACCCCGAGGAAGGGTTGTTGCTGCCGGACAAGTTCATCGCCCTGGCGGAAAAGACCGGCCTGATCATCCCCATCGGCGACTGGGTACTGAACGAAGCGTGTCGGCAAATGCGCTTGTGGTATGAGCAGGGCTACCAGGACTGGCGTATCGCGGTGAATCTCTCGGCCCTGCAGTTTTGCCATGTGGGCCTGGTCGACAGCGTGGCCAACGCCCTGGCCCGGCATCAGTTGCCGGCCAACAGCCTGACCCTGGAGATCACCGAAACCACGGCCATGAGTGACGCCGATGCGAGTATGGAAGTGTTGCAGAAGCTTTCGGACATGGGCGTGGACCTGTCCATCGACGATTTCGGCACCGGCTATTCGAGCCTGATGTACCTCAAGCGTCTGCCGGCCAACGAGTTGAAGATCGACCGCGGTTTTGTCCGTGATCTGGAGCATGACTCTGATGATGCGGCGATCGTTTCGGCCATAGTCGCCCTGGGCCAGGCGCTGGGGTTACGGATCGTCGCCGAAGGGGTGGAAACCGATATGCAGCAGAGTTTCCTGACCCGTCTGGGGTGCGACTCCCTGCAAGGCTACTTGCTGGGGCACCCCTTGCCGGCGGAGAAATTCATGGCTGATATCGGCCGGCTCGAACGTCAGGCTGCAAGCTAGGCCTCGGCACCACCCAGGCTTTCACCGCTTTTGTTGCGCATCATGACTGCGGCCAGGCCCGCACCCAGCGCGGCAAACACCGCGCCCACCAGAAAGGCGCTCTGATAGCCGTCGTTGAGGGCCGAGAGTGCCGACACTCCTGCTGCCAGATGCGATTCGGTACGCGCCGCGGCCAGGCTGGCCAGTGCCGCCAATCCCAGTGCGCCACCCATCATGAAAGCGGTATTGACCACGCCGGAAGCCAGCCCCGACTCGGACGGCGCGACGTCATTCATCGCCGCCAGCAGCAACGGATTGAAGGCAATGCCCGCGCCCAGGCCGAGCAACAGCATGCCCGGGAGAATGTTGGGCAGGAAGTGGCCGTCGACCGGCGCCTGGGCGAACAGCAGCAGCCCCAGGGCCGCCAGCGCCAGCCCGACCGCCAGGGGCAGGCGAATGCCGAAACGCATCACCAGCCTGGCCGAGATACCCAGGGAAAAGACCGCCATGATCAGGTTCGCGGGCAGGAACGCCAGTCCCACCTCCCAGGGCGTGTAGCCCAGCACCAACTGCATGTACAACGCTGACAGAAAGAACCAGGCGAACATCGCGGCGGCCCAGAGCACGCCGATGATATTGGCGATGGCCAGGTTGCGCAGGCGGAACAGGCGCAACGGCATCAGCGGGACTTTTACGCGGGTCTCGATGACCAGGAAGGCCAGCAGCAGGCCGACGGCAATCAGCAGTTGCGCGACGGTGCGCAGTGATGTCCAGCCCATTTCGTTGCCATTGACGATGGCGTAGACCGCCAGCATCAGCGAGGCGGTCACGCTGAGTGCGCCGGCCACATCGAGGTCGCGGGACGGGTGCTGGTTGAGGGTTTTCGAGAGCAGGCGCAGGGACAGTGCGATCACCACCACGCCGATCGGCAGGTTGACCAGGAAGATCCAGTGCCAGCTCAAGGTGCTGGTGAGCACGCCGCCGAGCAGGGCGCCCAGGCTACCGCCACCGGCACAGACAAAACCGTAGACGCCCATGGCCTTGGCCCGGTCGGCCGGTTCGCTGAACAGGTCCATGATCAGCGACAGGGCCACGGCGGTCACCACGGCGGCGGCCAGGCCTTGAAAGGCCCGGGCCCAGATCAGCGTTTCCTGGTTGTGGGCCAGGCCACAGGCCAGCGAGGCGAGGGTGAAGAAGCCGATACCGAGCAGGAACAGGCGTCGATGGCCGTAGAGATCACCCAGGCGACCGCCCAGCAGTAGAAAGCCGCCGAAGGTCAGCATATAGGCGTTTACCACCCAGGCTAGGGAGGTTTGCGTGAAGTGCAGATCGGTCTGGATCGACGGCAGCGCGACGTTAACGATGGTGGTGTCGAGCACGATCATCAGTACCCCGAGGCACAGGACGATCAAGGCGAGCCAGCGGTGGTCCGACCCGGCTGCGGGGGAGGCAGGTGCTGTCATGAGGGGATCTCTCGTGTGAGGGCCGGCGAGTTTAGGTCGCGGGTCGCGCCGGGCTCAATAGAGAGAGTGTAGGGAGGTTGTTAAGGGCTTACCTGCCTACCGCCACAGGGAACTGGTCCAATTGTGGAGCCTGACACCGGGATAAGCCTGTCTGCGCAGGCGCGTCGAACAGGTCGAGGGGCCGGGTTTGGCGCCTGAGGTCGTTGTGTAAAAAATTGCGCAATCGATGCCCTTCATGCCCCGCGACGAGGAGTTTTCCTCCGTGTTCTCGGGGGTGTTGTCGGAGTGTGAAAGCTTTGTCTTCAAGTGTGTAAAAACTTTCACACTTTTCAGGAGTTCCAGCCTGATTTTATCAGGTTGATTCTGTGAGTGTTTGTTAACTATATGTTTTTAAACGATAAATAATTTATGGCATAAATCTCGCCATGAGTCATCAGCGTTGGGCGATACCTGCTCAGCCTTTAACTCAAGGAAATTGACTCATGCCAACACCCGCCTATCTGTCCCTCAAAGGCACCAAGCAAGGCCAGATCACTGACGGTACTTTCACCGAAGCATCGGTCGGCAATATTTTCCAGGAGGGCCATGAGGACCAGATTCTGGTTCAGGCTTTCGATCATCAGGTGATCATTCCTCGCGATCCGCAATCGGGCCAGCCGACAGGGCAGCGTGTTCACAAGCCGCTGATGATTACCAAGGTCTTCGATAAATCCTCGCCGCTGATTTTCAACGCATTGACGTCCGGGGAGCGTTTGGAGAAGTGCCGCCTGGAGTGGTTCCGTACCTCGTCGACTGGCACTCAGGAGCACTATTTCACCATCGAATTGGAAGACGCGATCATCGTTGATGTGACGTCGAAAATGCCGAATTGCCAGGACCCCGAAAACGCCCACTTCACGCACACCGAAGACGTGTATTTCACCTATCGGAAAATTGTCTGGACTCACGAGATCTGTGGGACGACCGGCTCTGACGACTGGCGCGCACCGTTGATTTAACCCGGCTCGGCCTTTGACAGGCATCACCCGGCACTGATCGATTGGCCAAGCACTGCAACGACTCGTTGTCATTACGGGTCGTTGTTTTCGGTGTTATGGCCGGGTCTGGTGGTTTGGGACTGTCGCTGTTCTCTGTTCAGGGCATGTCCGAAAAAGAGCGTTTTCGATGACAAATAGGGATACGTCCTACATACCTGTCGAGAGCGTTCAGTCCTAATTTGACGTTGCCTTCTCACATCATGACGACGTGAAAACCCTGCTTTCCGATCAAGAGGACAAGGGATGTTCATACCCTCCAATCGGGCTGTTTTCAGCCTGAAGATCCCCGCAGTCCAACACGATTTGCGGGTGCTCAAGTTCCGTGCTGAAGAGTCCATCAACCGACCCTATAGCGTGACGCTGGAAGTGGTCAGCGAATCAGCCGAGTTGGATCTTGAAAGCTTTCTTCATTGCTCTGCTTTTCTGGCGTTCGACACCGAAGGTCACGGGATTCACGGCAAAATCGATCAGTTCGCCCAGGGCGACTCCGGTTCGCGTTTCACCCACTATCACCTGATATTGGTGCCCCAGCTTTACACGCTTGGGTATCGGATCAATCAGCGTATTTTTCAGCAGCAAACAGTTCAGCAAATCATTACGACGGTCTTGGAGGAGCATGGGATTCTCGAAGACCGCTACCAGTTCAAGCTCAGCTCGACGGTGTATGAACCTCGCGAATACTGCACGCAATACGATGAGAGCGATCTGCACTTTATTCAGCGCTTGTGTGAGGAGGAGGGCTGGCACTATCACTTCGAGCACAGCGAGGAGGACCATATCCTGGTCTTCGGCGATGCGCAGACGGCCTTCAAGAAACTGGAAGTGCCTACACCGTATAAGCATGGCGCAGGCATGGTCGCGGACGAACCGGCGATCCACCGTTTCCAGGTGGGTGTGCGGACAACGGTTTCACGCGTCACACGGCGTGATTACGACTTCAAACAGCCGCATTTCGAGCTGGAGGCCTCGACGTTGGGCGACGATCCCGACGCGGGACAAAAATATCCTCATCTGGAGGATTACGAGTACCCCGGGCATTTCAGCGATGAAAATACCGCTAAGCGCCGGGCGGCCCGTGCCTTGGAACGACGCCAGATTGAGGGGCGCCAGGCCCAGGGTGAGAGCGATCAGCCCTCGCTGAACAGCGGCCATTATCTGGAGATTACCGGGCATCCCCGAAGTGAATGGAACGATCTTTGGTTACTGACTGGGGTTGTCCATGAAGGCAAGCAGCCGCAGGTGCTCGAAGAGTCGTTGGGGGCTGAGGTGTCCACGTCCAAGGACGACTTCACCCAGGGCTATCGCAATACGTTCAGTGCCACGCCTGCGTTGGTGTTCTACCGACCACAGCTTGAGCATGCGCGGCCCTCGTTGCTCGGTAGCCAGACGGCGCGGGTGACCGGGCCTGACGGCGAAGAGATCCATTGTGATGAGTATGGTCGGGTCAAGGTCCGTTTCCACTGGGATCGGGCTCGGCAGGGCGATGAGCACAGCAGTTGTTGGCTTCGGGTGTCCGCCGGCTGGGCGGGCCCGCAGTTCGGTAGCGTGGTGATTCCCCGGGTCGGTATGGAAGTGGTGGTGAGCTTCCTTGAAGGTGATCCTGATCAGCCCCTGATCACCGGCTGCTTGCATCACCAGAACCACCCCACGCCTTATGACCTGCCAGAGCACAAGACCCGCAGCGTCTTCAGAAGCCGCAGTACGCCGGGCGCAGGCGGCGCGAACGAACTCTACATTGAGGACCGAAAGGGGGCAGAAGAGGTTTATCTGAGGGCTCAACGCGACTTGCGTACCTGCGTACTCAACGACAGCCATACCGAGGTGGGGAATGAGCGGCATGAAACCATCAAGGGCAACCGCTACAGCGAGTTGCATGCCGAAGAACACCTGACCATTGCCGGGGATCGGCGGGTTCGCCTGTCGGCCAACGACTCTCTGTCAGTCGCGGGCCGCTGTCAGCTTGATGTCACGGGCGCGTGGGTGGTGCAAGGCGGTGAGCAGATTCACCTGCGCTCGGGGGCCGATCTGATTCTCGATGCCGGGGCGCAACTGACCCTCAAGGCGGGCGGTCATCATCTGGTGATCAATGGCGATGGCATTTTTTGCAGCACGTTGCCGTTGGTGGGTGGCTCTGCGAGCTCAGGGCAGGCACTGATGTCTGTGCTTCCGCAACGGCCGGGCGAGACCGTTAAGGAGCTGACGGAGCGGGTGTTGGCGTTGACGCCATTGATGTCCATGGAGTCAGCCACGCCGCCCGTTGAGAAAGCCGTCTGCGAGGAGTGCTTGCTCAGGGGACAAAAGCAGGCCGAACCGTTTACGCCTCGTTAAGTCGCCTATTCAAAGGATATCCCTATGAAGGAAACAGCCGAGCAATGGCTGGCCACTCTCAAAGAGGAGGCCGGGAGCCACGACCTGAAACACCTGGATCTTTTGATCAACGCGACGTTGCTGGATTACCCGCTGCAGGAGCGTCTACAGGAACTGTCCCCGTCACCACCTCTTGCGCGATTGCTTGAGGGTACACCTGAGCAGGCTTTGGCCGCTCAGGGCCCCATGCTGATCAGGGTCTTTTGGGAGAGTCCAGATCAGGTGAGTTGGGTGGAGAGTTTTCTACACGCCTTTCATGATCAATCTCGGGTGTTGGCGGTGATGAGTCGTTGGTCGTTCGATGACCTGACTGAACATCTACGTCATTGCACCCAGATTGAATGGGATGAAGGCGCCCGCTCGGGTCTGTTGCGTTACTACGACACCCGGATTTTCGAAAGCGTTGCAGGTCTGATACGGCCTCTTCGCGACTATGCGTTTGATGGGCGCCCCCTTGAGGGCATGGACCTTTGTGGTCGGGTGTTTCATGGGGCTGTGATCAGTTGGCATTGGATCGACCGCGAGCAGTGC
Organism: Pseudomonas sp. MWU12-2319; assembly: GCF_023242525.1. NCBI lineage: Bacteria > Pseudomonadati > Pseudomonadota > Gammaproteobacteria > Pseudomonadales > Pseudomonadaceae > Pseudomonas > Pseudomonas sp. MWU12-2319. The sequence continues at coordinate 39,607 of NZ_JALJES010000025.1, forward strand.
AGTCGGACGTTGCATGGCGAACCCGTGCCACGCGATCACTTGCCCCGTCCTTTGCCTATTTTGAGGTTGAGCTCGCATTGCGTCACCACCTTGCAACGCTGGAAGGAGGTCGAAGGTTTCTTTCTGGCGCATGAAGAAAGTCTGAGAACTCTGGGGGCTGACCATCAACGCAATGCGCGTTATCAGGTGTTTGAGGCTGTCTGTGATGCCGAAAAACAAAGCCTTTTTGGGGAGGAACGCACGGACTTTATTTTCGCCAACCTTTACAAAATTTTCCCCTTTTTGACGCTCCTCGACAGGAGGGGTTCATGAAGTTCGTCGGCATGAAGTGTTTGCAACTATTCGCCCTGTTGTGGGTGTTTGCTTTGCCAGGTTGCAGCAAGGAAATTCCGAAGATCCTCGGTGCTCCCATTGAGGGTATCAACCACACCTCGGCGGCGATCAATCACTTTCAGGTCAATGGAAGTGGGGGCTCGAATCTCGGGCCCTATGGTGGTGGTGGGCAGACTTGCTGCGTCTCGCTGCCGACTCAATGGCACCCCGGTCTGACGGTTGTGGTTGAGTGGGAGAAAGATCCTTTACCTCACGATTACAGCAATTGGCCTGAGCGGTTGTATTCGGAAGCGTGGAGCAAGCGGATGAAAGAACACCGCACCAAATACACCCGCCACCGCGCCGTCGTGGAAGTGGCGCCGTATGAGGATCTGGGGCTGGTCAACGTGCATTTTTTACCCTGCGACCGAGTCCAGGTGTCAGCCGGTGCGACATACCCGGGACGTCCTGATCATCCTTACAACTATCCTCGAAAAATGGAGGTCCCCAAGACATGTCCAGCACTGTGAACACCGAAACGATGCGCCCAGCTCCCGAGTTTCTGGCTCGAATACCACCGTTCAAAAAGGGAGGACTGTTGCCCCAGGACGCTCAGGATGTCGCACGAAACCAGAGGCTTCGAGATCAACTGATCGATCAGATAAACGTAAAGGAACAAGCCGTTGCCAAAGCCAACAACCTGACCTATGTCAGCCGATGCATGGACATTCTGCACATCACCTTGTGCTTTGACGGCACCAACAACCATGAGCCTTCAGACAAGCTCGCTTCACCTCCAACCACCAGTAATGTGGCGCGGCTTTACCACGCCAGCCTTGGAGACGCTGAAGAGGATCAACGAGGTGGCCCAAGCCAGGCGGGTTTCTATCGCTATTACATTCAAGGGGTTGGCACTGAGTTCAAGGAAATCGGTGAATTTGAGCCCGAAGACTGGGGCTTGAAGGGGGCAATCGGCGGCGAAAATCGAGTCAACTGGGGGCTGACCCGATTGATCGATGTGTTGAGAAGAGCCTGCAAAGAGCCACCTCTCAAGTCTTCGGACGCTTACACCCTGGTCCAACAAATGGGCACGACCGTCACAGAGGACATGCTTGGTGCCTCCTTGTTCAAGGACAGCCATACCCGACGTCAGCAAGCCTTACAGGCGCCACTGCTGGAATTGCAAAAAAAGATCGAAGACGTGCATGCCCGTAGCGCGATTCCGGAGATCCAAGCGCTACGTCTGTATGTCTATGGGTTCTCTCGTGGCGCTGCCGAGGCCCGAGCCTTTGCCACTTGGCTTGAGGCCCTGACCCAGGTCGAGGTGAATGGCGAAACCTGCTATCTGTTCGCCGGACTGCCTATCAGCATTGCCTTTCTAGGCCTATTCGATACCGTGGCCTCGGTTGGTGTGGCCTATGTTGCCCCCTTTGCCGCTGGACATATGGGCTGGGCTGACGGTTCGCTGCGGCTATCGGATTCCGAGAGGTTTTTGGCGCGCTGCGTGCATTTGGTCTCGGCACATGAACAGCGGGCCTGTTTTCCGCTGGACTCGATCCGTCGTAAAGCCAATCCCAAAGATCCGAACTGTCGTTCGACCTACCGCCGTAATACCTTCGAGTACCTCTATCCCGGTATGCATTCCGATGTGGGCGGTGGGTATCCGCCCGGTGATCAAGGCAAATCCCTGGCTGGGTCCGAAGAAGTGTTGTCGCAGATTGCGCTACATCACATGTACCACGAGGCCTATCAGATTGGTGCCCCCTTGCAGGTTCCGGGGATAGCGCTCAGCAGTCGGCAGCGTGAACACCGGCCTTGGCTGGAAATGAGCGGTGAAACAGCTGCGGAGTTTGAAGTCTCGGATAACCTGATCGACCGCTTCAACCACTGGCTCTTCGCCCAGGACAATGGCCCCTTGGAAGAAGTCATGGACCGCGAAGCGGCTTTGATCACAGGGTGGCGTATTGATCGGTATGCCAAAGAGCGGTTCAAGGGGACGTCGGCCTGGGCGCATGTTCGAGGAGGCAAGGAAGAAGGGGATAGCAATGACATGACGGCCAAGGAGCGTGAGGCCTTCGAGTTCCTGCATGCCCAGCAGTTGGAGGAGGATGCTGCCAGGCACCGCGGTCAGCGCAAACCAGAGCGCGATGCAGCTACCGCACAGCAGTATAAAGATGCTGAAGAGATCAAACACAGCTACGAAAAGCGTATCGGTGCCCAGCAACCTATTCCTCTCAATACCGCCAAAGCCTTTGAGCCGAATCTGGATTTCCTGCAACTGAAAAAAGCGATGGATGAGTTTCGCCGCGATTATGGGCAAAAATGGGGGCTCAGGGAGGACTTCTCGGAGACATTGAATACCGCCAACGTTATGAATGTCCTTTTAGGCGGCCTGATTTACCTAACCAACGAGCAGGACGAGGCCGAGGAATACGCCCGTATGCGCAAGGAGGGTGAGGAAAACTATCAGCGGTTGTTCAATGAACAAGGTCAACCTCGAGACGAGGAAGCGCAGGCCATCATCGCGCTGTTTGACGATCAGGTACACGACTCACGGGCCTGGTTCATGAACGCGGCGCTGGGAGAACGTGAGATCTGGAGCGACTTTTTCCGCTACCGGGCGATCTTCTTTGATGATGAGTCCAACAAGCGCTTGTCACTGCTGGCTACGGCGGGGCAAGTGATCGGCGTGGCTGTGGCGGTGGGCAGCATTGGCCTGAGCATCAAGCGCCGCGACCCGCGTTATCTGGTGGGGCTGTTTCTGCCTTCGCTGGGAATTCCGGTGTTCCGTGGCAAGGTCGGTATGCCTGAAATCAGCGCCTTCGACAGCCTCACCAATATTGCCTTGCCCATGCTCAGCGGGTTGGGGGCAGTACGTGAGTTCACCCAAGACACTGGCAGCGTGCTGAAGCTGGCCGAGGCGTTGCCATTGCCGCCGGTCCTGAGCGAGAAGAATGCCGATACAGCACCGCTGATGGAGGTCCTCAAGGCACAGCAAGCCGCCGAAGCGGAGCGCAAGGCTCAGGAAGAGGAGGCCCAGAAAAAAGAGGAATCCAGTCAGTTATTGGGCAAGGTACTCGGCACACTGAACTCAATGCCGGAGAAGGAGAAAGCGGCCTGGCTGGCGCAAGTCAGCAAGGCCGCAGAGGGCCTTGCGAGTTAACAGCGCAACCACCCATGAGCGGGGCTCTGGAAGGCGTCCCGCAGCTCATGGGCGTCAATACGGCGGGCAGCCGGTTTGAACGCCAATGCTTTGCACAGAGCCGACCAGCAGAAAGGCGGCAGTTGCTCCGCTGGCTTCAGGGTGCGGTTGCGCTTTGGGTTGAGCGTTTGCCCAGGTTCCGGGGACGGAAAGGGGAGCCTGCCGCACGCCAGTTCATACAGCACGCACGCCACGGCATAGAGATCGGTCTCGCGGGTCGGCGATCCGCCCTCAAGCAGTTCAGGGGCCGCATAAGCACGCGTACAGGCCATGAAGCGTTCACGCTGAAGGCGCGGCAGTCCCTGTAGTTGCTCATGTCTGGACTGGCTCAGGCCAAAATCGAAGACCTTCAATCCTTTGTCGGTCAGCATCAGGTTACTGGGCTTCAAGTCCCCATGCACCAGACCCTGATCATGACAGTAAGCCACCGCGTCGAGCAGCGCCAAGGCAATGGTCTGGAGTTCATCCCAGGGCAGGCCTTCGGGGCGCTCGATCAACAGCCGATCAACCGGCTGCCCGCGTAGGAGCTCCATCGTGATAAAGGCCCGGTCCGACACTTCGTCAATGTCATAGTCGTGCACACGCACCACATGGGGGTGGTGCAAACGCAGCGTCAGGGCGAACTCACTGTGCAGCAAGGCGTTGGCATCCGGGTATCGGCATAACGAGTCGCTCATGCGCTTGACCGCCACATAAGGGTCGGGATCACCCAGGGATTCTCGCAGGAGATCAAGCGCACGGTAGACCGTGCTCATGCCCCCCGCACCGAGCAACTGTTCAAGCCGATAGCGCCCGGCCAGCAGGTCGTCGCTCATAGCCGAATCACCACGGCAGTCAGATTGTCGGAGGCCGGCCCTCGCAGAGCACTGTCAAAGAGCAAATCCAGCGCGACCTGAGGCGAGGGCTGGCTCAAGGCATAGGCCACCGCCTGCGTGCTGACACACTGGTAGAAACCGTCGCTGCACAGCAGAAAGACATCGCCCGGTTCGGTCTGGAGTTCAAGTGTCTCCAGTTCCAGCTGCTCATCGGCACCCACGGCGCGAACCAGCGCGTGGGCGAGTGGGTCCTGGCTGGCTTGTTCCCGGCTCAAATGGTGTTCGTCCATCAGTTGTCGCAGCCGGGTGTGGTCCTTCGACAGTTGATACAACTGCCGCGCGCGCCAGAGATAACAGCGGCTGTCACCGGCCCAGACGCAGGCAGCCCGGTCTCCCTCCAACAGCAGTGCCACCACCGTGCTGCCCATGATCGGGTCAGGCTGCTCGGGGGTGGCCGTCAGCTCGTGATGGAAGCGGCGGTTGAGCCACTGCAAGCACTGGCTCAACCGTTGGAGACGTTTGCCGAAGCCACCCTCTATCGGGAGTTCGCCCAGGCTGTCGGCAATCAGGCGACTGGCGACATCGCCTGCCTGGTGACCGCCCATACCATCGGCGACGGCCCATAACCCCTGTTCCAATCCTTCCAGGAAGGCGTCTTCGTTGCGCGCGCGGACCTTGCCGATGTGCGTGCGAGCGGCGCTACGCCAAGGAGAACGGACCCTCATCAAAGCGCTGCCGGCAAACGAAAGCTGCGCACGGCGCTCATATCGAACGGGTGGGGCGAGCGCTGACTCATCAGCAGGTAGTTGACCCGCAGTCCGCCGACATCAGCCTTGAGCATCAAGACATCACGCCCGCGATGGGGCTCGGTCTGCATCAGGTCGAACAGCCGGAAGAGCGACCAGGGGCCAGTATTTTTCTGAATACCTGTCTGGCGCCCGCCGAGCTCCTCGACCACCAGGCTGGTGAATCCCTCGGCTGCCGTGTTGGGCCATTCAAAGGCACTTGGAACGATCGGACCGTGGCGATACTCCATCACTTGATCGCCAAATCGGAATTCAGCGCGACTCAGGCTTGAGTCCAGGGAGTAGGGCTCCAGGCTGAATTTGATCAGCGGTTGCGTCGAACGCTCGGCGAAGAAACTGCGGCGAATCTGATGCGCATGGCTCATCTGCTGCAGGATGACGCGGGAGATCGGCAGGCTGTGGCCTTCGACACTGCGCAGGCGGTAGTTGTCGCTCTCGCGGCTGACAAAGGGTTTGAGGTAAGTTTCAAAGAAGCCCTCCATGACGCCTTGGGCTTTGAAAAACTCGCGAAAATCGGCCAGGGCCACATCGCTGCTGCTGTGGGCATTGAACGGATAGCGCTGGTGAATCGCACTGAGGTAGGGGCTGTAGACTTCGCTCTTGTAGCGTTGGTCGATATAGCGGGCCGCGTCTTCCAGCACCAGGCTCCAGCTGTCTGCGGACAGACCGCTCAGCCAGCCTTTGACCGGCTGCGGCAGGCGTTGGGCAGCATGAAGGAGCTGGCTGAGCGCATCACGTTGGCCTCCCATGCGTGCCTTGGCCAGGTCGAAGGCAGCCAGGTCCGGTAGGTTGGAGCGCGACAGGGCTGCCAACTGTTGCTGAAGGTCGTTCAAGGCGTTGAACGTTGGTATCAGCTCGGCGCTGGCCGCACTTTCATCATCGAGCAGGCGATGCAAGGGCTCGAATCGCTGTTGCAGGTCTCGCTTGGCGCTGTCCTGTCGCTTGTCGGTAACGGCCTCTTTGACCTGTTCCGCTCCAGCGGCAGCGATTTTGCCCACGATGCCAGCAGGGCCTGGCAGGCTGGCGGCTGACTCGGTCAGTTGCGTGGCACTGTCACCTAGGGACGGAAAACGCGTGTTGTCGCGAATCTGAATCAGCAACTGCAGGAGCGGGGAGTTGAGGTCAGTCAGTTGGGCGGCCTGTTCAACGGCCTCCGCCGGCGTGTCGAGCGGCTGCAACGCCAGTTTGCCAATGGCCTCGGACCAGTGGTGGGCGTAGTCCTTGAAGTAGAGTTGCTCAAGATCGGCCATCAGTGACTGCCATTGCACGGCATCCAGGGTGCTGCTTTGGCCCATGACCCAGTTGTCGCGCAGGAAGTCGCGGGTCAGCAAGGCGCCCTTGCTCAGAAAAAACTGCTGGTAGCCGCGTTGGGTGTACAGACCCGGAATCACATACTGACCACTGGCAAAGACCGAACCACGCGGACCGAGTTGTTGGTCCAGGCGGTATTCGGGCAAACCGCGGGCCTGTTCTTGCAACGCGCGGTAGACCAGACTGGCCTGGGAAACTTTGTGTAGGGCTTGTCGAGCATCAGCGATCAGGCTGTCGTTCAACGGGTAGCTGAAGGACTGATCAAGCAAGCGTGAGAAGTGGGTACTTAAGCCCTCCTGTACGGGCGTATTACCGGCGTAACGCAGGTTCCAGTCGGTAGCCAGCCACTCTTTGAGGAACGTTGGGTCGCGGCGTTCGACGAGGTTGAGCATCAAGTAGGCGCGCAGACTGTTCTGCAGCACTTCGCGGTTGTTCAGGTTGGCGCGAATCTGCCCTTCAAGCTGGCGAGCGATACGCGGTAACAACTGGACTTCCAGCTCATGCTGGTAGAGCGCATTCGTCGCACGGTTGTTGGGTTCCCCCTGATACAACCCGGCGCGTTCATGCAGGGCAAGTTCGTTGGCGGGCGGAAACACCTGCGTGGCGGCGTAGCTGCTGTCGAGCCCGTCGAGGGCCACCATGGCATCGTCTTGTGGGTTCAAGGCGCTCCACTGTTGCCCCAGTTTCTGCCCCCATGAACGCAGTTGTTCCTGGCGTTGGTGATTGACCGAAAACCCCAAGGTCCATAACAGACCAAAGAGCGCCAGCGATCCCAGCGCGCCAACATAAAGAGCCCGTTGCCGCCAATGGATACGACGTGTCTCTTTTTTATCGAGATTGGCCAATCCTGCTTCGGGAAAAACCACGTGATTGAGCAGGTGGTGGATGAACCTCGGCGTCCCAAGCATGGAGGGCATGGGGGTATCGTATGCGGACTCCTTGTCGGCAATACCCAGGCGAGGCGCACTAGTGAAATAGACCCCACGTAATTGACTGGCAGGCTCATAGCGGTTGCCCGCGAAGGCCTGGCTCACCAGATACCGCAAGGCATCGCCGATCTGGCCAAGGTGCCGCGTAAAACTGTAAATGTCTTCACGACGCTGGTTGTTGCGTTCCTGGTACAGGCGCGAGATCGTCTGTTGCTCCAGGCGATTGAGCAGGAGCTGGAACTCTTCGCACAACACCGCAGGATCGCTACCGCGTTGTGTCTTGTCAAAGCTTAGGCCTAACACCTGCTGGCTTTCTTCCAGAGACAGGTGCTCGTAAAAGGCTTCGAATCCTTTGACCTCGTCGGCTTGGGTCAGCACCAGGTAAATCGGCAGGTAGCTGTGCAGGTGACGATGGATATCCAGCAGGCGACGGCGCAGTTGTTCCACCAAACGTTGGAGTGCTTCGTCTTGGCCGTTCTGCAACGCTTGTATAGGGATACAGAGCACGACGCCATTAAGCGGTCGATTGCGTCGACGCTGGCGCAGCAACTTTAGCAAGGTGTGCCAGCCGCTCGTATCGACCGCTTCATTCTGGGTCAGGTAGCGACCGCTGGTGTCGAGCAGCACACCGTTTTCGGCGAAATACCAGTCACAGTGGCGGGTGGCCTTGGGGGCAACTCCGGGGGCAGAATCGTTGCGGTTCAGCGGGAAGTGGATGCCCGAGTAATCGAGCAGGCTGGTCTTTCCGCTGCCTTCAGGTCCCAGGAGCAGATACCAGGGCAGCTCCTTGCGCCAGTGTTCGCTGTGGCCGCGATACAGGCGTGTGTGGTGCAAGGTGTGCAACGCGTCCTTGAATCGCTTGCGCAGGTGGCGTTGCTCTTTGGCAATGGCCTTTTTGGTCTCCGCCTGGGTTTGCGTGTGCTCAGCGTTCAGGTCGACGGCGGGGGCCCGGCGTCGTTCGGTAAAGACCACGAACAAACCCCAGCACAGGAGCAGGCCACAGAGGGTGAAGAGCCGATTGTCGGTGTCGTCCCAGAATCGGTAGTCGGCCACGGCGATCAGGGGTCCCACGAACCACACCAGCAAGGCGATAGACAGCGTCAGAAGCAGGCTCCATAGCCAGCTCTGGGCCAACAGGCCCGCCAGTGTTTTGAAGAAATTTTTCATGAGCGAAACCTTTGATTAAGACGATTGCACGGCGCTTGCCGTACCGTGAATCTCGAAGAGCTTGAGCACGTCTTCGCGTTGTTCGCCGAGCACCCAGGCGAAGCCGGTGTAGAGGGCACCCAGGCTGATCAGCGTGAACAGCGTGACCATCCACCACGGGACAATGCGGGGGGGACGTTGCGGCTTAGGGCGCTGACCTTGCCAATGGGGAGACAGCTCGCGGGGTACGGGGCCGCGCTCTGCGCGGATCTTGCGATAGAGCTCCTCGCGGATTTCCTCCAGTTCCCGAGTGCCATTAGCCTCAAGGGCATACTTGCCCTTGAAACCCAAGCAGACGCACAGGAACATCAGTTCCAGCATCTGGAGGTGAACCGCAGGTCGCTCCAAGAGCCTTTTCATCATCTGGAAACATTGCTCCCCACCCGAGGTTTGGTTGTGCAACTGCCCCAAGAGGGTTTTGCCTGACCAACCTGCACCCCAGTCGGTGCTCAGCACGGCTTCATCAATGGCGGTGCACAGCAGGTAGCGAGCGTCGAGTATTGCGTTCTGCTCCATGCCTTTGTGGTGCGCGCGTTGCTCGAAGCGTTTGAGCGCCGTGAGCAGGCGCTCTTGCAGTTGGTCGAGGGGTTCAGGATGTTTCTGATGCCTGAGCCCGACGATCTCTGCCAGCAAGGGCGATGCGGCGCCGGCCAGGGGATTGATGCCGGTTTCAAAGAGTTCGACAGGCGCGTAGCGATGCGACTCAATGCGTTGGGGTCTCAAAGGCTTATGTCGCGCGGCGTTAAGGTCGGTCAGCGTGCTCTGTTCCGGTTCACGACCGTCTCGGCTGACAACGACGGTTTTTCTGTCATCGGGGGCAAAGGATGCGTTATTCATAGGTCAGTTCCGGATGGCCCATAAGTTCAGTTCAAGCGCTGCGAATTCGCCGCTGACGTGCAGCGCGAAGATGCTCGAACGTTCAAGCTCCGAGAGCTCCTCCGGGGTCACTTCCAACTTGAAATAGGAGCGACGAGGGTCGTAGGGAATCTGTCGGGGGGCCACGGGGAGCGGGGTCAGCTTGATGCCAGGCAGATGTCGGTTGACCTTGTCGCGAATGTTCGCGATGGAACCGATCTTCAGGTGCTCAGGCAGACGGCTGCGCAGTGCTTCGGCGGACCCTTGGGCGTGGGCCACCAGGACGAAGTAGCTGCTTTGCACAAGGCTTCGGTCCCGCAAGTGGGCCAACTGAATACCGTAGTCCTTTTGCTCCAGGGGCAGTTCAACGGCGTGCTGTTCCAGCACCTTCGACAACACCTCACTGATCTGCACCTGCAAGCGTTGAAAACACCCCAACTGATCGTCGTGATCGTAGAAGAGGGCTTTGAGTCCAGTCGGGCGCCGCGCGTTGGCAAAAACGCTCAGGTCACCCAATAAAGCCAATAGATGGCGATGAATCTCATACGGATGCAGCCTTCCCATCTCCAGCGCCTGGCTGATGCACAGTTCTGATCGGTTGATCAGTTGCAGCATCATGAAGTCACCCAGTTCGGCACCTGCCACTTGATGGCTTGCGTTCATGCGCCCGGCGATGGCTTGTCCCCGGCTATTGAGCTGATTAAGGGTGTTCTGGACGCAGGCTTGCAGGTTTTGGGCGGCCTTGATGTGCAGATAGCTCGGTGCGTAACGGTCGTCGAGCGTGATCTCGCCGCTGTTATCAATTCCCAGGATCTGGCAGACCTTGAGTTTGACGAAGGCATCGTGGTGGGCGTCGCCCAGCAGCAAGCGAAAGTCCGGGCGAGAGCAACGGATGGAACACTGCGAGTTGCCCTCGGCGTTGCTGTCATGAACGTTCTCTTCATGGCTGATATGACGGGACAACACCTCGCTCATGTCGGCGGGGCGGGTCTCCACGGCGCCACCGCCGACCAGTGGTAACCCCAGGTACACGGACATGCCCTGAGTGTTCTTGGGAATGTCCAGCACCAGGTTTGAGTGAGCATGACCGATGTCGAACAGGCTCCCATCGGACAGCACGCCCGAGGCCGACTGGATCGACAGCTTGCCCTGCCTCAGGTGTGCCTGGCTTAGCTCAAGATTGAAAAAACCTGTGTTGAACGGCCCCAGCAACTGGGTACGCAAATTGAGTTGGTGCTCGTAATGGCGATCATGCTGCTGAAAGTGCTGCGGACGCAGCATCATGCCTTCCGTCCATACCGGCTTATCGTGACTCATGGTTGAACCTCCTAGTCAGGTGTCTGCGGGTTGGGCAGGTGAATACCGCTGCTGTCGAGTAACAGCGAGTAACGCTTGATCCGTTCCGGCTCCAGCGCCAGTACGTAGCGCCAGCGGGTTTCGGGAAGATCGCGATACGCCGCGAGCACCGCGACGTAGCGGCTGTCGTCCTTGACCCGCAGCTTCAGGTCGATCCGCTTGCCGGGGCTCAGTTCCAGTTCCTCGCTGCTCACCAGGTCGCTGCCCAGCACTGCCTCGGGCCGCTCGTAGAGGCTGAAAAAGTCGGCGTTTTCAAACGACACTGGATGTTTGAGTTCCAGCAGTCGCACGACGATGGGCGAGGGGCGACCATGCAGGTCAGGGTTGAGGGTGTCACTGCCCGAGAGTGTCAGGTCCAGTTTGGTCAGCGAGGAGTAGGGCGACAGCACCGAGCAGGCATTGAGCAACAGCAGGCAGGTAAGAATCGTCAGCGTCTTGATAAACGGCATCATCGTTCTCCAGAGGAAAGAAGGCTGAGGTTGTTGAGCAGCCGTTGTTGTTCGGTGTAGGCCTGGACGAAGTGCCGAGTCCATACACGGTCGGGGCCGCTGTCCTGCTGGCTCAACTCTTGGTGGAAGCGGCAATAGGCACGCCAGTAACCGGCGTTACGGAACAAGCGGCGTCGAGGCTCTTGCTGTTCGAAGTGCAGTGCCAGATTGTTCGGTGCCCATTGTTCGAGTGCCCCGCGCCAGGCGGCACGGCTCGCCGCCAGGGTGGCGAGCTGGTGCGATTGCAGGCTGCGTAGCTGCTCTTTGAGGTGCACCGTTGCGTTGGTACCGTTGCTCAGTAGCAGCTTTTCGAGCAGTGATTCGCTAGGTTCATTCACTGCCGGGTTATCAACGGTGGGAGGAATGCCCATCTCGTTCTTGATACTGCTGCAGGTGTGCAGGCATTGGTGTACACCGGCCACGCTCAGGCGTAGCAACCGCGCAGCCTTGATCGCAACGGCCTTTTGCGCGGGCTCATCCAAGTGACGAAGATCCACGCCCAGCGCGGCACTGAAGTCCTGCCAGAAGGGATCGGGAGGCGTCGGTGTGGGCGGAGGGGTTGGTTCGGCCTCGACCATCAGGGTGGGCAGGGGGAAATGCTGTGTCTCAAGGGGGGCATGGTCCTGCATGTGAGCCGGTAGCGGTTCACATTGGGGCTGTTGATCCTGTCGGTCGAGACTCAGATCGAATTGATAGTCTTCGGGAATCCCCACGCTCGGCGCCTGGTGTTCCACAGGCTGAGTCAATCGAGCGACGATCTTGAAGTCACTCATCTGATAGACCGTTCCGTCATCGATACGGTAGGTCCGAGCTTTTTCCAGGCGTCGCTGATCCTTGTGCAACCAGATGCCGTTCTGACTGAGGTCAGTGAGGTAGAAATGGCCGTCCCGGTAAGTGACGTGTGCATGCCTGCCTGACAACTTGGCCGTGACATCGGGAAGGCACCATTGGCTCTGATGGCTACGTCCGATGATTCCGCCCTGGTGGGTAAAGGACATGCTCAGCAGATGGCTGGGCAGATCGCTGGGTGGATCGAGCAATTGCATCACTAATTGCATGTTTGAACCCTCCGCCTCACTTATTGCGCTGAAGGGCATTGGGGTCACCCAATGCACGGTAATCGGGGTCGCTGAAACGGTAGTTACCGGTGCAGCCTGCCAAGGTCAGCACCATGAAAAAGACAGTTAGAAAAGTCGGCATAACGTTGCTCCAGGGTATTTTTTGAACGACAGAATCCCGCCTCGTTTAAACAAGGAGTCAAAGGTTGATAGGGCTGATATCAGGTGTTGGTCGTAGGTTTTTAGGTCTTTTCTGGTGTGGCTAAGTGTCTGTTCTCCTTCGGTTCATCAGGGGCGGGATCAGCCCAACGAGCGCTGTGCGGTTTTGGATCTGAACTCGTCAGGCGCGATACCCAGGCGGTCAAGGCGGTTGATCAACGTGCGCCGTGACAGCTCCAGTTCCTTGGCCGTTTGGCTCTGATTACCGGCATTGCGACGCAAGCTTTCGAGCAGCACGTGGCGTTCAACGTCGTTTAGATACTGGCGCAGATTCATGGGCCCAGGCTTGGGGCGTTCGGTGTTTTCGGCGAGGGTGAAATGCCGAGGATGAAGCTCAGTGTCTTCACAGATCAGCACCGCACGCTCGACCAACCCAATCAACTCCCTGATGTTGCCGGGAAAGCCATAACGTTCCAGCTGTTCCAGCGCGGCCTCGGACCAAGCCAATGGTGGGCGGTTGAGCGACCGGCAAGTGTCGTCGCAGAAGTGCTGAGCCAGGAGGCGGATGTCTGTGCCCCGATCGCGTAGCGGTGGCAGCTCGATGGGGAATGAGGCCAGGCGATAGAACAGGTCCTTGCGAAAGCGCCCGGCCTCAACCAGTTTTTGCAGATCATGGTGGGTCGCCGCAATGATGCGTACATCGACGCGGTGTGTATCGCTGCTGCCTATCGGGCGAACTTCGCCTTCTTGCAAAACGCGCAGCAGCTTGCCTTGCAGGGACAATTGCATGTCACCGATTTCGTCCAGAAACAGAGTGCCGCCGTTGGCCACATCGAACAGCCCTTTGTGGTTTCGATCAGCGCCGGTGAAGGCGCCTTTCTGATAGCCAAACAGTTCGCTTTCCAGCAGGTTTTCCGGCAGCGCCGCACAGTTCTGCACCACGAAGCGCCGGGTGCTTCTTGAGCCCGACTCGTGAATGGCCCGTGCCACCAGTTCTTTTCCGGTCCCGGTTTCGCCGGTAATCAGCACGCTGACCTGGCTCATCAACACCTTGCTGATCAGGCGATAGACCGCGAGCATAGGGGGGCTATTGCCAATCAGACCATATGACGGGGTAGGCAGTGGCGGTGAGCGTTTGAGTGGGTTGCCGGTTCCTTGAAGGCGGTGCAACAGATCGGCCTGAGCCAAGGCGAAGCGGCCCAGTTGGGTGAGCGAACCTGTGCAGACACCCAGGTCGCGAGCCGTTCGGCTGCCGATCAGCAGTAGCCCGCCCAAGGTGGCGTGCTCGTCCACCAGCGGCGTGCACAGCAGGCTGCTCCAGGACGGCTCGCTGGCCGGCAGAAAATCCGTTGGGTAAAGACCACTGTGCAGCGTATCGATGTTCAGTGTCCGGTGTTCACGCAAGCAGAACTCCAGCAACGGTTCGTTGTAGAAGTTAGCAGGCTGGCTGGCGCTGTTTGGCAGCTGCAACTGGCCGTCACACTGCATGGCCGACAAGGTCAGGCAGGTTTGGGTGGTGTCCAGCAGGTACAGCTGACTCAATTCACAGCCGCTGAGCTGGGCCGCCACGGTGACCAGGTTGTCAAACAAGCCCGCGCTGTCCTGTGCGGCCGCCAACAGGGTGATCTGTTCCAGCAGGCTTTCGGTCGTGGGTGCCGATTCGGCTTGGAGTGAATCAAGCGAACTCACAAACAACCGCTCCCTGGTGGTCGACGGTGGCATGCACACCCTTCAGCGCGTTGCCTTGGGCGAGCGCGGCGAGTATCCGATCAACGATTTGTGGTTGTAGAGAGCGGTCGATCAGGTGGTCAATCAACCGAGCGCCACTGTCGCTGTGAATGCAGCGTTGGGCCAAGTGGGTGACCAGTGTTTCGCTGTGCGAAAACGTGAGTTTGCGTAACGCCAGGCGTTGTTGCAGTTGTGCCAGTTTCAGCTTAACCAGCTCATGCAGTACCTCGCCGGTCACGGGGTAATAAGGCACGACACGCATACGGGCCAGCAGCGCGGGTTTGAAGTGGCGACTGAGGGTAGGGCGGATGGCCTGCTCCAGTGCTTCCACGCTTGGGCGTTGCCCTTCTTCGCACATGTCGATGATCTGCTCACTGGCGAGGTTGGAGGTCATGAGGATCAGGGTGTTGCGAAAGTTGATTTCGCGCCCTTCACCGTCGTTGACCACGCCCTTGTCAAAGATCTGGTAGAAAAGATTCATGACATCCGGATCGGCTTTCTCGACCTCGTCCAGCAAGACCACTGAGTAAGGTTTTTGCCGGACCGCCTCAGTCAACATGCCGCCTTCTCCGTAGCCGACGTAGCCGGGCGGAGAGCCAATCAGCCGTGAGACGCTGTGTTTCTCCTGGAACTCGGACATGTTGATCGTCGTCAGGAAGCGCTCGCCGCCGTACAAGGTCTCGGCCAGGGCCAAGGCTGTTTCGGTTTTTCCGACGCCACTGGGGCCTACCAGCAGAAACACGCCGAGAGGGGCATCGATTGGATTGAGTCCGGCGGCGGCTGCACGCATGGCTCGGTCCAAGGCCTCCACGGCCTGTTCTTGTCCGAGCACTCGCTGGCGCAGTTCGCCACCGAAGGTGGCTACAAGTTCACTGTGCTCTCGGGCCAATTGAGACAGTGGCACGCCGGTCCACTGGCTGATGACTTCGGCCACCAGACGTGGACAGACTTCGTGACTGACCAACCGTTCGTTGGCTTGAAGGTCGGTGAGGCGCGATTGGGCCTTGCGCAGTTGCTGCTCCAGTCCGTTGAGTGGAGACGGGAGTGAATCGCCGCTTTCGGTGTGGGCACTCAAAGCTGCCGCATACTCTTCGCGCAATGTCAGCACGTTTTGCGCCTGCGCGCATTGGGCACTCCAACGCTCTTCCAGTGCCGATTGCTCTGTTTTGATGGTTTGCAACCGGGTACACAGATGTTCATACGCCTCGGTGTCGACCGTAAGCCCTGAGTCCATGTCGCGGCGCATGGCCTCTTGGCGACGTTCACCTTCCGAGAGCTCGGTGCGCAACCGTTCGAGGGCTTCGGGAGGTGAGGCGAGGCCGATACGTACGCGGGCGCAGGCGGTGTCGAGCACGTCCACGGCCTTGTCGGGAAGCTGTCGGCCCGTCAGGTAGCGAGCCGACAGTTCGGCCGCGGCGATGACGGCATCGTCTCGTAAATAGACACCGTGGCTTTTTTCGTAGAGGGGAGCCAACCCCCGCAGAATGGTCACCGCTTCGCTGACGGTGGGTTCATGGGCATGAACGGGTTGAAAGCGCCGCGCCAAGGCGGGGTCTTTCTCGAAGTATTTCTTGTACTCGGCCCAGGTGGTGGCGGCGATAGTCTTCAGCTCGCCACGGGCCAAGGCCGGCTTCAGCAGATTGGCGGCGTCAGAAGTGCCGGCCTGGTTTCCGCTGCCTATAAGGGTATGGGCTTCGTCGATGAACAGAATGATGGGTTTGGGCGAGGCGTTGACCTCATCAATCACACCTTGCAAGCGGCGCTCAAACTCCCCTTTGATACTGGCACCGGCTTGCAGCAGGCCGAGGTCCAGGCACAACAACTCCACATCGCCCAGTGCCTGCGGCACCGCTTTGGCCACAATGCGCAAAGCCAGCCCTTCGACCAAGGCTGTTTTCCCTACACCCGCTTCTCCCACGATGATGGGATTGCTTTTGCGACGGCGGCAGAGAATGTCGATCATCTGGCGAATGGCGTTGTCCCGGCACAGTACAGGATCCAGCTTGCCGTCTCGGGCTTGTTGCGTGAGGTTGCGGGTAAAGCGGTCGAGAGCAGAGTTGCCCGGTGTCGTGGTGGTCTGGTTTTTCGGGGGGGCGGTCGACAAGGCATAGTCGCGCAGTCGTTCGGCGTTCAGCTTGGCGAGGAAGGCTTGGTACTGACTGCCGGCATATTTCAGTGGGTTGCGCAGCAGTGCCAAGAGCAAGGCCGTTTGATCAATCTGGCTTTGGCCGAGTTCAAGGTGGGCAACCAACAAGGCATCCTGTAGCCACTGCACGAGTTCAGGGGCAAACGTGGGATTGCGCGATTCCGTGCACTCGCGTTTGGACTCCAGTGCCTTGGCCATTTCGGCCGGCTCGATACCTCCATCTTGAAGGGCACGAACGAACAGGCCCAGAGGCTCATCGAGGAAGCACAGGAGCAGGTCTTCAATCAGGATCTGATTGCCGTTACGGCTCACACATCGCTCGGCGGCGGTTTCCAAATGTTGTTTGGCGTCTGCGTCCAGGGCCTGTACGAGTTGCTGCAAATCGATATTGATCATCAGTTTCCGTCCTTGCTGCTTGAAAGACTGTTCAGCGTCACGACACCATCGGCGTGATCGCGGCCAAGCCAACTGGTCCATCCCAGGAGGCAGGCGCTGGCTTGGCCAATGCACAGCGCCTGTATTTCTTCCTGACGTAGTTGAAGGCGAATGTCGTAGTCCAATGGGTCGCGTAGGGAGAAATCCACCAGGGCACAAAGCGGTTGATAACCTGAGCCAATGGGCAGCAGGTCGTGGAAGCGTTCCCAGCTCAGTTGCTGGATATGCACGCGGAACTTGCTCGAACCGTCGGTGACGTGCTCGCCCAATACCAGGCTTTCGCCGAGTTGATGGTTGAGGTGGCCGAGTTGGTTTTGCTGATCCCGTGGGATGGGCATTTCGCGTTGAAGGCATTGCTCGATATACAGCTCGGCATGCTTGAAGTAGTAACGCAGCACCGATTCGATCAAGGCTGCTGAGTGAGCACGCAGGCTCAGCAGGCCCAAATAAGGCAGCAAGCGCTTCCAGTTCAGTTGTGTGGCATCACGGATGGTCTGTCCGCCCAATCCGATCAGGGCGAACAACCGCTCGGAGAGGGCGTCTTCAGCGCCGCTCTGGAACCGCGAGTGATAGCGATATTTCTGCCAGATCGGAAACAGGAGACGGTGCAACCGGTGATTGAACAGGTTCAGAAAGGCCCGGGTCGGGTTGTTCTGGTCGCGGTCTCCCAGCGCCTGCTCCGCGTAAAACGCGGGCAGGGGTGAGCCGGCCCCGATCAGACTCAATAGGTTGAGGTGCAGCCGGGCGTGCAACACACCGTGTTCCTTGAAAAACTCCAGGCGATCAATATCACTGCCCGCGTGACCCAGACTGGGGTTGGCGTGGAACTCGATGCGCTCATAAAGCACTTCGTCATCTACCGGCTCGGGAGTGTCCTTTCTCAGCCGATCGAGCACCCGTTGCACGCCCTGGAACAGGCTGTACTCACGGATACTTCGGTTGAGCGGCGTTACAGCAGCGATTGTTGGCCCATACGAGGTGTCCATTCGTATCGCTCTCCCTGCGCGCTTTCTACCTGCAGTTGATGGAAGGAATTCAGGCTCGTGTACAGCGCAAAGAATTCGTTGAGTACCGACGCAAACAGGAACAGCTCCCCTTTGTCTCTATAAGCCTCTGCGTCAACGGTCAGGTGCGTGCACACGCCTCTTACGGGCAAGCCTCGGTAAAGACGGTCCGCCCTGGAATGACGGATATGCTTCAGGCCAGCGAGCCGTTTGCGACTGATGTTTTCAGCCTGTGGGTCGTAGTAGCCGGGGAGGTCATAGGTTTCCAGAATGACCTTGAGGGCATCGACGTTCGCCAATGACAGGTAGTTGAGTGACATGTTGCTGATGAGCTTCCACAGGTAGTCGCGGTGCAGCGGTGGTGGATAGCTGGGTGTGGCCGGGCTGATATTTCTGAAGCTCAGGAGGCCGGGAGCACCGATCCCCGGCAGGCAGATGTCGCCTTCTTTGAGCTCACGCGCGAGGTTCTGATTCGTGCAGGTCAGTTCGAGCGAGACCGTTTGTGTGTTTTCGTGATCGCGTGTGCTGAAGCTCAGGTAGGTATTGAGGCCGTTGTCGAGAGGCGAAGTCTCTTGGTGAATGCTGTAATACGGTTTGGCCGTAGGGACGTCGAAGCTGGCGTCATGCTCAAAGGACTCGAACAGGACGTAGTCGATGTCTCCGCCTTCCTCCAGGTTCCAGCCGGACACTTTATCAACCGAGAACACCGCGTAATGGGCATTCTTGTTTTCTTTGGGCTTGACCAGGTAGCGGTCCTCTTTCCCGTCCAGGCGGATAGGAGAGGCATCGTGTTTGAACAGATTGGTAATAGGCGTGCAGTAAAGCCGCACGTTCTCTAAGGTCGGTTGGATGCGTTGGTCGGGGGCGGTATTGAAATTGAAGCGCACCTCGATGCTGCGGGCTTTTTCTACAAGCTCTTGTGGTTGATGCTTCGTAAGCTCCGGCACGGTTAGGTCGACGAACAGGAACTTCTCCGGGAAGGCGTAGTATTCCTGTAGGTAGCGATAGCCGCGGAAGGTATTGAGGGGGTAGGGGAGCAGGGCTTCTTCTTCGGCAAAACCAACCGGCGTGATGTGATCAGGCCCCAGCTGTTGCCTGGCCGGTTCGTTGTCGATGTTCGTGAGGGGGTCGTTTTCCTTGTCCAGGAGTGTCAACTGAACTTCGCTGAGGTGCCGATTCAGGCCCAGGTAGAGTTGTTGGCTGATGTAAGGTTCGCCGGCCAGATGGAGGCGAAGCTTTTTCAGATCCAAGTCGCCGATATGACCCTCGGCCGTCATCTTCAGCCGTAACGTCATGACCGCCCCGTTACCGTCACTGGTGTAGTTCAGCGCGTCCAGTTTCAGGGGAAATACTTCGGTCTCGAACGCAGTGAGGAACCGGCAATTCACCCCCTGTACAGGCTGTGACTTGACGTCTGTATGGCGAGGAATGATTTGAGCGGGCCCCGAGACGGTCGCAGGATCAAATTGCAACATGCTGAAGGCAGGCAATGGCCGCATGAAGTTCGGCCACAGCAATTGCATCAGCGAGTGGGTCAACTCCGGCAGTTGGTCGTCGAGTTTTTGCCGGAGTCGACCAGTCAGAAAGGCGAACCCCTCCAGCAGACGTTCCACGTCTGGGTCTCCACCGCGTTGCCCCAGAAAAGGTGCCAGCGCGGGGTTACGCTCCGAGAACCGTTTGCCGAGTTGGCGTAACGCGGTGAGTTCGCTTTGGTAGTAGTGGTTAAGCGACATGAGCACTTAGTCCTTATCGTCATTCGCGTGGCGAATGCCATCGGATGAGGTTTCACTTCCCAGTACTTGGACCTTTGCATTGCCATCGAGATGGGCAGAGAACCTGACCTCGCGCTTGACGCCATCGACGTCGAGCCATCCACTGATGGTGAAAGCCAACCGCAAGTGATGGCTGTTCTCCGAGGAGGTAACAGTGACGTTCGTCAAGCGGGGCTCGTAGGTTTCAATGCAGTGCTTGATGGCGCTGCGGGCCTGTTTCAGCACGTCGTGCAGGTCCAAACGCAGATCGTTGAGATCCGGTAGCCCGTAATCGGGCAACGTTTGCACGCTGCCCGCTCGGGTGCTGAGCATCTTGGATAGATGCTCAGCGACGGAGGCCATGACGGACGCCTCACGGTTCCAACCGCTACGTTGATCAGGCGTACCGTTCAGACGCTCGAAAAGGCTGCCGTATCCGCTCATGGTTATTGCGCAGCGGCGTCGGAGGAGGCGTCTTTATCCAGTTTTCCCACCAGCGACAGGGTGAACTCGGCCCCCATGTACTTGAAGTGAGGGCGCACACTGAGGCTGACCCGATACCAGCCCGGCTCACCCTGTACATCGGTGACTTTGATTTGAGCGGCCCGCAATGGACGGCGACCTCGGACTTCGGCGTTCGGATTGTCTTGGTCGGCAACGTACTGACGGATCCATTTGTTCAGCTCTTGCTCCAGGTCGGTACGCTCCTTCCAGGAGCCGATCTGTTCCCGCTGTAGCACTTTGAGGTAGTGAGCCAGTCGGTTTACGACGAACAAGTAGGGCAACTGAGTTCCCAGTTTGTAGTTCAGCTCGGCGGCACGACCTTCTTCACTGATCCCGAACTCCTTGGCTTTCTGGACCGAGTTGGCGGAAAAGAAGGCGGCGTTGTCGCTGCCTTTGCGCATGGTCAGGGCGATGAAACCCTGGTCCGCCAGTTCGTATTCACGGCGATCCGAAACCAGCACCTCGGTGGGGATCTTGGTCTCGATCTCACCCATGCTCTGGAAGTGATGCAGAGGCAGATCCTCGACGGCGCCACCGCTTTGTGGGCCGATGATGTTCGGGCACCAGCGGTACTTGGCGAAACTCTCCGTCAGGCGGGTGGCAAAGGTGTAGGCGGTGTTGCCCCACAGGTAGTGCTCATGACTGGCGGCCACGTTTTCCTTATAGGAGAAACGGGATACCGGGTTTTCTTCCGGGTCATACGGGGAACGCAGCAGGAAACGGGGCAACGTCAGGGCGCAATAGCGTGCGTCCTCCTGCTCGCGGAAGCTCTGCCATTTGGCGAACTGCGGGCCTTTGAAGTGATCTTTCAGGTCCTTGAGGTCGGGCAGATCGCTGAAGCTGTCCAGACCGAAGAATTTCGGGCCGGCGGCGGCGATAAAGGGCGCGTGGGACATGCTCGCGACACTGGAGACGTATTGCAGCGTTTTGATATCGGGAGCACTGGGGTTGAAGAAGTAGTTGGCGATCAACGCCGCGACGGGCTGGCCGCCGAACTGACCGTATTCTGCGCTGTAGACATGCTTGTAGAGACCCGATTGAACGATTTCCGGGCTGTCCTCGAAGTCTTCGAGCAGATCCTGCTTGGACGCGTTGAGCATCTCCAGCTTGATGTTCTCGCGAAAGTCGGTGCGTTCCACCAACAAGTGCAGGCCACGCCAGGCGGACTCCAGCGACTGGAACTGCGGATGATGCAGAATCTCGTCCATCTGCTGGCTGAGCCTCTCATCGATTTGCGCGATCATGCGATCCACCAGTGCTTTTTTGACCGGCTCCCCCTGGTTCTGAGGTTTCAGCAGTTCCGCGATGAACGCAGAGACGCCGCGTTTAGCAATGGCATAAGCGTCATCTTCTGGCGTCAGTTTGGTTTCGGCGATGATGCGATCAAGAATGGTGGTGCTTTCTACGGGTTGAGCACGGACGGCAGCTGCTTGCTTACTCACGGTGTGGGCTCCTCGTTGTAATGGATTTAGGCAGTCGGAAGAATTTCAGCGGTCAGTCCGAGTTCGGCGAGCACACGGCCTCGATCCCCGACGTCTCCAAGGGCCTCTTCGATGGATTTACGGAAAGCGGGGGTATTGCCCAGTGGCCCTTTCAACGAGACGAGAGCGTCGCGCAATTCCATGAGTTTTTTCAGCTCCGGTACTTGCTCGACTAAGCAGGCAGGGCTGAAGTCTTTCATTGACTTAATTTCGAGGTTGATTGCCAGCTCGTCTTCGGTATTGTTCTCTAGCAGCCGATTCGGTACCGCAATGTCGAGGCTGAGTGTTTGTTTAGCTAAAACTTCGTCAAAGTTGTTTTTATCAATGCTGATCGGCTTACGATCTTCAATCTTTCGGTCGTCAGTCCGTTGAGTGAAATCGCCAAGCACAATGAGCTTTAAAGGGAGTTCGATCTCCTCCTTAACGCCATCAATGGCGGGCTTGTACGTCACATTAATGCGTTCTTTAGGGGCGATTGAGCCTTCTTTGGCCATCTCAGTTCTCCAGGTTGGGGTGTAGGAACGATTTAATTCAGTACGGCTTCAAGGTCGAAGTGGCACAGGAGTTTGTGCACTTGCTCTTTGCGTTCATTCAACGCATGGTTGGGTTCGAGTAACTCGCAGCAGTGACGCAGAAGGGTCAGCACTTGTACGTTAAGTTCGGGTTCCCAGTGCCGCAGTCCGGCAGACTGAAGGTGGTGGTCCAAGGCGTCGAGTTGAGCTTTTGCCAACTCATACTTGTGCGCACTTATGCATAGGCGCGCTTGCGCCAGTTGCCAGAGAAACCGTTCACGACCGAGTCCGGCCTGGCGCATGTTTTCTTTGAAGTGTTGTACGGCGTTCGTTAGCCCGGCCGAGCTCAACAGGCGCTGGCTTTCCTCCAGTGCTTGCTCCCAACCGATGCGTCCTGGCTCCGTTTGACGCTGTACCGTTTGAGTTGGAGTGTCCGCTTTCTTCCTGAGCGGCATCACGTGAGCGCGAATCCAAGCTTTGGTTTCGATATCCGCAAAGGGGGTGCCGTCATGGAAATGTAGCTCTTCGAGTCCTGGCACCCGTTGAAGCAGGAGGGCGAGTTGTATTTCGACTTCCTGTGCGGCCTGTTCGGCTTTCAGCGCTTTCAAACTCAGCGACGCCAGACGTTGACCGCTTAACCAGAACGGCGCGCGAACCAGGCTGGGCTCCAGCTCTGAAAGAAGCTGGGTGTATTGCGCCTGTTCAAAGCGTTCCAGGTAGCTCTTCAGCTTGTCAGACGGAATCCCCCTCAGCGAGGTGATCCGATCGGCGTTGTGTTCGGGGAGCGTTTCAATGGTCAGCCACAAGAGCGTGCGAGACAGGCGCAAGGCACGCTGGTCGCTGACTTTCTGCGTGAGCCAGTAAGTGCACAGAGGCTTGGACTGCTCCTGTATATCGCGCAGGGATTTCAGGGCGTCTTTTTCGTTGGCAAGCGGTTCGTTGGCGCTAAAGACGCGGGTTGCTATTTGCTTGACGTGGGTGATCGTTGACTCAATGACGCTTGGCTCCGGGTTCCCACGCTGGGCGCGCTCAATCAGGTCATCAAGCCGGTTGCACAGCGGGAGCAGCAAGGGGGCCTCGTCCCCTAAATGCGTGCAGAAATGTTGATCGAGCGTTCGAAGGTGCTCTGACAACTCACGGAAGACCGGCAATTGCTCGTTGATAACCGCGTGCTCGAATGAAGCCTGTTCGAGCCTCGAAAACAGCCAGTTCAAGGCTGCGACACGTGTCCGTGGTTTTTGCGGGTGCAACGTCTCCCAGTGAGCCGTGCACAGATGACGGAGAGCCCCCATGCCGGCGACCAGGCCGTGGTAGGACTCGCACTCGAACAGGCTCCAGACCAGCCACGACATCACGCGCAGATCCTTCGAGCGTGTCTCAATGAAAACTTCGCAGTGCTCCCGCACGTGGGTCCAATCGACGACGTTTGTACCGTGTAGGGATGTTGCTTTGGATATCTCGGACTCGATGTTTTCAAAGTCAGAAGAAAATCGTAGATCTTCACCAGCGAAGTTAATGTCATCGATGGTGGCGTTTGCTATCTGCAAGTACCGGCTGGATAGCAGTTTTAAATGATTCACCTTGAAAATCTTCCGTGATGTTGTTTAACCGCGGTATTGCATTAAACGTGTGGGCTGTGGTGGCGATGACATGGCACTGATGAGTCAGGGGGCGTATGTTGATTGGGGTTGATTATCTTGTCTGTAGGCCTTTTCGCTGTGTTCTGTGGGTTGTCATGTATGTTTTTGCAGGCCTAATGCTTTGTTGGATGAAGTATTGGAGGAAAAGTGTGTTTGGGCGGGTACGAATTTTCAGGCTTGGACGTTTACGGAAAGTTGAGATTTAGGCGTTAAAAAACGACCGATTGCGGTGCCGAAATCAGGGGGCGAGACCGTTAAAAAGCGGTGACTAGATTTCTTATACGGCCTGAGGAAGGTGGGTGAGCAGATTTATAAGCAGCACTTTATGTTGAGTAACGTCGATATTCCTTCGGTTGATAACGAAGGCTGGTCGATGGGGCGGTTTTAGAACCGGCCTTTCAGCTACTGGGCTCGGTTGGGGGAGTGTAAGGCGACAGTCCTGATCGGGTTGTTCAGGACGGCCTCAGGACGTGGAGGCGGTTATGGGGTTGCCACGTTATCCAGCGCTGCGCGCAAATCGGTGGCACTGGCGAATTCGCGTTGTGCCACCAACCGGCCGTTGTCCAGTTGCAGCCACAGTACCTTCTCTTCAGCGCCTGGGTAACGTGGCACCACGCGACTGTCGCGGTCGAGCATGACGCGGTAGTTGTAGTCACGCATGGCGGGAATGGCGAAGAGTTTGCTGACCAGCGCGGGCATGCGTTGGATATCCGCGATGAAGACAGTATGGCGGGCTTCCAGGAAGCCTTTGGGTTTGTCCTGCAAGGCGGCCTTGACCAGTTTGGCGCCGTCCATGGTGCGGGCGACCAACAGAACCTGGGTATGTGCATCCAGGCTATAGGGCTGGTCATATTGATCAAGCAAGGTCCAGGGGGCCAGGCGTTCGCCGACCTCTGTCGCCTGAGCCAGAACCGGCAGCAGGCTCAACAACAACGCAATTGCAACTCTCACTGTTCATGACCTCGTGGTTCAGGTTGTACTGATTGGCATTGTGCAGTGGCGCGGGGCTCATCACGTTTGGCGCAGCCACATCATCCATGAAGTCGCCTGTAGCAGCCCCGGGCAGCAGGATAGCAAGGTGGATTGCGGGCGTCCGCTTCCCGTGCCCATGAGGCTCAGTATTTCACCGCATCAAACATCAGCCTTGAGGCGTAACGGGAGCTCCGGCAGACGCACTCAGGTTCAAGCATCGACGTGTGATTACTTCGGGTACAGGTGTTGGGTTGCTCTTTTTTATCAGTGACCGTGGCGACATTTCCCCCATGGATTGATAACCGCTGTGCTTCTCACAATGAGCGCCTGCTTTTCTCTTTGATGAGGCGCTTTTACTGACAGAGACCTCTTAGGAAATGAACTAAAAATCAAGAGCGTCATTACGGAATGGATCCGATGACATGCACGATGACGCTCATAGACGATGGGTGCGGATTCGGATCTTGCAGGAGGAGAGTTTGGTGGGGCTGCTGAGTCATTCCTGCCACAAGGCGAAGTAGAAGGCGGTCGGCGCTGTGGGCGATCGCTACAACAGGGAGAATGCACAAATGGATTTGGGCCTTGATGAAAGCTTCGATGGCACCTGCACGGTGCTGTTCAAGCTCAGCAGGGAGTTCTTGGACCGCCGTGATTTCCTGTACGAACTGGCTTGCCGCCTGGAGGGCTGGACAGGGGTTGAGGTGTTGCGTGTTCAGCTCGAGGGATATTGCTATGAGCCTCAACCCGATTTTGAGGACTTGGCAGAGACTCTCGAGGTCTTTGAGGGACGACAAGGAAGAGACGATGACGGCGCGATTACCTGATCCCGTTGTCGACACCCCGATGATTGTGACGCTGGACGAACTGCGGGCCTATGAATACGACCCCCGGGTGAACCGCAACCCGCTGTATGACGAGATACGGGCTTCCATCCTCAGCCGTGGTTTGGACGCGCCACCACCCATCACCCGTAGGCCAGGAGAGGCGCACTTCATCATCCGCAACGGTGGTAATACGCGGCTGGCGATTCTCAATGATCTCTGGCAGGAAACCCGAGACGAGCAGTTCTTTCGTATTCACTGCTTGTTTCGTCCTTGGCCGGCTCGTGGGGAGATCGTTGCCCTGGCAGGGCACCTGACGGAGAACGACCTGCACGGTGGGCTGACCTTTATTGAGCGGGCGCTGGGGGTGGAGCGGCTGAAGGCGTTCTATGAACAGGAACTGGAGGCGCGGCTTTCCCAGCGGGAGTTGGCCAAGCGCCTTATGGCCGATGGTTACCCGGTTTCGCAGTCTCACATCAGCAAGATGCAGGACACGGTGCGCTATTTGCTGCCGGCCATTCCCAATACGTTGCACGCAGGCTTGGGTAAGCCCCAAATCGAAAAGCTGACTGCGCTGCGCCGGTTGAGTGAAAGAACTTGGTTGAAGTACGCGGGGGCAGTGGGGCAAGCGATGGATCACGCCCCCCTGTTCCAGGAGACTCTTACCCTGTTTGACCAGGGAGATTTCAGCTACGAACGTTTCCAAGATGAGTTGCTGCATAAGATGGCGCAGTTACTGGGGCAGGATTACAACGCGCTGAAACTGGACCTCCTTGAACCCGAACGTCAGGTGTCGCAACAGCATGCGATGGAGCTTTCCCAGACAACTCCATTGTTATCGCCGCAAGCAGGGCAGGCCACTGACAACGCTCCTGGGGTATCCGAGGTGCCGGCGTCTGGCAATCCTTTGAGGGTTGGCGAAGTGGTCCCGCCTGGGCCTTTGGGCGAGCTGCCGTTCACGCTCACGGCAGAGGAACAGCCTACAGGCCTTCAGGACCCTATAGGCTCGATCACACCGGAACAAATGCCCTGCACTGAAGTGGTCGGACCGCTGCAGATCAGTGACAACGGTGATGCGACAGCGGCTGTCGAGTCGATGCCTCAACCGTTCGTAGCCGTGCAGGTGGATGAACCCAATGGGGCGGTGGATTGTGACGATCTCGAAGGTGCTGTCGATGATCCTGAGGGTTTGCGCCAGGCGATTTTTGGTTTGGTGCGGGACATCGCCGATGAGGTGGCGCTAGCGCCTGAGTTCTTCTGCGCGAGGAACCAGGGTATCGGTTATCAGTGCATCTATCCGGTGGACTGGGGCAATGATTCGCTCACTATCACGCCAGAGGGGCTCACGCCTCAGGCGCTCATTCTCCTCAATCTCTTGGAGGGATTGAGCGACGGTTGTGGACTGGCCTCAGGGCCAGCACCACTCAGGGGCAACACTAATCTGGCGTTGCCCTTTGAAATGTCCGGCGACCGATTCTCGGTCAAGCTCGGGCAATTACTTCTGGGCGGTTTGCCGCTCAACGATCAGCCGGTGTCGAGACCAGAGCGTCTCAGTGATATCGCCCTGATCAAGCTGTTCCGGGTCATACGTTTGGCTCGGCGTCTTGTTGAACGACAGGAAGATCGACCTGTGAGTCAGGTTGTTTAATTACCATGGAATGGTGGAGGTACATGTGCTCCCTTTGAATTTGGCAGTCGCCTTTCAAGTTTTAGACAACATCAAAAATGGCCAACTGCGTAGCTGCCTGGCCATGGGGTTTGAAGAAAAGGACTTACAAACCCTGAGTGATCCTCACAACATGGTGGCCTTGGTGAACTCACCGGTCCCCTGGTTTAGGGTTATCGTGGATGGCACCATTGTCCAACGGTTGTTGGCCCATGCCAGAAATATGGATGAGGAGGGCATGATCCGGCGTGCGATCAGCTTGGGCGCGAGTACGGCCATGATCACTGAGCTCTTTGGTTTGCCACCCAAGGAGGTCGCTGTCCGGCGTGACATTCTGGGGATTGCCTGTCGTAAGGGACGCTTACCTAAAGTCGGCCCTGAGCATGAGGCCATTCTCCGGGAGCATTGGGCCAAACTCACGAAGGAGCAGAGTACCAACCTGCAGGATATGCGCTCCGTTTTGAAGGTAGCCATGCTGATGACTGAGCGAGAGTCAACGCAGAGTCTGGCGAAGGTCTGGAGCATTATCCAAAGCTGGATCACTCAAGACCTGCTGTGATCGCCAGCGGATCCTTCCACGGCTTTATCTCGGGGACCGCAGTGGGTCCCCGTTCGCCCTGGCAAGTGGGGAGCTGGGGGGAAGTTCTCCAGGTGATTCCACTGGAATCATACTGGCTTGGT
This sequence comes from Pseudomonas sp. MWU12-2319, assembly GCF_023242525.1. Classification (NCBI taxonomy): domain Bacteria; kingdom Pseudomonadati; phylum Pseudomonadota; class Gammaproteobacteria; order Pseudomonadales; family Pseudomonadaceae; genus Pseudomonas; species Pseudomonas sp. MWU12-2319. The sequence continues at coordinate 67,445 of NZ_JALJES010000025.1, forward strand.
GCTACTGAATTTTCAGTGAATCGGCACGCGGCTCGCCTGTCCCATCCCCCATCCTGCGAGTTCCGCTTCTCGACCTTCGCGCGTTAAAACGAATCATACGTAAACCTGTTTGTCGACTGACGCCTCGCCTGTTCCTGATGACACTGATGCCTTGACCTCAATCTATCAGGAGCCTTCCATGTCTAATCCATTTCCACTCAGTCTTGGTCCTTTGCGTAGCGCCATGGAGCTCACGCTTCACACTCACTACGCTGTTCGCATCTGGCAAGGCAGGCCGGCGGAACAGGAGAAGAGCAGCATCATCAGCCTCAACGGTTTTGTCAGCCTGGTGAACAAGATCAAGCGCGGGGCTGAGCAGGATGACCCTTACGCCGACTTTTGGATGATCCGTATCCACGAGAAACTCGTGCACTCGAAAGACGCGTTGACGCTGATTCGGGGGCAACTGGACGAGTTGATGAGATGTCTGCCCTCTGCAATGCAGGTGGGTGAAAACTTCAATGTTCACCCGGTCACGGTGCCGCTCTATATCAACACTCCGTTGGGCTTTTTGGCCGTCTACCTGCTGATTGACTACGACAACATCGCCCGCCAGTTGCTGTTGGCTAATCACACGGCTTTGATGGGGCGTCGAGATATGGAGCGCTGGATCAATGCGGGCGGGCATGTGTTGCGCAGCCTGTTTGGCTTGGCCCAGCAGTTCAAGTTTTCAGGGGTGACCCGTGAGGATTTCGCCGCCAACAATGCCGCGGCGCGTGAAGCTCGGGAGCGGTTTGGGGAGTTGCCGGCGGATGTGCTGGAGGGTACGCGTCGTTGCGAGTTTGCGCCTCAGATCATTCGGCGTCGGGTCAATGGCGAGGGACGGCTGGAGGCTGTTGAAAAAGAGATTGAGGGCGGGGCCGAGGTTGAGGATGCAGTGGGCGATGGCCAGGTATTTTCCATTGCGGGCTTGGCTGAGCCGGCGATGGGTTCCGAACGCGTGGGTGGGTGATGCCATGAGTATTTCAGGCGATACTTTTGCGGACGATCACTCGGCGGCGTCGGGCGTTGAGGCAGAACACATTGCCTTCCAGCCGCTGCAACACACTGCCTTCCAGGCATTGGAACACACAGCCTTCCTTAAAGGGCTTTTAAAGCCTTTTAAGGGTAAGGGGGAGCTGGTTGAATTCGGGGATGCGTGCAGTCAACTCACGGGCAGTCTGATCGAGTTGGCCATCCAGGGCGTACTGGCCCAAGCCGAGCGTTATCCGTTCACGTTGTTGCCCATTCGATTGACGAGACAGCCCACTGGAGCGGGCACAGTGTTCTTGCGTTGGAGCCGGGTGGATCGCAGCAAGATGGGCGTAGACCTGTGGGCGGAGTTGATCCGCGATGAGCGCACCGCGATTGGCCTGGTGCCCGAGCTTCATGCGCTGGAGCTACAGCGGATCGTGATCAACATGCAGATCAGCCTGACCCACAGCATTAGCCGTCAGGCGTTCCTGTGTGCTTGCAAGGTGGAGGTGGCTGACCAGGTTTATCGCCAGCGAATGGATCAAGACGTCAGTCATCACACGGAGGGGAACTAACCATGGCCACCAATTTTTGGGGTGAGGGCAACATCGGCACGGAGCCTGAGTTCAAGGAGATCTCCAACGGTAACAACGAGCCTTACCGGCTGCTTCGGTTGAATGTTTACTTCGATAATCCGATTCCGAAAAATGATGGCAAGTACGAGGATCGAGGCGGGTACTGGGCCGGTGTTGAGGTCTGGCACAAGGACGCTGAGCGCTATTCCGAGCTCTACTGTAAAGGGATGCGGGTGCTGGTCATAGGGCGAATGCTCATGGACAAGTGGGAGGACGACAAAGGTGTTGAATGTCGGGCCATGAAGGTACAGGCCAGTCGCGTGGGGATTTTGCCGCATCGTGTCGAGAGCCTTTCCATGATGGTGCCAGAACGTCCTGTGCCGGCTCCTGAGGCTGATGAGCCGGAATGACGGTGGAGACTTTGAGCTGGAGGGCAGTGGCCCCTTGGAAGGGCCGCTGCCGCTTTAATCAGTTCTTCTGTTTGATCGGTGCTCGCCAGTTCAAGGAGAGCACATCGCGTCGATCCTTCGGCAAAAGGCTGCCCTCACCAATATTGGTAGCGATGCCCGCGCTTGGTGACTTCCACTGGGTAGCTCCCCTTCGTACTCTCCCACACGCCGCCGCTGTTGACGGTGACGTTGACCGTTTCATCTCCCACGGTGTTGACCTGAACCTCGTTGTCGGCCGCGCGTACCGTGGCCTCTGTCGCCGCTGATATTTCCATCATGAAGGTCTTCCCGTGATCGCCCCCGGCCACGGAGCAAGAGATGAGTGATATCACGGCATTGTCCGCGAGGTAGGGCTTGATCGTCGTACCGAAGCTGGTGGGGTGAGTGTGTCGCGCGTGGTCGGTTTCGTAAGAGATGTCACAACCTGGTACATCGGACTCCGAGTGGCCGGAGATGGTAAGAAAGGCCGCGTGTGCGCCGTGCGTGCCAATAAGCAGCAAATCGACCGGCTGGGCTTTGATGAGGGCGGCGAGGAGGGTCGCGGGGTCGGGAGTGGCCGCCACGGAGGTGAAAGTGCTTGCAGAGAAGCGCTTTCGCATCACCTGGACGCAGTTCAAGTTGTCGTCGCTCGCAAAGTAAAGCACGTTTGGCATGAAGGATCCCTCCTCAAGATGCTTCATCCTGGGCATGGGGACTATCGTGCGTCAAGCCACTTTCCTTGGAACGTGGGCTGTTCGCCACTGTGATTCCACTGGAATCACTGCGAGCTTTTGCCGGTCGCTGAGCATTGCAGCGAAGAGGTGGTTTTTGTCGGGGGCGATAATCGTGGGGACAGGGAGCGGGCTCGAAACAGTGCGCAATAGATGCGGATAGAGGTGGCGTCTGGCCGTGGCCTACAATCAGCGCGTCATCCTCAGTTCACGTCATAAGGACATGTCATGCGAACGAATTTACTCTTGGGTAGGCTGTGTTTCTCCTTCCTGGTCATCTCGGGCTGTCAGAGCCCTACGCATGAAGCGCTTCGATCATCGGCTACCGTGGGGGCCTCCGTCGCCTCAAACATCGTTACGCTCGACAAGGGCGGCTTCGTACTGACGTATGACTGCACGAACCACACCGCGTTGCGTTATCAGTATGTGCTGACTGCCGATACCGGGTCGGTGCCGCGCCCCTCGTCGTTTCGTCTGGACCCGGATCTGCCCAGTGGCTGCGGTCAGCAGTCCAGTGCGGCGACTTACTCCAGTGTCGGTGGTTGGGACCGGGGACATCTCGTGACCTCCAACCACATGGATTACGACGAGACCTACATTCGACGAGCCAACTACATGACCAACATCGTGCCGCAGGTGGGCACCTTCAACCGCGGTATCTGGAAGCAGGCCGAGGAGGTTGCGGAGTGCTATCGGGATTTGGCGACGGTTCATGTCTATGGCGGTGTGGTGTACAGCGATCCGTCGAACGATTACTTCGTGGCCTCCCATGGCATCCGTACGCCGGACTATTTTTGGAAAACGGTCGTCACCACGAATGCGGCAGGAGAGACACAGGCCATCAGTTGGTACATTCCCAATCAGGCCGGCTTGGGCAATCTGGATACCTACATTCGAAGCATCAATGAGCTCGAAGCTGAGATCGGGACTGAGAACGTGAACATCCCAGTGTCGGCCAGTGTGAAGGCGCAAAGGCCGGCGGCTACGTGGCCTAAGCCGAGTGGGTGTGACCTCAGCTAGCAGAGGGAATTACGTGAGGGGCGGCGGTAGAGGGCTTTCTGACCTTCTGCTGGCATCGTCGGCTCCTCATAATGTTCATCCAAGTTTCACAGAAGGGCTACTCCTCATCATCGTGGCGATGTACTTTCGCCACGCTATGTTGTTTCAGCGTGCTGAACCTCACCCTGTTTTTCATCAGTCTGATAAAAGCCTGGATACCTTATGGACTTTCACCATTTGAAACGCTTGATCCAGGGGGAGACTGAATATGCGTCTCCTGTTGAGTTTCTCATTGAGGTACTGGAGGCTTCCGTCGAGCTAGTGTCGATTCCAGAGAATGAGTTCTGCTGGTCATATTGGGCCGATACGGAAGAAGCAACAGCGGAGCTGGAAGGCTTGATCCGTTTACTGAAAGCTGGGGTTCTGCCCGAAAGGATAAACGTTGCTGTTCTGTTTGCCCCCACAGGTCCACTGCAAGAAGTCAGTATGAGCAGCGGATGGGCGAACACCTTTCTGAAGGTTGCCGAAAAGTACGATGAGGCTGAAGCGTTGTTGTGGTGAGTGTGAGCCATTTTTTGTAGGGCCAAGAGGTCGGTTCGATTCAATAATCGCGTCCCGTTTTCATCGTTTCCGGCTCAAAAGCGCCAGTCCGCGTCGAGGACTCGGCCACCTTTGAAATGCACATTGTGGGTATGTTGTCATGGCTCTGCTTTGCGATCTGCGCTCGCGACAAGCGCCGCTGCGGTCGTTGCAGAACTCAAGAAACCCGTCCCGTGGGCGATATGCCACTCACCTACGTAATCGGTTTTCCAATCAAATGAAGAAGCTAATAATCGCAGTGTGCGCGCTCGCTTTGCTTTCCGGGTGTGTCACCAAGAGTCTGAGTGTTGAAGACCGTCAGCAAATCAAGACCATAAAAATTCTTCCGGTGTTTGTCGCGATAGACAACTTCAACTACACGAGTATGGATCAGGCCTGGGGCGCTGGCCTGGGCGCTGGTGCTGGCGCGGCCACTGGAATGGTCGCCGGTGTTTCGAACGCCAGGGCGAGCGCGTTGGCTGGCGTAGGTACAGTGGCGGGAACGAAAGCTGCCGATGTCTCGACCATGGACGTCTCTCGGGCAATCCGGAACAACATGCAAACCCACGACATTGACTTGGGCAGGCTGGTCCGCAAAAGCTTTGAAGATCGTGTCAAACGGGAGCATTTATTCACCATCGTCGCTGATGGCGAACAAGCAGATGCCGAGGTCGAACTCATGGTCACGCAGTGGGGGCTTTGCTTGAAGAACTTCAGCACCGTGTTGTACCCCGTTATTGGCGTCAACGGCGCCATGAAGCGCAACGGCACCTCAGTATGGCGAAATTTCGAAACTATCTCAGTATTCAATGACGCCAACACCACCGCCTACACCCCTGAGCAGTACGCGACTGATCCCGAAGCCTTGCGCACCGCCTTTACCAAAGTGTCTGACCTGGTGATCGGTAGTCTGGTGGAGGACATGAAGAAATAATCTATTGCCGAACGGGCGACTCGTTGGGGGCTGTGTCTATTCAGGTGAGAGATGGGGCTTGTGAGTGCGCACAGTTTGGCTCATATGGCATCTGAGCCGTCTGTGCCATGGGCCGTAAACAGGCAGATCGTTTTTTCCGTAATCGAAGGGTTATTTGAAATGCATCACCGGAACAAGGACTTGAGGGCCGATTTCATCGAGGTACTTGATGAGGTCTCCACACTGATGTCCATGGCATACGAACAGCTCGGCCCTGTGCCTGAGGATCATGCATTGGCTCAGGCCGGTTTAGAGAATGGGAGGGAGGCTGTTCTAGATTATGTTGATCATAACGAGGCTAGCTTGGCGTTCGAGCACCTGCTTTACATGATTGATGAGCCGCCCCTCGTGATCTCTAAAAAATGCAGGGTTGTTTTAGCTCGGATTGCGACGACCTTGGAGATGCCGTTCAACGAATAATGGCGATTCCTGTTTGTTACGACCGATTGAAAGCGGCCCGCGGCTGCCTGTGATAAGCGTTGATTACGAGACGTCTTCTCCGTGGATGCGCGAGACTGACGTGATTCAAAAAACACCCTTTGTGCGGTTCATTTTCGATGCGAGAGGCTATAACCTGCGAGCCTTTCATCACGGGTTCTCCACGGCAAATATGGACATCAACCTACTCACCGAATCCATGCTGGGTCACTGGGAAGCCGGTCCTGGTGTATGGCAATGTGAGTATCAGTTCGGGCGATTGCTGATTTACGTTGAGCACCGCAAAGGCGAGTTGCCGGATGAGCGTCTGCTCGATGCTCAACGGGTCGTCCAGGCCGTTTGGGATGATCTACCTGAGGCGTTGGCTTTTGCCGTGCAGCACTGCAAACCGCGAATGCCTGAGTTGTGGCGACTCTATGACCGCGATACCCAGCTGTGCTCGCCGTTGTCCGTATTCTCGATTCATTTCTGCCTCGACGACCCCCATCCGTCCTATGTCGTTTCGATGAACCCGGATTTCGATTGGGATCGTCTGGTGATCGGAGAGGATGATAGGGGGGAGGCGTGCGCTATCAGCCTGGCTCAGTATGAGCCGGCGGATTCGTTCTGGCTCAATATCCAGCGTTTGGGCTTCCGGAGTTTCAGGTGTGATGATTGACGCTCTACTAGTGGGGCGCCCACTCCATTTTTTCTGCTTAGCTGTGTTCTTTAAACAGTACTTCAAACCCTTCCAGCGCAGCACGGAAGTCTCCTGGGGCGAAGCTCGCCGGTTGGCTTTCGGTAATGCTATTGTTGTATTTTGCCATAGGGGTATTAAGTGTGGTGCTATAATTATAAATTCCTGTATTTATATGCCATAGAGGGGCGTCCTATTATCCATTCTGTCGGGCCGCTTCCCCATCCATAATTTTCTCCATAAAATACAAAGTACTTCCCTTCTATTTTCAAGTTTTCAAATATATTCCTTAGTTCGGTCTTCAGTTTTTTTACAATTGTCAGGTCTAGTTCGTTTTCTTCGAATTCTATTAGGTGTGTGTTGTCTGGTATTTCAAAAGGGTAGAGCATTTTTCCTTTTTTTATTTTGTAGAGACCAAGTTCCTTTACTTGATTCAAGATTTCTCTATATGACTGAATTTCTCCGTGAGCATTTTTTGTCGGGTTTTTGATATCAAATGTGATAATTACAATATAGCTCATTGTTAAAGCTCTCCTTGAGTCTGTTTGCAATGTGCGGATGTAGGTCCGACTGACGATAGCCTAGTGCCACTCCTAAAGGGAAGAACAATAGGTTCTGGCTCAATATCCAGCGTTTGGGCTTCCGGAATTTCAGGTGCGATGATTGACGCACAGCCGGGGCCGCACATCCATTTTTGCCTTCGAGTCTCGCCTTCGATGAATTGCCTCATGGTTGTTCCCACAGCGGTTTCGACGATCAGAAAGTTAGACAATCGCAGGCGGACCTGCAGCCGCCATCCTGCTTTCCGGGTCAACGAAACAGGCGTGTCAGATCCTCACTCAGTTGCGCAAACCGGTTTTTGATGAAATCGAGCGGATGTACCCGCTCGCCAATGCAGCAAACGTCGGGGTCGGCCTTTGCGTACCAGACTGGGACGCTATCACCCATGTTGTAACGCGCAACGGCGTCCAGCAGTTTGCGTCGTGAATTGGCATCAAGGGTTTCGTCCCAGGTTTTGTGAAGGCGCTGGCCCTCGGCGCTGTAGCTGAAGGTCAGAAGGGCGCTGCCTCCGCGCCCTGGCTTTCCTTCAACGTAGGTGATCTGGCCTTCGACGATAGAGCCTTCGGTCATGCGCAGAATTCGAATCATCCGCCACAGGCTCAATAGGGTGCCCACTACCGCTGCGAAAACCTTTAACAACAGAACATAAGTCATAGCGCGAGCGATCCTTGCATAGCGGAGGTGTTGTGTGATTATTTCTTGATTGGCGGATGGATACCACCGCAGGCGTAATTTCTGCCGCCTTGCGGAAGGCCTTTGAGTATCTGCCACGTTTTCACACCGCCTGGACTCAGGGCGGGCGATCACCAAAGGCGACGGATCATTTAAGCGTTTGCCGTCTTCATGTATTTGGTGAAATTGTTGATATGGTCGTCGAGATTGTCCTCGAGCATCATCCGGTACTGCTCGCAGAAATAGTTCAGCATCGCCTCGCGAGCCTGAGCCATTTCCGCACCAGATTTGAAGCCGCGAGCGCTTACCCAAGCATTGAATCGGGTGGTGCCAAACATCATCGATGCGCTTACCTTGCCAAGGTTTTCAAACGCCTTAAGCTGTTCGTTCGACAAGTGTATGTGCGCGTCTGCACGGTCATAGAACGATTCGTCAGTGCTTTCTGTCATTGCTCGATACCTTTTTGATCATTTTTAGATTGTTTCATAGCGGGTCGACTTCGCCTGTCGTGATCGGCAGAAGTCTGTGGGCCTTACCTTGGTCAGTGCGCGTTTTCTGCCGTTCCCAGGCCAGCTTTATCGCCTCAACGTTAGGCACAAACCTGGACATATGCCGAATCCCAACAACCGGCACCTTCCGCTCGCCAATGGTGGCGGTGAACCCATAAGTTGCCCAGTAGGAGGATGCGTCAATATGATCCAGCGTTTCTCCATCGCCAAATGCCTCCCACAGAATCCTGGCAGCCGATGGGCTTCCCAACCCATTGCTGTAAGCAATGATTAACTCCGGCTCAGCGAGCGGAATCGTCACCCGTTCGAAGAAGCTCATCGATTTGCGCGTCAGCGATTCCAGGCTCTGTGCGGAAGATTGTCGTGCAACCTTTACGATCGATGCAGCATCCTGGGAGCACAGTAGCAAGGCGTTGGTATAGAGGGTGTCGCGCCAGTCAAAGCCGAGTGCAGCAGGTAGTTTGGTCAGTCGCCGGGCGAGGGTCTTCGGCCCCCAACCGCCTTCCAGGCCATAGGCCACATTGGAGAACTCAGGTTGTTCGTAGTCTGCGTGTACCGCGCCGGCGTTGGTATGGACGGCATCGGCAAGGGAGCCATTGAAGCCGACCATAATTAAGCGCTTGCGGTTCGGTGGTGCGGCAAGCAACTCAAAGGCGCAGTCGAATGGTCGAGCGGCGAAATCACCGATGGCGAGGTCGTTGAGGACCTCAATAATATGGTTGCGGGTTTGCAGGAGCATGAGTCCATCCAGTTGGCATAGACGAATAATGGCATGGTAAGGGCTACCGAGTAGAGCTGTTGCGGCAAGTTCTGAAAAAAACAGGCGCTCTCGATCATCGCCTGCATACTGATGTCTGTTCTAGGTGTGTTGGCCGGACGTACATGGGACGAAAAAATGGTTCGATACTCCGATGTTTAGGACAGAATGAGATCTTCCCTTGGACTCTTCGGCGCTACCCAGCATGGACGACTCTCGTTTCACTCCGGAGCAGGTGGCTTCGCGATCTGGTATTGCTCAGACAGATAAGCAGGTGAGGCATTGGCTTGCGGGTCTTCCAATCGCAGAGAGAGTCGATTTTCTGAAGCGCCTGTGGCCACTGAACTATCGGTACTCACTCAAACTGCTCCAAGCGGCACAACTGCCCAGGCATGAAAACGAGTACCTCTTCAGGCACTGGCTGCGTGCTGGTCATCACAATACTGCGCAGGAGCTCATCAAGCGGTTGTCGCCGGTTCTGGGGGAAAGAAAGTTCTGGCAGGTCGCTTCGCAAGAGAAGCTGTCACCCACGATGCGAGAGCTCATGAACTACCACAGCTGCGGGTGCCTGGATTCGCAACCCGACGAAAAGTAGATCGTCTTCTTTCCAGCGGATTTTTTCCGCGCATCCAACTGCCAAGTTTTGAGCGTTACCTCCGCTAGAGAGGCTGCTGCCTGAGGGGAGAGGCGGTGGCAGGTTCCCCATCACTCTACGGGCAGTATCAGCTCCGCTCCCTGATTTTTGACGTTTCCTACCGCAGTGCCCACGGGGTACCACTCAAACGCGTCGACGGGCAGGCATAGGTTTTTCGCGATGTCTTCTGCGCGTGCTGGCGAGAGCTCGGGGTCGAGCCATTCCCGGGCGTGTTCCGGCGCCAGTACCAACGGTCGCCGATCGTGAATGTCGACCATGCCCTGGTCGCTGGCGGCGGTGATGATGACAAAACCATCACCCTCGTGAGGTTCAAGCCCAGGGTGAACCTGGGCGAGGGCTGCGAAGAACATCGGTGCCTGGCTCTTCAACCGAATGAAGTACGGTTGCTTCTTCTTCGGGTTATTGGGATCTTTCACCCACTCGTACCAACCGTCGGCCACCACCAGTGCTCGCCCGTTTGGCCAGAGCTGTTTGAAGAACTTGCCAGTGGTGACCGTCTCGACGCGTGCATTGATGGGGTCAGGTCGTTTGCCCTTGGCCCAGAAGGGTGCCCAGCCCCAGTGCACTGGATCGATCCGCAGACCTTCCTCAACGCTGTGCAGGATCAACACTCGGGTAGTGGGGGCGATGTTGTAGCGGGCGATGGGTTCATTGTCGTAGCCGCTGATGACGTCCTGCTCGGCCTCAAGCTCGCGCAGGTAATCCGCCATGCCCTGGTACTGCGCAAATCGTCCGCACATGCTGACCACCTCCGCTTGTCGCAATCCCCCTCAATGGAATTGACCGCAAGGCTCCTACAACGTTAACTGTATATTCGTACAGGTATTTCGGAAGTCGTGCGTCATGAGCTTTACCATTCTAGGCCCTCTCGCAGAAGGCGGTGTCGCGCTGCCTATGTGTTCCTTCAAAGTGCCGGCGGGTTTCCCGTCGCCGGCCGCTGACCATATCGAGCAACAGATCTCACTGGACGAGCTTTTGAACATACGAGCGCCCCATGTGTACCTGGTGTCGATTGAGGGAGACAGCATGCAGGGCGCTGGGATCTTCGATGGAGACCTGGCCGTGGTGGACCGGTCTATGGAGCCGCTGCACGGGCACATCGTCGTTGCACTGCTGAACAACGACCCGGTCTGCAAGCGGCTATGCAAACAGGGGCCCGAGGTCATCCTGAAATCGGAGAACCCCCGGTATCCGTCCCGTTACGTCATGGAAGGCGATGAGCTGTCGATCTGGGGGGTAATTACCTTCAGTGTGCGCAGCCATGCCCATTAAGGCCCCAGAGCCGGTCTTCGCGCTGATCGACTGCAACAGCTTCTATGCCAGCTGCGAGCGGGTGTTCCGGCCTGACCTCGCGCATACCCCCATCGTGGTGCTGAGTAACAACGACGGTTGTGTGATTGCCCGCTCCGCGGATGCCAAGCCTCACATCAAGATGGGCGAGCCGTATTTCCAGATCCGGGACAAGCTCCGTCAACACGGCATCGTGCCGTTCTCCTCGAACTATGCGCTGTACGGAGACATGAGCCAGCGGGTCATGACCGTGATCGAGTCCATGGTGCCGGCCGTGGAGGTCTACAGCATCGATGAGGCGTTTGCTGAGCTCACCGGCATGACTGAGGACCTGGAGCTGCTGGGACGCCGTATACGCGCCCAGGTGCTCAGGAGTACCGGCATTCCGGTGGGGGTGGGCATTGCTGGTACCAAGACCCTCAGCAAACTGGCCAACCACGGTGCAAAGAAGTGGCAGGCGCAGTTGGGCGGTGTTCTGGATGTCCGGGCACCGAGCCGCCGGGAGAAGTTGCTCAAGGCTTGCGACGTCTCGGATGTCTGGGGCATTGGCCGAAAGATGACGGCGCACCTGGAAGGGATGGGCATCAGAACCGCCTGGCAGCTCTCACAGGCCGATCCTTGGGTGCTGCGCAAGCACTTCAGTGTGGTGATCGAAAAGACCGCCCGTGAGCTGGCAGGGACGCCGTGCCTGGAGCTGGATGAGCCCGACGCGCCCAAGCAGGAGATCTGCTGCAGCCGGATGTTCGGCAGGCGGCTGAAGGAACTGCCATCGATCAAAGAGGCCGTGGCCACCTACATGATGCGGGCTTCGGAAAAGCTCAGGGCTCAGCAGTCGCTGTGCAAGAAGATCCGGGTGAGCATTCGGACAGGGATGTTCAACCCGGAGGAGGCCAAGTACGCCAATGGGGTGGTGATCGATCTGCCGTACCCCACGGACGACGTGCGCTTGCTCACGAAAATGGCGGTGGACGCCCTCGACCAACTCTTTCGGCCCGGTTTCAAGTACAGCAAGGCCGAGGTCCTACTGCTCAATCTCTGTCAGCAGGGCGAGTACACCGATGATCTGTTCGCCGCCTCTCAACCCGCCAACACCTCGAAAGTGATGACCGTGCTGGACCAGATCAACAACCGATGGGGCAGGGGAACGCTGCGCGCGGCCAGCGTCCCCCTGAACCCCGAGTGGGGCATGCGTCGGGAGATGATGAGTCGCAGCTTCACCACGCGGCTGGATCAGTTGTGGAGGGTGTCGTGCTACTGAGTGTTGGAGTCACTGGAAATCGCTATCATCGAACAAAAGCAGTTCTTGCTTCTGTAGCGGCTACACCGATGTACTACCTGTCGGTGGAGCTCATTGCCAGTGAAAATACTAGGATGTTGAGTCCAGACTACCCTGGCCAGACGCGCCCCCGTGTGCCAGGGAAACTCCCCCCCATTATCGAAGGACATTGATGAATGAGCCTACCCCCGGAAGGTCTTCCCATTTATCGAGTACTGACTGGCCCCGATGACGCCTCCTTTTGCCACCGCGTCAGGGACGCCTTGAGCATGGGATACGCGCTGCATGGTTCTCCTGCACTCACGTTCAATGGGCAACAGGTGATCGTTGCGCAGGCAATAATCTGGTCCGGAGGCGCTACCTCTACCAAATAGTCAGCGTCTATCTCCTGGCGACTTATTGGGCTACGTGCTGTCCTGACCGAATTGTCCTTCAGGGGATAGTTGAGGGTAGTAATCGGCCCGGGGGTGTGTAAAAAACGTTCGGACGTCGCCGGGGTAAAATACCAATGTTTGTTGACTGAGTGATAATCAGGGAGCGGCTTGGTTGCTCGAATGCCGACTTGCTGCTGGTCAATGTTAACGAGGACGACCTTGAAGATAGTGAAAACCACTCGTTTTGATGATGTCGATCATAACTTGGGATATGCGTATCATGGCTGTAGCTACGTCATTCAAAACGCGGAACATGTGTTTTTTATCAGAGTTTACGATGACGAACCCTGCAAGGCAACGGTCATACGCCCAACTAAAATACCCGAGAAAAACAGCCTCAGGGATCTGGTTGCGTTCTTACAGTCCGAGCTAGGTGTGTCCAGAATTGCTTTCTATAAGGGCGACCTGGGGAGCTACGCTGACATTGATCTCGTTAGCTTGGCATTTCGTCCTGCTTGAGTCTGGTAGTGGCGTTCAGCAAGAGGTTTACGCGCTCTGGGCCAAAGAATGGCATTCACGACCCTCTGATCGGTCGAGTGCAGTTCGAGCATTTCGTCACTGTCTTGCTTAATGACCTCCATCTGTTCGAACCCGCGATCCGCCATCAGGTAATGCAGAGTATTGTCGGAGACGATATCACCATCTACAAGAATGCCGGCGGTGCGCATCTCGACAAGGTCGTAGGTCAGTACGTTATTTCTCAGCTATGACTTGGCTCTATCATGCTAATCGTTGCGCTTCGTTCGACTGACCGCTTCTGGCCGATTTCTGCCTGTCACCAAGGGCAGAAATCGACCCACAGCTGCCCCTCACAATGGGCAGAAACCGGCCAAAAGCAGCCGCTGGCGGAAGCCCTGCTCAGAAAAGGGAGCTCGCTCATATAGCCTCACTATGGCGCTCGGAAGCGTCTACGCAACTATGGCGACTCAATCCTAGGAGGAAGGCCTCACAGGATTTCGACCTCGCTCTCATGAAGCCAGCCAGCAGCAATAACGTTTCGCTTGGCGAGTGTAGGCTGGGGTGTGTATACGACAATCGCCAGGCTCTTTTCAGCCCGACTACATGTCACGTAAAGCAGCCTACGAGTACGTGCTAGTGCGTTGTCCTTGCCGTCACGCTCGTTGTCCCGGTCAGTCTTTGTTGGTTCTTTTACACCCAGCAATTTGTCGTAGCTGAATAAGAAACCGCCTGCCTCTTCATCGTTGATGACGACCATGACTCGTGGAAACTCCAGCCCCTTTACCCCTTGATGTGTACCGTAGGGTGAAAGACCATCCGCATAACTCGCAAAGGCTGCCAGCTCCGAAAATGGACGCTCAAGGAATAGCTGATAGGCGTAGTTGGTCATCGCGTTCGTATCTTCAGAATCTGGAGCCTCACCAGGAGCTCCCAACACCATTGCCCCAACCAGATTTTCAGGGACATCAAGTAGTTGGGTTTGCAACAGAAGCGTTGCGACCTCGCTCAGTGTTGGATCGTTTCTTTCGAAAAGAGAGAGCAGGGCGTGCGTCGCGTCCTCTACACGCTGCATGTGGGCCGATTGATCCCCTGTTGATTGCATAGCGTCCTTACTGAGCAAGGGAGAGCGAGAGCGTACTGCTTCAAGCAGAAGGAAGTGATCGTCCTTTGCGGTAAGGATGGGAAGAACGCCTTCGCTGAAAACGCGAAGTGCGGGCAGGGTTCCATCCAGCAAACCTGTTTGAAGGTGCTCAACCGCGTGTAGGGGCGTGAACAGCTTCTCGAACCCCATTCGCCGTCCAGCCATCTTATGTTCGAGGATCAAGGTCTTTCGGCCTTCAGGGCCGGTAGCCCATTCTCCGTCGTCGGTGATTGCAGCCATCGAATGAGCGATTCCTTCCTCAAGATTCGGTGCCTGTTCTTGGCTTTGACTAATGCAGTACATGCGCACTACACCTTCAATGGCATCAGGTTTTGGGGTCTGCTGATGAGTGTCTGCAGTGCTTCGAATCACGTTGATAAGGTCTACCACCCTACGAGGGCAGCGGCGATTAACGACCTTTTCAGGTTTCAGCCAGTCACCCGGTATCGCTTTATCAAGGCGCGTTACTCCATGGCCGTAAATCTGTTGCATGGTGTCGCCCAGCAGCCCCAAGCAGAAGCGTGTCTGCGCCAATTGCTGGACTTTCAGAAAAGCCTCCATTACTGGAGCGTGGGTGTCCTGACTTTCGTCGATCAATACAACTGGGTAGCGGTCTACTAGAACATCCAGCAAAGGGTGTTCAGGAACGAATGCTGCAGTTAACTTGAGGACCTCATCGTGATTAAGTGCTTGCCGCTCTCTGTTGTCGCCAGCGGGGCTGTAGATGAACTTCGTAATCTCGTCAAGAGTCTCAAGTCTGCGTATTTTGCTTTGTAGCTTCCGTCTGTTTGCTCGAGATGTTTTATTGTCGCCTCTCGAGCGTGCTAGCTCGCCCTCGATCTTCTCAATGTCCTGGGAAAGTTTGATCCTTAGCCACTCTCTGATCTCGTTGTCGAATCCTTGGATTAGGCGCCAGGCGAACGCGTGAATGGTCGAGACTTCCACGAGTGGATCAAACTCTAGCCTCCGAAGAATCTCATCGCAGGCTGCGTTTGTATAGGTGATCACCGCAATGCGCCTGCCCTCGAATGTCAGGCGTTCTCGCTCGCGACTTTTGAGTTCGCGGATAGCTTCGACGAGTGAGTGGGTTTTTCCTGAGCCAGCACCTGCGTAAAGAAAAAAACTCTTCGGGTCTGCCAGATTCAGGCAAGCCTGCATAATGGTGTCGGCATCTGCGATAGCTGCCTCGCTCATGGCGTTACCTCCGCGCCCTCGGGTGGAATTACCAGCAGCTCTTTTTGCTTGCTTCGCAATTTGGACTCAAGCCAGTTGAGGCCTTCACAGATGTATTCAGGGATTTCGAGGCTGGGAAAGTTTTTGTCGCCCAAAACGAGCAACACAAACTCTGCTTTCTTTCCTTCGCGTAATTCGTTGAAAAACCCTTCTCCAACGGCTTCCGATGTTTGCGCTTCATTCAGAACTTTTACGAAAGCCTTCATCAGACCAGTACCGTTTGTCTTTTCCGCAAAGTGACCAGCGTTGCTAAGCACAAAGCTGTCTTCAAAGGTATTTGGAAGAGCTTGTATTGCTTCACCAGTAGCGGGCAGGTGGGTGGAAATAGGAGTTTGATAGGCGATGCGTACCGAGTACAGGTCGTCGATTTGGTGCTCTTTTTGGTTCGCTGGCAGCTCAAGCAGCTCATCCACTGTGCTGCCCAGATGCATCAGTTTCATCCAGCTCCGCAATGTCGGATTGTTCGTAATCTGATCTGCGTTTCTTTGCACCGGTTTTGCAGCTTTATTAAGCCCTGCATCGAGGTCTGTAATAACCAGGGTGAGGATGCCAAGGGCGTCAATTAAAGGCCTTAGTCGGTGTGCGTGACTGCCACCGATATCGAGAGTTGTGATGTAGCAGCGGTCAAGGAATGGAAACTTATTTCGCAAAAAATGCGGCAGCATCATTCGCTCTGCTGAACCCTCTACCAAGATGACTGCGTCGGCGAAGAATATGTCCGCGTGCTGTGCCCGCAGATACCTGGTTACGAACTCCTTCGTCTTTGTTCCCTCGCCGAACACGTTAGAGAGATTAGAGACCGTCGACACCGGTACACCGATGCCATACATCCCAGCTGGGAGTCGCCTGAAATACCTAAGGTTCTGGTACTCCACTTCATGTGTTACATGGCTGGAGTGCGTGCTCACCAAAAGCTGAGTCTTCAGATTTGGGTAGCGTTCAAGCAAAGCGTCTCGGCATAGAACTTGGTAGGCGTGCCGCACGAACACTTGTTGCACTTGAACATGAAGGTGGGCTTCAGGCTCTTCAATGAGCACGAGGTGGATGGGCTCGACGCGGTCTATTACTTCCGTGCTGGCGGCCCTGGTTTTTCTCAGCCACTCGTCCCTGAAGCCCATCAGCCGGAAAATCATAGATATCAGGTTTTGATATCCCAACCCGTTAGCGGTCTCTGGTAAGTGAAGAGGAGGGGCTCCTGGGGCGCCTTGGATTGAATCCAACTCAAAAAGGACGGCCGCTTCATGATTCATGCCGTCAGTTGTTGCCAGGCGACTTGCGACTTTGATGCGTGGGTCATTGCGGCCGGGGTAGCCCAATCCCTCGACCTCTCTAATAGCAGGTTCGAAGCTGCTACCTAGCTTCGTATCGAATGCCGACTGGGCTGCTTCTATCGCCCGCAACGCTTCGAGATCTGAAATATCTGGGCTGTCACCTGGATCAAGGTGTCGGGAGTAATAAGATCTGAGTTGTTCCGAGAGTTTTCGAGCGCCGCTGGGTCTAGTGCTATCGCCTTGATTGTCGTCCGAATGGTCGCCGAATCCCCGCTGTGCATTGATTTCATGTACTCGAATTAATCCACTGAGAGGATTGCTTTCCAAGGGCAGGGCAGTAGGGCTCAATTGCTGCATTTGCGCCATTCGAGTCGACTTGTCAGGCTTCTTAAGTTGTTGTGGATCTAGGCGGTACCAACGAATCTTGAATTTATCTCCCAGTCGACGGTTCAAGTAATCATGAAGGCTCTGCGGCCATAGTGTCAGCGGGCTACCAGGCGGGTCTTCGTTCCCTAGAGCGTCCTCAAGCTCTGCAACCCTCGCGCGCTCCTTGCGATAGTCCGTGTACAACGTATTCATATCATCTGGTTCAAGCAGGAAACGCATTCCCACAAGCCCCCCGCGCCACTCAAAGCTGGGTATGAGATCGCGGATGAAGTGGAACTCTCCTTGATCTGCCGACACCCAGATATCCAGACTAGGGAGCCAGTCGGCCCAGTCCTTAGCTGTAGGAATTTCATAGTTTGCTGGTGGGTTCTCCCACTCCTTCCCAATCTCGTCCAGCTTGGCGAGATGACAAAGAGTCAGATCCTGGAGCCGAAAAGCAGAAGCCTTCGAAACCAAAAATCTCCGGAGTGCCAGCATGGCGGAGGATTTGCCGCTGTTGTTTGCACCTACAAGCAGCGTGGTCTCATTAGCGAAGTCAATTCGGACAGAAAGCAGTTTTCGGAAGTTAGATATCTCTACGTGCTGGATGCGCATGGGTCGTCCTTGAAAGCCTGAGGAGTATCAATTTGCCATCAATATAGCTAGCTGGCTATAACAATCAAAGAGAGAACAATGGAGACAGATTTATTTTTTGGCCGGTTGCTGCCTAAGACATGGTCTGTGCGCACATGCTTCGGGAGCTAAGGTCGCCCCGTCACTCTTGAGTCATGCGCTACACATTTCTTCGTAAGAAGCATCAACGACCGTGGTGTGCTCATCCCAAGCAATTTTCGGACGGAAGATGACAGAGCACCTGGAAGGGATGGGAATCAGAACCGCCTGGTAGCTCTCACAGGCTGATCCCTGGGCGCTGCGCAAGCACTTCAGCGTTGTGGTCTAGAAGACGGCCCGTGAGCTGAGAGGGACGCGGTGCCTGGAACTGGATGAGCCCGATGCACCCAAGCAGGAGATCTGCTGCAGTCGGATGTTCGGGCAGCGCCTGACAACCTTGCCACTGATCAAAGAGGCCGTGGCCACTTACATGACGCGAGCCTCGGAAAAGCTCAGGACCCAGCAATTAGCAACTGCTCAAAAATTTTTTCGGCCGGAGAGGATCAGAGGGCGGCGCGGATCCTCTGCAACGGACTGAATTCTTTGACCCATACCTCAACTGCATTACGCTCGCGCAATTGCCGTTCGAACAATTGTTTGAGCTCAGCGTTGGCGCATACGGTTCTGCGTACCATGTCGAGGTACTGATTTCGGCCTTCGCGAAGCGTGCGAATTTCCTGTTCCAAGATCTCTGCAACCTGCGGATTCTCTGGGGGCGGGATAGCATCGAAGTCTGGTAGCCGAACGAGAGGTGATGACGCCGACGGAGCAGGCTTCAAGAGCCGAGTGAAATGGGCACATGACTGCTCATACTGTGCTTGGAGTTCTGGACCGCCTTGGGCGAAACGTAGGTTCAGATGAAGCTGTTGTTGAGCTCTTTCGAGTGCTTTTTCCACAGCCAGGTGCTCGGTATAAATTGCTGCCCGTAAAGGTTGAAGCGTACGCATCACGACCTGATGCGTACTCAACTGATCGATGACCGTACCTACTCTGCCATTAATTATAGCTTGCAGAGTTGAGGGCCCATTATCGGTTTGGCGCTGGGCCGAGCTGAATACCCAATAGCTGCCCCAGATGGTCAGCAGTTGCAGCAGTATCAGAGGGGTGGTGTAGATGACGACCAGAGTGAACACTGTCCAAGCGAGGCTTGTCAGCAACTGTGCACGAGAGCCCACCTGTGCGGTGATAAATATGCTCGCTGCGATCAATATCTGAAAAATGATAATAGACATCCGTCTGTCCCTGACGATAGGTGAAAGTGATTCCATTTTGGCAGGCTGTCTCATGACGGTGCCAGCCGCCAAACTATTATGAGGCCGATATACCGCTGTGGCTCAACTGAGCTTAACACCACCTTGAGTATCTTCTCGGTTCGAGCAGGTATCAGGCGATCATCAGGGGGGAGGTGGGAACTAGGATTTTCCGGGTAGATGATTATGTGAGCGTCTTATTGAGTCTGCGAGCTGCGCGGCCTTGGCACGCAGATCACTGAATTTCTCGTTCAACTCGACATATCCCGGTTTCCAGCAGAGGACGCCATTTACCCGGCTCTGGCCAAGAACAAGATCGTTGAATGAGCCCATACCACCATAGGCCGCCCGAAGGTGCTCAATGGCGGACTCATCAGTATCCAGCAACCGTGTCCTAACCTCGAGCATCCACACGCTCCAGTTAGCTTCTCCGTCGCTCTCAAGGAGTAGTGCAAGCCGATCCATTACACCGATCAGCTTTTCGGTCTCAGTTTCCATTTTTTCATGGCGTCCAAGGTGAGATGTTGTGCTAGCGAGGGAGTAGGGGAGGACACCGTTCAGTGTTCCTCACCTGTCTTGCGGTGATTGCATAACCTACGGGGTCGCTACTGGGCTGTCCACGGATCACACCGGCAGCCACTGCTATTGGACATTGACCCCATGCAGATTTACACCGATCACAGCATCCTGCGGCCAAAACTGATAAAATCCATTAGCTTCCTAAGTAAGTAGTGATGAGACGTCCACAATGAGTAATGAACTGAGCGAGGAGGAGATGCGCTTGGCGCTGTTTGGTCCCTCCGACCCAAGCACCGATCCTGTACCAGAGCCAGAACCAGCATTCGTACCCACTCCTGAGCCAACCCCCAAGCCTCGAGGTGTTGCGAAAGCACTCTCCCCAAAACTGCGAGTCACGATGCGCGCGACCAAGCAGTTTGGCGGTGACGTCGAGGTGCTGACCTATGATGCCAATACCCTGAGTACCTTCATCGCGGAGCAAGAGGCCAAGGCCGAGGCCAAAAAGAAGAAGTTCCGGTATTTCGAGTTGGTGTCGATCAAACCCATCTAGCTGCAGTGATTCAGCTCACCGGATAGCTAGCGTCGGTGGAGTCGGCGTCCTACCTTCTACTTGCACGGATTGGGTTGGAACTGATATTCCCAACCGCGGCGAGCTTGAAGGTGGGATTCAGTACTACAAGCATGGCTACGGATGCGCAGTGAGCCTCTCCACGGGCGCAGTAGATTTTGACTTTGGGGATCAAGGTGAAATCGATGGGTTCGACGTATGGCGTCTCACTGGCTTTGCCGACTCGAAATTGCCGGAGTACGGCTTTGCCACAGAGGACGCACTCAAGGAGTGTTTCAAAGAAGAGGTGGCAGCAGGCTCTCTGGTGTACTCGGGGTACATCCTTTACTACCTTGCAGATGCCGCTCATCCACCCTCGGTTCAAGCACGCAGGCGCAGGAAACGTTAGTTGGAAATCGAGAGCGTCAGTTACGACGAGTTTCTCGACCTATGGGAACAAGGGGCGTTTGATCAGCAGCGACTGGGTCAGGCTTTCTACAACCATTTTCGTCTGCATCAACTCGCTGACCAATCCGTTCTCCAGGGACTCTATGAGACCGATGCCGAAAAGGCCAGCGTCGTGATTTCCCGTGTTTTTCGGATTCAGTAGCTTTCGATGTCCACCACCAGCACAGCATGCGAGATGCGATCCTCATGACTTGACTGTGGCATTAGCGTTGTTCCGGCTGGATCAAAATCGGAAGATCATCCTCATGAACTCCTTCGTCTCTCAACCTAGCCCTCACCCGAGCAGTTTCTTCTACGACCTCAAAATTGCAGTCCAGGGGGATGTAGACTTGGTCCCATAGCTCAAGCACGAGATACTGAACACGGTAGCCATTGGACCGCAGAAATTCCCCAAACTGCTGATCCGTGGGACGTGAGAAGTCTGAGCACCAATACGGCAGTTTTTTTGAAAAATAGCCTTTGGCGATCACTAAGTGCTGACGAAAAGTCTCATTCATGGCTATTCATCCTGAATGCGGTGTTGGCGAGATGCTTGGCAGTGACAAGGTCACTGCAAAAATACGTATCGTCCCATCGAGCGTTAGGGCTACGTTTGTGAGCGAGCCTCCATAGCCGGATGGTGATCGTTGTTTGTGTGCCGACTTCGCCAGGTTGAAGCTCCACTGATCAACTAGCGAGAGCTTGCTGAATGTCAGATATTGATCCAACCCAATGCTGTCCATCTTCGTACGAGGTAAAGCCCATTCGTAGCCCAAACGCGGCAGCATTTTTGTTGGCGCATTCGATAGCGAGGAATTTGTAACCAAATTCTGGTGCAAGCGCCACGAGCATTTCAAGCAAATCCCGTCCATGTCCTATCCGTTGCTCTTTGAACATTAGTCGCGCTAGCGTTATGCACTCCCTAGGCCAAAAGCCATTAGGGCGTCCGAAAGCTCGGAGGTAGAGATCGTATTTTTTGGTACGGGCTGAAATAGTGGAAAAGGACCGGGCTAGGTTTTGATTAACATACCGAGGCTTGTAGGCGAAGCGCTCGATAAGAAAACTGGCAAGGTAGGGCTTCAAAGCTTCACAGCTTTGTTCGGCATAATCATGCCATTCATCGTCGCTAGCACCGAGCTTAGGAACTGTCAGCATCGTCTGGGTCTTCCTTGTTAATGTGAAGCGCGAAGTATAGACATCAATCTGGCTCTGGCTTTTGCAGACACTGCTGTTAAGAATCGAGGAAACCAGTTACGACACGTTTCTCGACCTATGGGAACGCCTGCACCGACTGACTAACCAAACCGTTCTCCAGGGGCTGCATGAGACCTATAGCAACACGCCCCCAATGGATGAGTTCATGACTCGCCAGCTTGCTCATCGCATCTGTGATCGGTGCGGAGACACGCTCACCAATTACTGCCCCACCGTCGAAACGCTGTCGGCTATCGGTGCATTTCACGAGCAGGGTGAACAGGCTGTGGTCGACGAGATAGTCAGGCGTGAGGGTGTCGACCCGGCCATCATTTGGGAGTACTTCCAGCACCGGATGAGTCTGGTCTGCAAACAGAAAATCGCCCATTGCTCGTTCTGCGGCGGGCAACTGAGAACCTGGAAAGCTCGACAATGCATGCACTGCCTTAAGGATTGGCACTGATGCTCAATGTTGCCCGGCAACCGAAGACCTGAGTCGTGATCAACAAAACGGGAAGCCAGGCTTCCCGTTCATCTGCAGAGCGCTGTCAGCTGTTGAAGCCGACGGCCTGCCCATCCAGGACCGAATCCATCTTCAGCTGTGCCAGTTCAATCAGGTGCACTACACCCATCGCCACCTTGCGGTTCGAGCCGGCTTGGTTGTCGGCGTTTTCATAGGCGGTTGCAGCAGCGGATTGCAGAATGGAGTAGACATTGGCCAGGGCGTCTTCCTGACTCCCAGGGTCATGCCGATGATCATGCAGCACAGCGATAGGGGCCGATTTCGAACCCGCGTCCGGACCGATGTTGTAGTGAGACAAAGCTCGGTCGGCGATACGAGGGTCGATGGTTTCAGAGTTGGGTGTTACAGGTGGGTTGGGGGTGACCTTGAACATGGCGAAATCCCGATATGTAGGTGGAGCTGCCACCATTCGCTCGCACACGAATTAGGGTGGCAGCCATACGCAGGTGTGCAAGACCGGGCATATCGGACCCCGGCAGACTCGAAAGTCTCCTGCGCACGGCCACCATTAAGCAGGAGTCGCAGGCATAGGATTACCTGCCGACACAGCTTGTTTGAGGGCGCGTGAACACCGATATGACCGGACTTGCACGTCCGTATCATCAATTGTGTGATGACGGGTCAAGACTATCGGCGACATTCGGCTCAAACAAGCGGCCAGGATTTTCTAGGAAATTTCACTCAATGGAAAGGGAGAACTCTTGCCGATCACTGAAATTGCCGGCTTCCGTGAGAGGCCGCGAGCGGTGCAGACCCTGTGTTCAATCCTGGTTGAAAGGGACCGATAATGGATGGCTGACTTCGAGCTTGTGCGAGCGGTAGCATTGATCGCCCTATCGCTGTATAGCAGCATACCGCTCGAGC
Source organism: Pseudomonas sp. MWU12-2319 (assembly GCF_023242525.1). Taxonomy (NCBI): domain Bacteria; kingdom Pseudomonadati; phylum Pseudomonadota; class Gammaproteobacteria; order Pseudomonadales; family Pseudomonadaceae; genus Pseudomonas; species Pseudomonas sp. MWU12-2319. The sequence goes on from NZ_JALJES010000025.1 coordinate 90,477, forward strand.
CACTCTCTCTCCCTTACACCGCTGCCAGGAGGCCTATGCCTGCGGATCTTGATCAACTACTGAAAAGCGTGTGCGATGAGCAGTCCTTCATCCGATTCCTAGAAGCCCTTGGCTCTGATTTCGCCCAGGAACGTTTATTGGAAAAGACCTCGCCATCATCGCCTTATGGATCGGGCGCCTTGGGATGGGTGAACGTTTCTGTTGATGCGTTTTTCGATGCCGCGACCTCGTGGGCGACGGCCAGTACAAGGTGCTCCCCGACAGATGCTCCCGTGTCTAATGCCTGGCAACGCTGCGCAAGTATTCTGTTGGCCGGTAAGTTTTATGAGTGAGTACGTGGTTGCCATTTGAAGGAATGCCGAACCTTCAATTGTACCCACATCGGGCAGATAGCAATCGATCACCAGGGGCTACCATCGACCCGATGGCTGCCATTCGTCAAAGCCCCCTGAGGAGCAGACGCTGACCTGGCGAAGGGCAGGGGTGGGGGCCGTCTAGCTGATCCCGGAGGTCGCTTTTATAGCGCGCTCATAGGCGGCCGAGCTGAATATAAACGGCCCAACGTTGCAGATTATGCGCAGCTCTTCATACCCCGTTTCGTAAGCAAATGCTTCCCACACAATGCCGGTGCTGCTCTTGCGAATGAGTACTGAGTAGGCGCCGCATCCGATATCGCCACACTCCGGGCAGATGTAAATGAGAACCCGATTCGGCTCTACTTCCGGTTGATTGCATCGCAGAAGGCTTGTGCCAAAAAGACGATTCTGTTGTGACGCCCCTGACACGAAACCGCTCATGAAGTCAGAGTGCCCACCGTCAGCTGATACAAGAATTTCCAGTAACGAGCGCTCGTCGATTCGGAAGTCGGAAAAGCAACGCTCAATAGTGGTACAGCCGTTTGATGAACCTCCGGCGCGAATGGTGTCCTGGAAGGTGAGCGTGTTGAGCTGCATGTCGTGGCCCTTGCATGAAAACAATCGCGATTACACACATTGAACGTGACTGAGGCAAGGCTTAAGGGGAACCGTCCGGCCAGTACCCACTCCCGACGCTCCTCCAAATTGGTCAAGATAGTGGACTGTTGTGGTTCAACTGAGCCGGACACTACCTTGAGTTTCCGATCTCGGCACGGTGGGGAACCGCGATCTCGCCGACACTCCAGACGACAATCGATCTTCATACGTGGAAGCTCAACAAGGTCAGCGCCCAGTTTTGGCCTAACTAACAGGGGCCCCAGCGGCCTTGCTGATCTGTGCGAGCCAGGCGGTTCTGTCCTTTTCCGGCATCGCATTGAGCGTGCCGAGCACCTTGCCCAGTAAGCCGTTGGATTCCTTTTGTCTCTGGGCTGCCTGTTCCTGAGCTTCGCGCTCAGCCTCGGCGGCTTGCTGCGCCTTGAGGATCTCCATCAGTGTCGCGGTATCGGCGTTCTTCTCACTCAAGACCGGCGGCAATGGCAACGCCTCCGCCAGTTTCAGCACGCTGCCCGTGTCTCGGGTGAACTCACGCACCGAGTCCACGTTTTCAAGCATCGGCAACGCAAGGTTGGTGAGGCTGTCGAAGGCACTGATTTCTGGCATGCCGACCTTGCCACGGAACACTGGAATTCCCAGCGAAGGCAGAAACAGCCCCACCAGATAACGTGGGTCGCGGCGCTTGATGCTCAGGCCAATGCTGCCCACCGCCACGGCCACGCCGATCACTTGCCCCGCCGTAGCCAACAGCGACAGCCGCTTGTTGGACTCATCGTCAAAGAAGATCGCCCGATAGCGGAAGTAGTCGCTCCAGATCTCGCGCTCGCCCAGGGCCGCGTTCATGAACCAGGCCCGAGAGTCGTGCACCTGATCGTCAAACAACGCGATGATGGCCTGGGATTCTTCGTCATCCTGGGGCTGGCCACGTTCGTTGAACAACCGCTGATAGTTTTCCTGACCCTCCTTGCGCATACGGGCGTATTCCTCGGCCTCGTCCTGCTCGTTGGTCAGGTACACCAGGCCGCCCAATAGAACGTTAAGCGTCTTGGCACCGAAAATCGGCCAATCGTCCTCGGACAGGCCCCAGCTCGGTTTGTAGTCGCGGGCGAACTCATCCATCGCGCGCTTCAATTGCCGTTCATCAAGGCTCGGCTCAAAGGCTTTAGCGGTGTTGAGCGCAATAGGTTGCCGGGCTCCGACGCGTTGTTCGTAGTTGCGCTTGATCTCCTGGGCCTCTTCTTGTTGTTTTACCGTGGCCTCACTGCGCTCAGGTAAGGACTCACCGCGTCGAAGGGCGGCATCGTCCTTGAGCTGCAACTCGTGCAGGAACTCGAAGGCCTTGATCTCTTCATCCGTCATGTCTGGACTGGGTCCCTCCTGGCGGTAGCCTCGGACATGCTGGAATGCCTTCGTGTTTTGGAACAAGCCGTGGGCATACCGATTGATGCGCCAGCCAGTGATCAAGGCGGCTTCACGGTCCATGACTTCTTCCAAGGGACCGTTGTCCTGGGCGAAGAGCCAGTGGTTGAAGCGGTCGATCAGCGTTGGGCTGACGGTAAACTCAAGCTCAGTGCTTTCATCCATGGCTATCCATGGGCGACGTTCACGCTGAATTTTGCTGAGTGCGTCTCGCGGAGCCTGCAAGGGCGCCCCGGTCTGATAAGCCTCGTGGTACATATGGTGTAGCGCAATCTGCGACAACACTTCTTCGGATCCAGCCAGGGATTTGCCTTGATCACCGGGCGGATACCCGCCGCCCACATCGGAATGCATACCGGGATAGAGGTACTCGAAGGTGTTGCGGCGGTAGGTCGAACGACAGTTGGGGTCCTTGGAGTTGGCTTTACGACGGATCGAATCCAGAGGAAAACACGCCCGTTGCTCGTGCGCGGAGACCAGATGCACGCAGCGCTCCAGAAACTTCTCGGAATCCGATAGCCGCAGCGAACCGTCGGCCCAGCCCATATGCCCAGCGGCAAAGGGGGCAACATAGGCCACGCCAACCGAAGCCACGGTGTCAAACAGACCCAGAAAGGCAATGCTGATAGGCAGTCCGGCGAACAGATAGCAGGTTTCGCCATTCACCTCGACCTGGGTCAGGGCCTCAAGCCAGGTGGCAAAGGCTCGGGCCTCAGCAGCGCCCCGTGAAAACCCATACACATACAGGCGCAACGCCTGGATCTCAGGAATCGCGCTACGGGCATGCATGTCTTCAATCTTTTTTTGCAATTCCAGCAGTGGCGCCTGTAAGGCTTGCTTACGCCGGGTATGGCTGTCCTTGAACAGGGAGGCACCAAGCATGTCCTCTTTGACGGTCGTGCCCATTTGCTGGACTAAGGCATAGGCGTCCTTGGGATTAAGACGTGGCTCACCACAAGCTCTTCTGAGTACATCGATCAGTCGGGTCAGGCCCCAGTTGACTCGATTTTCGCCGCCGATTGCCCCCTTCAGGCCCCAATCCTCGGGCTCAAACTCACCGATTTCTTTGAACTCAGTACCGACGCCTTGGATGTAGTAAGCATAAAACCCCTCATCCTGGACGGATTTGTTATCGGTGCTACCCAGGCTGGCATGGAACAGCCGCGCCACATTACTGGTAGAGGGGGGTGAAGTAAGTTTATCTGACGGCTCATGGTTGTTCGTGCCGTCAAAGCACAAAGTGATGTGCAGAATGTCCATGCACCGGCTGACATAGGTCAGGTTGTTGGCTTTGGCAGTCGCTCGCTCCTTTACGTTTATCTGATCGATCAGTTGATCTCGAAGCCTCTGGTTTCCCGCGACATCCTGACCGTCCTGGGGCAACAGACCTCCTTTTTTGAACGGTGACATCCGGGCTAGAAATTCGGGGGGCAGGCGTTTTGTTTCAGTGTTCACGGTGCTGGACATGTCTTGGGGACCTCCATTTTTCGGGGGTAGTTGTAGGGGTAGCCCGGCTTACCGGGCAACTGGGCAACAGCAGAAACCAGCACTTGATCGCAGGGCATGAAATGAACATCAACCACACCCAACTCCTCATACGGCGCCACCTCCACGATGGCGCGGTGGCGGGTGTATCCAGTCTCATGTTTCTTTGCGGCTTTGAACCAAGCCTCTGAATAGCGAGGCTTTGGCCAGTTGACGGAGGCCCCTACATTCGGGTCCTTTTCCCACTCGACCACCACCTTCAAACCGGGGCGCCATTGAGTCGGCAGTGGGACGCAACAGGTCTGCTTACCGCCTCCGCCATAGGGCCCAACATTCGGCCCACCGTTGCCATTGACCTGAAAGTGATTGATCGCCGCTGAGGTGTGGTTGATCCCCTCAATGGGCGCGCCGAGAATCTTCGGGGCTTCCTTGCTGCAACCTGGCAATGCGAGTACCAGTAGCACGGCGGACAGATACCAACGCTTCATGGCAACACCTGATCAGTCATCGGCTCAGGGCGGGCTTTCCAGTGCAGTAACACAGCCTCATTTTTGAACGCTGACACCCGGGCCAGAAACTTGGGTGCTACGCGCATAGTTTCGGTGTTCACGGTGCTGGACATGTCTTAGGCAACTCCATTTGCGAATTGAGTATTGGGGGAGGGGGGGGAATGGAACTACGGCTCGACAGTGCAAACCGGCAGCTGCTCGCCGGGTATGAAATGAACATTGCTCGTGGGGAAATAAGCATCGATCGCTGTCAGCAGAGGGAGACTCAGTTAAGGTGAAATACGACTGACCATAACGTGTATTAGCTGACTTGATCTGTAGGGATGCGGCCGAACTATTTGTGGGTAGTTTCTTTAAAGGATGTCGCTCTTTTTTCTTAAGGCAGTCGCTCGTAGTCGTCATGGACGCCTATCGCAGGCATAAAAAAGCCCGACATCGTCGGGCTTGAGTGGGGGTGTTGCCGTAGGGCCGGCCGAGGTTATGAATCAACCCGCTCGTCCTTGAGTGACAGAAGCAGATACGGCGTCTCTGGGTCTGTTTCCACCAAGTTGAGCGTCAGCTCCAGGGAGGACTGTTTTGTGCGACTCCCGGTGCGCAGCCGCTGATAGAGCCCGAAATGAACCTGCCGAGCATCTGGTTGCCGGTGATGCGCTTTGCTCACGGCGTGCAGCAGATCCAGCAGCCGACTCTCGTAGGTTGAACCACATCGGTGCTGATTGCTCTGCACCGCTTTGTCCCAGGCCAGTGGCGTGACGGACAGTGAATACTTCATCGCACTGACGCGATCTTGGTTCAGTTGTGGGGACATGAGATTTCTCCAGTTCAGAGAAACCACCGCCCCGACCGGGAGGTGATTTCCCGGTGACGGTTATTGAGGCTTTATTCAGCCTTGAGTATCAGTAGGTGCAGCAGGTGACGCCTGTATCGTCGAGTGCCTTTAACGCAAACGCTCGCCATCTGGGTGAAACCAAAAAGCCTTTCAGCTCCGTGGCTTTTCGGCGGGCAAAACTTGCCGAGTCGTAAGAGTCCGAGCGCATGTCCTCGTTGGCTTGTGCGAGCAATGCCTCTATCTGTTTCTCAAGCGCACAGACTTCTTCATCCGTACGACAAGGACGTCGCCAAACGATCTCAGAGGGGCCTACAACACCTGAGAGCACCCGTTGAACATCAGCGCGTGCACAGATCACAGGGCCTCGTTTACAGGCTTCGGACGGGGTGTAGTAGACCTCGACCGTGCGTGGATCGAACGACTCCGCTGCACTCAGTTTCGGATACGCATGCAGCTCCTCGAACCGTGAGGTACAGAGCACAATGGCGTCTTCAATCAGACCCGCATGCCCCACCTCGTACGCGCCGGTGACTTGGTAGTAACCCACACGCGGCGCTTCTTCCGGCAAGCGCATGACACCGCTGCAGATGATCGTGAACTGCCGTTGGAACGCGTCCAGGCGCAGAAACGAATCGGGGACGTAAGGGTTCCGAATGAACGGAAACGGTAGGCACAGCACATTCAGTAGCTTTCCCATAAAGCACTCCTGGGGGCGGGACTGAGCTCGCCCCATAGGGCGAGAATCCCTATGGATGGATGTGA